>JAKLEC010000036.1 GCA_022711715.1 Acidobacteriota bacterium
CTGATCAACGCCATCCTGGACAAGGTGATCCCGTGAAGGCGCTGCTGCTGTTCCTGCTGGCCTGGTCGCCGCTCAGCCAGGAGAGCCGCCTGGAGGTCTTCGTCACCTGCCGCGCCCCCATGCTCTTCAGCGACTTCGGCAACGACAACTTCCGCCAGGCGGTGCGCCCCGTCCCGGGCGGGCTGCGCGTCGACCTCAAGAGCCGCACCCTGCGCCTGCGCGGGTTGAACCACCGCTTTGCCGTCGACGCCGCCGTCCTGGCGGCCCAGCCCGGGGCGGTGCGCCAGGCCTTCGCCCAAGCCAGCCAGGGGGCGCTGTCGCTGGCCGACTACCTGCGCGGCATCTCGCTGTTCCTGCGCAACCGCGTGGCCTACGACGAGGCCGAGCTGCCCCAGGGCGCCGCCGAAGTGCTGGCCCAGGGCAAGGGGCACTGCATCGGCTACGCCAACGTCGCCCAGGCGCTGCTGGCCTGCGTGGGCGTCTCCAGCCGGCAGGTCAACGGCTTCTTCCTGCGCGAGGTGCGCGGCCGGATCGAGCCGGTGCCGCACCGCTGGCTGGAGGTCTTCCTGCCCGGGAACCGGCGCATCTTCTTCGACCCCCAGTACCAGGATTTCTCCTCCCGCTACCTGGTGGCCAACGCCGGCTTCCCCCCCGAGACCATCGAGCGCTTCGATGGCGTGGTGGTCGGCCGCAGCAAGAAAATCCTTGACGAATGAGGTAATGCCATGGAAGAACAGTTCGCCGTCCGCCAGGAGAAGCTCAAGAAGCTCGAGGCCCTGGGCGTCGTCCCCTATCCCTACCGCTACGAGGTCAGCCAGCGCTTCGCCGAGGTCATCGCCGCCCACCGCGAGCGGGACGCCGAGCAGCTGCAGCGGGACGCCGCGGCCGTGCGCGTCGCCGGCCGGGTGGTGGCCATCCGCAGCATGGGCAAGAGCGTCTTCATGCACCTGTTCGACGGCAGCGACCGGCTGCAAGTCTACGTGCGCAAGGACGGGGTGGGCGAGCGCGACTGGGCGGTCACCGGCCTGCTGGACATCGGCGACATCGTCGGCGCCGCCGGCACGGTGTTCAAGACGCGCACCGGCGAGCTGTCGGTGCTGGTCCAGGAGTTGGCCTTCCTGGCCAAGTCGTTCCACCCGCTGCCGGAGAAGTGGCACGGCCTGCAGGACAAGGAGCTGCGCTTCCGCCAGCGCTACCTGGACATGATCGTCAACCCCGAGGCCACCGAGGTCTTCCGCAAGCGCTCGCGCCTCATCCAGGCCGTGCGCCGCTTCTTCCACCAGCGCGGCTACGTCGAGGTGGAGACGCCGATGATGCACCCCATCCCCGGCGGCGCCTCGGCCCGGCCCTTCGTCACCCACCACAACGCCCTGGACATCGACCTCTACCTGCGCGTCGCCCCCGAGCTCTACCTGAAGCGGCTGCTGGTGGGCGGCATGGAGAAGGTATTCGAGATCAACCGCAACTTCCGCAACGAGGGGATCTCGCTGATGCACAACCCCGAGTTCACCATGATCGAGTTCTACGAGCTCTACCGCGACTTCAACGACTACATGGACCTCAGCGAGCAGCTGCTGCTGGACCTGGCCGGCGAGCTGCTGCCCGACGCCGTGCTGCGCTGGCAGGGGAAGGAGATCCCCCTGACGCCGCCCTTCCGCCGCGTCAAGTACATGGACGCCATCGCCGAAAAATCGGGGCTGGCGCCGGAAGAGCTGTGGGACGAGGCGGCCGTGCGCGGGCACATCGCGCAGGCGCTGCCGAACGAGCCCTTGCCGCCCACCTACGGCAAGATGCTCGACCTGCTGTTCAGCCACTACGTCGAGGACGGGCTGGACGAGCCGACCTTCGTCACCTATTTCCCCAAGGCCATTTCGCCCCTGTCCAAGGCCTCGCGCCTCGACGAACGCGAGACCGAGCGCTTCGAGCTCTACATCGCCGGCATGGAGATCGCCAACGGATTCTCGGAACTGAACGACCCGCTGGAGCAGCGCCGGCGCTTCGAGGCACAGGCGCGCGACCGCGAGCGCGGCGACGACGAGGCGCAGCTCATCGACAACGGCTTCCTGACGGCGCTGGAGCACGGCATGGCGCCGGCGGCGGGGGAGGGGATCGGCATCGACCGCCTTGTCATGCTGTTCACCGGCGCCGCCTCGATCAAGGACGTCATCCTCTTCCCGCTGCTGAGGCCCAAGGAATGAAGTTCGCCTGGTTCATCGCCCGGCGCTACCTGGCCAAGGGGCGAAAGAACTCGTTCATCTCCATCATCTCCGCCGTCTCCATCCTGGGCATCGCCATCGGCGTGGCGGCGCTGATCATCGCCCTGGCCCTGATCAGCGGCTTCCAGGACGACATCCGCGACCGCATCCTCAGCTCCTCGGCACACCTGATGGTCAGCGACCGCTTCCAGGAGGGCTTCGCCGGCTTCCGCGAGCGGGAGAGCGAGATCGCCCGCGCCTTCCCCGAGATCAAGACGGTGACCCCGGTGGTGCATGGCACGGTGCTGGTCAAGGGGCGCGGCCGCGACGTGGCCGGCGCCGTCCTGCGCGGCCTCGACCTGGAGCGGCCCGGCAGGGAGAAGTGGCTGGAGGACCTCGACCTGGGACGCCTGCCGCAGGGCGACAATGAGCTGCTGCTCGGACGCGAGATGGCCGTGCGCCTGGGGCTGTTCTCCGGCGACTCCTGCCTGGTGGTCACGCCGCAGGCGGCCCTCTCGCCCATGGGCATCATGCCGCGCTTCCGCCGCTTCCGCGTCGCCGGCATCTTCCGCTCCGGGCTGTACGAGTTCGACAACGGCACGGTGATCACCGGCCTGGGGGCGGCGCAGAAGCTGTTCGCCCTGAAGGACCGCGTCCACTACCTGCAGGTCAACCTGCGCGACATCTTCGCCGCCGACCGGGTCGCCGAGGCCATGCGCCGCCGCCTGGGGGCGCGCTACTCGGTGATCACCTGGAAGGAGCTGAACCAGTCGCTGTACTCGGCGCTGCGCCTGGAGAAGACGGTGCTGTTCTTCACCCTGACGCTGATCATCGTCGTGGCCTCGCTGAACATCGTCGCCGGCCTGATCCTGATGGTCATGCAGAAGATCAAGGACATCGGCATCCTGCTCTCCTTCGGCGTCAGCGCCGCCCAGGTCCGCCGCATCTTCTTCCTGCAGGGCGCCGTCATCGGCATCCTGGGCACGGCGCTGGGCGCGGCGCTGGGACTGGGCTTCTGCCACCTGGCCAACCGCTTCGAACTGATCAAGGTCCCCGCCGAGATCTACCAGGTCGGCTTCGTCCCCTTCCGCGTCAACGGCGTCGACCTGGCCGCCGTCGTGTTCGCCTCGCTGCTGATCAGCTTCGGCGCCACCCTGATCCCGTCGCGCAAGGCGGCGGCGGTTTCGGTCGTCGACGCCGTCAAGTACGAATAGGGCTGGCAGGACTCGGCGCACGGCATACGGCGGACGGTCAGACAACTGTCTTACAGTCCGTCGAGGTTCCACGTACCACGTACCATGTACCACGTTTAAAGCCAGAAAAGTGCCTTAACATGGAACTTGGAACATGGAACGTGGAACCTTGAAGGACCGTCGTACTGTAAGACGCTGACTAGATCTGAAGCCGTGTTATTCGTCACTCAGATATCATATCCCTATCACAGGTGCTCGCCGCAAAAATCGGCAAAAAAAAGCCCGGGGGCTTGATTTTGTTTGATTTTATATTATTTTTGATTATAATTCGCTCGACAATGCGATGAATGGAGGAACGGCATGATGCGAAGAATGGCAGTGATCGGCGCATGGCTCCTTCTCGCGACCGCGGCAGGGCTCGCCCAGACTCCTCCGGCACCCGACTGGAAGGCTCTCGAGGATAACTGGAACGCCTATTACGCTGAACCCAACGAGGAAGTCGCCCAGAAGCTCATCGCCTTGCTTCCCGACGGCGCCAAGGTCATGGACATCAAGGACGGCTTTACGGTCCTCAACTCCATCAACGACCACCTGGGCGTGCTGGAGGGGGAGATCTACTCGGGAAATCCCGCTGCCGTCAAGCTGGGCTTCCGCCTTTTCACCATCGCCTACGGCGGGTTCGAAGTGAACCTGAACAAGATCATGGGCAACCTGATCGCCTTCAACCCCCGGATATTCCTGGAGGAACTCGGCGCCAACCGCGACCTGTTCCCCAATCTGGAGACCCTGTTGGGCAGCTTCCTGCGCGATACCGCCAGCGACGCGGTTGCCCGCGATTTGGAAAAGAAGCTGCGCATCAAGTCGCTCGAGTCGGTCGAGGAGAAGAGCCTGAAGGCGCTGCGCAGCGAGTGCATCAAGATCCTCAAGAAGCTATAAGAACCGGCAGAAGACCTGGGGTGCCATAAGGTTCGACGTTCGAGGTTCGACGTCCGACGTAACGAAGGCCAATTCGCTTGGGTGCATAAGATTTCTAATCAGGTGCTGATCGTTATAACGGGGCTTTTTCGAATCACGAACTACAAATCACGAATTACGATAGTGCGGTTTGTGCTGTTCACAACACAAACACGAACGCTATCACTTTAAGCTCTGAAAGGTGAATGAATCTGATTCGGGACTGGCCAGCCACTGCTCCAGGGTGCGGGCTTGGCGATCTTTCATAGACATGATCGGCTCCCGGACCGGCCAGGAGATGCCCAGCGCCGGGTCGCTCCATAGTATGCCCGCCTCGGCCTCGGGATTGTAGATGGCGGTACACTTGTACTGAACCTCGGCCCAGTCGGAAAGGGCGCAGAAGCCGCGGGCGAATCCGGCCGGGGCGAACACCTGCAGCTTGTTCCCGGCCGAGGCTTCGATGCCGAACCAGCGCCCCAGCGTCGGCGATCCCTTGCGGATGTCGACGGCGACCAGGAAGGCGCTGCCCAGGGTCACGCGCATCAGCTTCGCCATGGGTGGCTGCCACTGGAAGTGGAGGCCGCGCAGCACCCCTTTCTGCGATCGCGAGTGGTTGTCCTGGAGGAAGCTGTCGGGCAGCCCCAGGTCGCGGAACTGGTCGGCGCGGAACGCCTCCAGAAAGAAGCCGCGTTCGTCCTCGCTCACCCCGGGCTGCAGGACGACCACACCGTTCAGATGGCCGGAAACGACGCGCATTTGCATCGAAGAACACCTCGGCTTTACAAGCATCCCCAGTGTAGCGGAATCGCCGACAAAGTCAAGACGGGGTTAAAACGAACTTCGCGTGATCGGAATAGTGGGAGGAACCGAATAAAACAAGCTTGCCGAACTCTTTGCGCTTGTGTTCATGTTTGTGTTAGGGACGGCAATAACCACAAAATCGTGATTCGTGATTCGAAAAACCCCGGTAGCGATCCTGACCTGCAGCAATGACGATCAGCACCTAACTAGAAATCTTTAGCACACAAGCGATTTGGCCTTCGTTACGTCGGACGTCGAACCTCGGACGTCGAACCTTGAAGCACTTCTCTAGGACATCATTTTCTAGATCTGTTTCTCGTACATGATGTACGTCTTGGTCACCCGGGCGTTGATGTGCCGCAGCACCCGGTTCATCGGCTCGTTGCTCTCCAGGATCCACGACATTTCCGCCCTGTAGATGCCGTGGCGGTAGGCGTTCTCGGCGGTCAGGCGGTAGAATGCCAGGTCAATCCCCATCTGCCGCCATTCCCTGCGCACGCCCATGAGCGTGACGCGGATGGCGTCGATGCGCTTCAGGTTGCGCAGCAGCCGCAGCCAGCCCAGGGGGAACAGCCGGCCGCGTAGCGGTCGCAGCGCCTGGTTGATGTCGGGGAGCGAGAGGGAGAATCCGACCGGCACGCCGTCCTTCTCGGCGAAAATGATCAGGTCGGGGCGGATCACCGGGCGCATCTTCCTCAGGTCCTCCAGCCCCTCCTCGAGTCGGGTGGGCACGAAGCCCCAATTGTCGGACCAGGCGTGGTTGAACAGGCCGATGACGATGCCCATGTCGCGTGCGGCATGGGCCAGGTCGAAGTAGCGGAAGACGATCCCCTGGCGGCGCAGGCGCTCCTCCAGGCGCTCGAGGGCGCGCGGGAAGCGGATGGTCTCCCGCGACACCTCGTAGGCGAAGAAGCGCATCGCCGGGCGCAGGCCAAGGCCTTCGAGCAGCCCCTGGTAATAAGGGGGATTGTAGGCCATCAGCACGGCCGGCGGCCGGTCGAAGCCGTCGATCAGCAGGCCGGCGACGCCGTTCAGCGAGAAACTGGCCGGGCCGCGCATGGCATCGCAGCCCTTCTCCTGCAGCCAGGACTCGGCGGCCGCCAGCAGCTGCCTCGCCGCCTCGGAATCGTCGGCGCACTCGAACATGCCGAAGAAGCCGCAGCGGTCATGGTGGTGGCGCTGGTGGTCGAGGTTGAGGACGGCGGCGACGCGGCCCACGGTCTCGCCGCCGCGGCGGCACAGGAACAGCTCCACGCGGTTGTTGCGCAGGAACTGGTTGTGGCGCGGCGAGAGGAATTTCTTCTCGTCGCCGATGAGGGGCGGCACCCAGTTGGGGAAATGACGGTACAGGCGATAGGGGAACATCACGAACTCGCGGCGCAGGCGCGCGCCGCTCACGCGCACGATCTCGGCTGGGGGCATGGCATCTCCCTTTTCCGGGCATTTTAGCCGACCGGCCGGGAAATTTCAATAAAACCAGTGCCAGTGACATTGACCGTGTCAGCAAGAGGGAACTCGGCAAACGGCTGACGGCGTACGGCATACGGCAACAGCATCTACGGCCAATCGTGACGCGTAACGCGTAACGCGTAACGAGAAACAGCATTCAGCAGCCCTACGTTATACGTTATGCGTTATGCGTGATGAGTGATGAGAAGCCGCATAGAGATGGATATTCCTTCCTCATCTGAAACAGAGATCAGCACCTGCTTAGAATTCGTAAAAAGCATCCAAGCGAATAGGCTTTATCTTCAACGTCGGACGTCGAACCTCGAACGTCGAACCTTAAAGCACAATTAGTTTTTTTTAGAATTTACTGAGAGGATAGGAAGATCTTAAATGACCCCTGATGGAATCGAACCATCAACCTATTGATTAAGAGTCAATTGCTCTGCCAATTGAGCTAAGGGGCCATTCCGAGAAAAAAATACCACATATTTTCCGCCTTGTCAACATCCGGCGGCGACATTATAATGGCAGGGTCATGACCGGGAAGAAAACGCCAGTCAACCCCGCCGACGAGGCCGCCCCGGGCGTGTTCGCCGGATTTGCCGCCGACGGCCGGGCGACGTCGATCGAACGCTACGGAGCCGGGCACATCCACGAGACCTTTCGGGTGCGCGTGCGCGATAGGGGGCATTCCGGCTACATCCTGCAGCGGGTCAACGGCCGCATCTTCGCCGACATCCCCGGCATGATGGACAACATCGTCCGGGTCACCGAACACATGCGCCGACGGCTCGACGGGGTGCCCGGCAGCGATCCCGCGCGCGAGGTGCTGACCGTGGTGCCCGCCCGCGACGGCGCGTCCTTTTTGCATGACGGGAGCGGGGAATACTGGCGCTGCTTCGTGTTCATCGACCACCGCGAGCTGGGTGCGCGGCCCGGCACTCCGGCCCAGGCTTGCGAGGCGGGGCGCCTCTACGGGCGTTTCCTGGCCCTGCTGGCCGACCTGCCGGCGCCGCCGCTCCGCGTGACCATCCCGCGCTTCCACGATCTCGCCCGCCGGCTGGACGACTTCCGCGAAGCACTGGACATGAACCGTGCGGGCCGGAGGGACGCGGCCGCCGCCGAGGTCGACTTCGCGGCCGGGCACGGCGAGCCCTTGCTCGCGACCCTGGAAGACGCGCGCCGCCGGGGGCTGCCGCTGCGCGTGACCCACAACGACACCAAGTTCAACAACGTGCTGATCGACTCCGGCGGCCGCGGGCTCTGCGTCATCGACCTGGACACCGTCATGCCCGGCCACGTGCTCTACGACTTCGGCGACGCCATCCGCTCGGCCGCCAACGCCGGCCGCGAGGACGAGGAGGACCTGGGGCGGGTCCGGCTGAACCTGGAGGTATTCCGCGATTTTGCCGCCGGCTACCTGGGCGAGCTGCGCGGGGTGCTGACCGCCGGCGAAGCCGGGCTGCTGGCCTTCGCCGCGCGGCTGATGACGTTCATGATCGGGCTGCGCTTCCTGAGCGACCACCTCGACGGTGACCGCTATTTCCGCTGCGGCCGTCCGGGGCACAACCTGCAGCGCGCGCGGGTTCAGTTCCGCCTGCTGGAGGAGATGGAGCGCCACGCTCCCGAGATGGAGCGGATCCTGGCCGGGCTGGCCGCTACTTCCTGACGAAGGCCGGCTGGCAGAAGGCCAGTTCTCCCGCCGAGGAGACGACCTTGGCGCGCACGTAGGCCTCGTCACCGCGGAAGGCGTACGCCGGGGTCAGGCTGAAATCCTCCTTGAGCACGGCACCGTTCCGGCCGATGAAGCGCGTGGTGTAGGTCGTGTCGCCCAGGGGCTTGATCGCCAGCCGGTATTCCTTGTCCGAGATTTGCACGTCCGCCAGTTCCACGCCGGTCGAGGCGTAGAAGTCGCCCTGCTGCAGCGCGGCGCAGACGGCGTCGGCGGTGAGCTCCGTCACGCGCACCATGACCCAGCCCTTGCCGGGATACGCCAGGCCGAGGGTGAAATCGCCGAGGTAGTCGTGGGTGTCGTCGCTGGCCACGCCGTAGAGGACCATGCCCCGCGACAGCAGGGAGTCCCAGAGCTCCTCGGTGCCGGGCCGGCCGCCGGCGGCGAAGTTGTTGGAGTCACGGTTGACGTTCAGCAGCTCGAAGAGGCGCACCCCGCGCAGGGCCAGCAGGTCGTCGGCGGTGATCGACCAGCGCCAGTGCGGGTGATTGACCTGGGGAAGGGCGCCGGCGGCGAGGGCGGCGTCCACCGAGTTCTGCAGCGTTTCGGCGGCCGTCCGCCCGAGGGCGGCCGTCGGCACGGCGCGCTTGGGGTTCAGGGCGTTGACGTGGAGGCGCAGCCTGTCCTGGGCGCGGGTGATCTCCAGGCCGGGGATGAGGATGAAGTCGTCGTTCCGGTCCGAGTCGAGGTAGGTGACGTCGGTGACGACATCGTGGTCGCTGATGACCAGAAACTGGTATTCGTGGTCGAGGTACCAGCGCATCACCCGCCGCGGCGTTTCGTTGCCGTCGGAATTCCGGGTGTGGGCATGGGTGTTGCCCTTGACCCAGCGGTATCCATCGGCGCCGGCGGGCGCAGCGAGCAGCAGGACGAACAAGGCGATCGGCACGAGCTTCATGGTTCACCTCCGGCGGCGCGTGGCGTCAGTCCTCATTGTAGGGCAACGCCGGCAGCGAGTCAAAGGTCAGGAAAATCGCAACGGGGTTGCCAAGCGCCGCCGCCATCTGCTACGATTCCACCCGGGGGGTCCCTATGGCCGGAACCGTCATCGTAAAAAAGACATTTCCCGGCGGGCAAAGCTTCGCCGTGGTGGTCAACGACATCCTCAGCGAACCGGTGCAGTGCATCGTCAATGCCGCCAACGGCATGCTGGCCCACGGCGGCGGCGTGGCCGCGGCCATCGCCGAGGCCGCCGGCAGCGTGCTGCTGGCCGACTGCCGGGAGATCATCGCCCAGCGCGGCCGCATCCCCTCGGGGCGGGCGGTAGTCAGCAAAGCCGGCGACCTGCCCTTCCGCGGCGTCATCCACGCCGTGGGCCCGAAGATGGGCGAGGGCGACGAGGAGCGCAAGCTGGTGTCGGCGCTGCGCGAGGCTTTCGAGCTTGCCGAGGAACGGCGCTGGAAGTCGCTCTCCTTCCCCGCGGTCAGCTCCGGCGTCTTCCTGGTGCCGGCCGAGGTCTGCGCCCGCGCCTACCTGAGGGCGGTGAAGGAATTCCTTGCCGCCCATCCCATGTCGCAGCTGCGCGAGATCCGCCTGTGCCTGTTCATGGGGCCGCTGCTGGACACGGTCAAGAAGGAGTGGGCGCGCGCGATCGGCGATTGACAAGGCGGGCCGCCGGCATTATACTGCGGCCGCCATGCCATTTCACGACGAGGTGATCAGGGCCAATTGAACACGAACGCGGCCGCCAACCGAGCCTTCCGGAACCAGGGCCGCGACGTCGCTGCCGCCCGCTGCGGCCGCCCCCGGCCGCGTCCCAGGAGAGTGCCATGACCTTCACCGTCCCGGAAGCGTTCGAGCCCGCCCCCACGGCCACCGTCATCCACGCCTACAACAGCGAGGGCATCTCGCTGCCGGCGCTCAGCGACGAGGACATCTGGACGGTGATCAAGGCCTCGGGTGCCAACCTGATCGGCAAGCCCAACATGCAGCCGCGCGTGCAGGTGATGGACCGCTACAGCCCCGAGCGCGACATCGAGATCAGCCAGATCGAGATGTCGCTGGCCATCGAGGAGTCGCACGCCAGCTATTTCTGGGAGCGGCAGGTGGCGGGCCGGAAGTCGTTCGAGATGGCCAGCATGGAGGTCAACACCTGCGGCGACTCGCTGAGCCCCAGGGTGCTGGCCACGTTCCTCGATCTCTGCGACTACCCCGAGCTGGTCTCCTTCATCTACTTCGCGCCCACGCCGCTGCTCAAGGACCTGAAGATCACCGACCGCGATTCCATGCGCCGCCAGTGCTTCAAGGTGCCGAACGACTGCTATTCGCGCTACGTCGTCGACATCCAGGCGCCCATCGAGCTTCCCGAGGGGCGGATGTTCATCGCCCACCTGCACCGCCGCGACCTGTCGCGCATCGTGCACAACCTGCGCCAGGAGGTCATCGAGCGCTACTCCCGCCATGCGCTGAAGCTGGCGCGCAGCGACCGCAAGATCAAGCTGATGGTTAACTCGCAGCAGGAGGAGTACCTGGCCTGCGCCTTTTACGATTGCGACCAGAAGTTCGTCCACTCGCTCTGCAACCCGCGCGTGCGCGAAGACGAGGCCCTGTACCTGCTCGAGGACTGCTTCGACGACGTGCTGCTCTCCACCGACACCCCGTTCGTCTTCGACCACGACTTCGACCCCCCTGGATACACCGGCGTCTTCCTCACCGGCGGCACCGGCTACATCGCCCTGCACGTCACGCCCAATCCCATCGGCCAGAACAAGAACTTTGTCGAGTTTTGCGCCTACATCCATCCCAGCATGTGGGTCTTCGAGCGCGAATCGCTGGTGCACGTCATGTGGCCCATCCTGAAGCTCTTCCAGCCGGACCAGGCCGAGATCCATTACCGCGTCGCGTCGCGCAACATCACCGGCAGCCGCAACCTGCACCACAAGTTCATCCGCAAGCGCCTGATCGGCCTGGGGTATTCCTATGAGGACTTCGTCTCCTTCTACGACGACTACTTTGGCCGCACGTTCTTCCACCTGAACATCGAGAAGAAATAGAGTGGCAAAGGGGTAAAGGGGTAGAGCGGCAAAGGGGTAGAGAGGTAGAGGGGTAAAGGGGTAAAGCAAGAAATATCCTTTGCAGTTACTATCCCGGATCACCCATTGCTGTCCAAAATAAATCGCTTTTTTGACAGGCAGCAAGCTCTGTCAATGGTTTTGGGGCTAGAAAACCTGGGTTTAAAGAATAGGTTCCCTCTTGGGTTCGTTAATTTTTTTTCGACATAAGGAGCGCTCGCGCATCGGGCAAGCTTGCCCTGAGTGAACGTGGGGCGGAGACTTGGGACCCGCTGGGGCAAGGGCGAGTGGTTCCCGAAGGGAAATGCGGCGGGTTCCCCGATGTTCATATTCGAACCCGCCGCATAACGAAGCCCGCGCCCCTCGGCGGGTAAGGCGGAGTCCCCGAGTGAACGAAGGGCAACTTGCCCGATCTAGCCCTAGCTTGTTCGCGGGCTCTCATGCCTGTCACAGGCTTTTTTAAAGTTATCTTGGACAGATCTGCGGATCACCAATCACGGATATCCAGAGTAAGCCGTTTGCCCTTACTCATCACGCGTTATGATGGTTTGTTGTTATGCTGTTGCCGTATGCCGTCCGCCGTCCGCCGTGTGCCGAGTTTCATTGACGCGGTCAGGATTTCCCCGATTGCCTGACCCGGCGCCGCGCGCTATCCTGTGGGGCAAGGAGAAGAGGGGCGGGTCGCCCCGGACCATCATGCGCTTGCGTTTCGATGCCTGGACGATACCGGTATCCCTGGCCGGCCTGGGGCTGTGGGCGATCCTCGGCGCCTGGTACGTGGCCATCGCCCCGCCGGGAGCCTCCGGCGCCGACAACATCGGCATCGTCCTCTCCACCTTCGGCGCCTGCCTCTTCATCGCCGATCGCCTGGCCGGGCGCTGGCTCAGGCACGATCGCTGGCTGCTCTTCCTCAAACTGCGGACATGGGGCCTCCTCTTCATCGCCTGGGGGCTGGTGGAGTGGCTGCGGGCATTCCAGAGCCGCTTCTGGGTCCTCTTCGCCTGCCATTGGGGGGCGACGGTTCTGACCCTGGCTGTCTTCGCCTGGGTGGGACGGAAACGGCATGCGGGCTATTCCTGGAAAGAGCCGCTGGAGGAAACGGGCCCTATTTCCCTGCGCTAAAAATAAAAACCTTCCCCGCCAGGAAATCGCTGACCCATACGCTGTCGCCCCCCCCGGCGCGCACCCGGCAGAGGTCGTAGACGCAGTCGCCGAACTGGCCGCGGAGAAAGAAGGAGCTGTTGCTGCCCGCGAATCCCGGCTGCCCGTACGGGTAGCGGCGGCGCAGGCGCAGTTCGAATTTCCCCGTCGCCGGGTCGAAGGTGCCGACCGCGAGCTCGACGGCGGAGTGGCTGGCGATCCACAGGAGCCCGCGGCAGAATGCCAGCTGGTCGGGAGCTCCGGGAAAGGGGATGGGGAGCGATCGCGACGCCCCGCCGGAGCCGTCCGCCGGGAGCGAGAACAGGGTGTTGTCGCCGTGGCAGATCGCGTAGAGGGTCTCCCCGGCCAGAGCGACCTTCAGCGGCTGGCGGCCGCAGGAAACGTCACGCCGGGAAAAGTCGTCCAGGCGGACCACGGAGACCGTGTGGCTGTCGAAGTTGGCGACATAGGCGTGCCCGCTTCCCACGGCCAGGTCGGCCGGGGTCGTTCCCACCTCGAGGCGGTGCAGGACCTTTCCCGCCCGGGCGTCGATCACCTGCAGGATGCCGTTGTCCCCGTCCTGCTCGCCGCAGCGGGCGGCGAGCAGCCAGTCGCGCCCGGCGTCATAGGCCAGCAGGCGCTGCGTCGTCTCGCGGCTGACCGTGTCCTCCAGTTCCACGCGCATGTCGCCCTGGTTGGGGGCGCGCACCTCGTCGTCCAGGCGGACGTAGAACTGCTTTTCGTCGCCCCAGTTGTTCTGCAGGGCGAAGAGCGCGCCGCCGGGGGAGAGGGCCATGGCCTGGGCCAGCCGCGGGATGCGGCGGTCGTAGAAGGAAAGGTCGCCGCCGTCGATGCCCAGGATGCCGTTGCGCGCGGCCCAGATGTAGACCACCGGCCAGTAGGACTGGTGCGGCCCGTAGGCCAGGTAGACGTTCCCGGCCGGGGTGGGCAGCGCCCGGTGGGGGTAGAGGACCGGCAGGTCGAGCACGGCAAAGCGGCCGTCGGGCTCGATGCGCGCCAGCTGGTCCTCGCTGCTGAAGGCCAGGAAGGAGTCGCTGCCGGGCCGGCGCAGGAGCTCCTGCGGCGCCCAGCCGCTGCGGATCTTCCCCACTGTGCCGGAAGCGGGGTCAAAGACGGTGATCGCCGCCCCGAAGGCGCCGTTGACCGCGGTGGCGCCCAGCGGGACGTAGAGCCGGCCGTCGCCGGGGTTGAACTCCATGTTGAACATGTGCGGCAGGACCGGCACCTGCGGGAAGCGCCGGCGCAGCTTGCGCGCGTCGAGGTCGACCTGGTCGATCTCGCCGTAGGCCCAGCTGGCCACGTACAGCAGCCCCCTGGCGGCATCCAGGGCGGTGGCGTCGTTGCCGTAGGCGGGCAGCATGACCTCGCTCACGGGCGTCCCGGCCGGGCCCCGCTCCTTGAAGCCCACCACGTGCAGGACGGGGTGGTTGTCGTAGGGGATATACAACTCGTCCCGTTCCTCGCTGTAGCGGACGCCGACCGCCTCGGTGAGGCCGGGCAGGGGGATGATGCGGTCGCGGCCGGCAGCGGCCGAGACCTTGGCCGCCTGGATGACCTTGCGGCCGGCCGTTTCCACCACCAGGACCATGGCCTTTTCGCGGCGGGAGTAGCCGGCGTAGTGCCAGCGCCCTCCCGCTTCCAGGCCGAGGGGCCGGATCTCCCGGCGCTGGAGCGTGTCCGCGTCGTAGACGTGCAGGGTGGAACTGTAGCCGTCCACGGCCAGCAGCCGGCGGGCGGCGGCGTCGCAGACCACCTTGCGCAGAGGCGGCGGCGGGGTCTGGTTGAGGTTCCGCGCCCGATCCTCCTCTTCAGCGAAAGGCAGGTACGAGACGGCGCCGCGCCTCAGGTCGATCCGGGCGATGCGCCGGTTTTCGCGGCCGGCCAGGTAGGCGGCGCCGCTGCGCTCGTCCACGGTCACCATCTCGAACTGGCCAGCGGTGGCGAACGAACGGGATGTGCCGCGGTCGGGGAAGACCACCTCCAGGGTTCGGTCGCCGATGACGTAGACGTTGCCGCTGCGCGGGTCGATCGCCAGCGCCTCCGCTTTCAGGTGCTGGGGCACGCGACTGGCGACGGCGATGTTGCGCGGCGCGCGCGTGCGGCAGTCGATCAGCGTCACCGACGAGCTGAGGGTGTTGGCCACCACCAGGCGGTTGCGCGCCGGGTCCAGGCGCACCAGCAGCGGGCCGGCGGCATTGACCTGCAGCCCCAGCGGGGCCAGGAGATCGACGGTCAGGGGATCAGCGCCGGGAAGCGGCGTCAGGGCGGGGAGAAGAACGGTCAGCAGAACGGCGAACAGGCGCATGGACCCTCCTCGGCCCCGCGTTCCGGGGCGCGCGGCCATGGTAAACCCCGCTTCGGCAAGGTGTCAAGGAGACCGGCTTGCCTGCCGTCGGCCTTTGGTCTATGATGGCCGGATCAAGCGCATGGCAAGCAACAAGAAGATCCGTCTCGACCAGGCGCTGTTGGCGCGGGGCCTGGCGCCCGACCTGAAGGAGGCCCGGGCCCTGGTCATGGCCGGCGAGGTCCTGGTCAACGGCCAGAGGGCCGACAAGCCCGACCGCCTGGTCTTGGGCAACGACGGCATCACCCTGCGCGAGCGCTGCCCCTACGTATCGCGCGGGGCGCTCAAGATCGAGAAGGCGGTCCGCGAGCTGGGCATCGCGCCGGCAGGGCTGAACGTGCTGGACATCGGCATCTCCACCGGCGGCTTCAGCGATTTTTTCCTCCAGCACGGCGCCGCCCGGGTGCTGGGCGTCGACGTCACCGTCTCCCAGGTCGATGCCCGCCTGCGCGCCGACCCGCGCCTGGCCCTGCTGCGCAAGAACGCCCGTTTCCTGCGCCCCGAGGACATCCCCTTCGCCCCCGACCTGGTGCTCATGGACCTCTCGTTCATCTCCATCGCCGCCGTGCTGCCGGCGCTGGCGGCGTTCCCGCAGGCGCGGATCCTGGCCCTGGTCAAGCCGCAGTTCGAGGCCCCGCGCGGCGGCGTGGGCCGCGGTGGCGTGGTCCGCGACGCCGAGGCGCGCCGCCGCATCCTGCTGGGGCTCAAGCGCCGCATCGAGGAGCTGGATTACGGCGTCTGCGGCGGGTGCCGCGCCGGCGTCCGCGGCCGCCGCGGCAACCAGGAATATTTCTTCCTGCTGCTGCGGGGGAAAAAAAATTCTCTTGATGATACAATGATCGCCGATGCCTGCGAAGTATAAGCGTGCCGTGATCGTGGCCAAGCCCCACCAGGACGTGGTCCATTACCTGCGCCAGGCCATCGCCATCCTGGAGGGGAAGGGCGTGGAACACATCCTGGAAAAGACCGCCGCCGAGCTGCTGGGCGCGAGCGAATGCTGCCGCCGCGACGAGCTGCCGCCGGGGGCCGACCTGGTCGTCGTCCTGGGCGGCGACGGCACCTTCCTCTCCATCGCCCGCCGGGCGGTCGAGGCCCAGGTGCCGGTGGCCGGCTTCAACCTGGGCACGCTGGGCTTCCTGACGGCGATGAAAAAGGAGGCGCTGGCCGATGGGCTGGGGCGGATCCTGGACGGCCGGGCCGCCGTTTCCCGGCGCAAGCTGCTGCAGGTTGATTTCCGCCAGGAGACCTACACGGCCCTCAACGACGTGGTGGTCAACAAGGGAACGATCGCCCGCATCGTCAAGCTGCTGCTGGCCGTCGACGGCGACACCATGGCCGAGATGAAGGGCGACGGCGTCATCCTGGCCACGCCGACCGGCTCCACCGCCTACTCGCTGGCGGCGGGCGGGCCGATCGTGAGCCCCGCCGTCAACGGCATCGTCATCACCCCTATCTGCCCGCACTCGCTGACTTTCCGCCCCCTCGTTGTCCCCGATGACGCCGAGGTGTCCGTGCGGCTGCTCACGCCGCAGATGGACACCATCGTCACCATCGACGGCCAAACGGCCCTGCCGTTCCAGTACGAGGAGACCCTGCGCGTGCGCATTCATCCCCGGCCGCTGCTCATGCTGGTCGCGCCGGGCACGAACTATTACCACCTGCTCTACGAAAAACTCAACTGGGGGCTCTAGCTCGAAGACAAGGCTTCACGTACCATATGCCTGGAAAAAACCTCCCAGTCCGTCGAGGTTCCACGTACCATGTACCAAGTACCACGTTGAAAGCCAGAAATACAAAAGTGCTTTAACTTGGAACGTGGTACATGGCACGTGGTACATTGAAGGACCGACGTGCTGAAAGCCACCGAACAGTTTCGAGTCTTTGTGTTCTTTTCGTGGAATTTCGAAGGACCGTCGTGACTGGCAGCCGCTGGCTGGTTCCGAATCGCTGTTACTCGTCACGCGTCACGATTGCTCATTATGTTGCTGCTGCCGTACACCGTGAACCATGGACCAAGTTCCGGATCATGCTGTTGCTAACACAAACACTAACACTAACACTAACACTAAGTATTCTGGTTCGCTCTGGGAAGATTGCGGGCGATGATCTCCAGCAGCTCGTCGGTCTGGAACGGCTTGGCCAGGAAGTCGTTGAAATGGTAGCGGCCGGGGTGGCTGGACACCTCGCTGACGCTGTAGCCGCTGACGGCGACGGCCAGGGCGCGGGGATCGATGGCGCGGATCCGCTCCAGGGTCTTGATGCCGCCGATGTCGCCGGGGCCGG
>JAKLEC010000037.1 GCA_022711715.1 Acidobacteriota bacterium
AGGACATCCCGACGGTCGACGACGAGCGCGACAAGCTGATCGAGCTGAAGTCCATCCGCATCTCCCACTGGCTGTTCACCCTGGGCTTCTTCCTGGCCATGGGGTCGCAGGCCCTGGGCATGCGGCCCTGGGTGATGTTCGCCGTCCTGCTGGGCTCGGGATTCCTCGCTTCCGTCATCGCCGAGGCGGCCAGGATCAGCTTCTACCGCAGGGGGCATTAGCATGGCTCGCTGCGTCATCACGAACGAGATCCGCAAGCTGCGCTTCCTGGCCGGCGAGATGACCCAGCAGCAGCTGGCCGACAGGACGGAGGTGACGCGCCAGACCGTCGCCGCCATCGAGAACGGCAAGTACTACCCGTCCCTGGAGCTGGCCTTCCGCATCGCCCAGGTCTTCGGCCTGCCGCTGACGGAGGTATTCTCCTTCCGGCTCGAGGAGTGACCCGCATGAACGATGCAAAAAGCATTCGCCTGGAGGACAAAGCAATGAACACGATCGTGACCGGCGACTCGTCGTCGCTGCGCAAGGCGGCGCGGACGGCGGGATGGCTGTACCTGTCCATGGCGGTCTTCAGCGCCTTCAGCATGCTGTTCGTGACCCCGAAGGTCCTGGTGCCCGGCGACGCCGCCGCCACCGCCGCCAACATCCTGGCGTCCGAGCGGCTCTTCCGCCTCGGCTTCGCGAGCAACCTGGCCGGCCAGGTCATCTTCCTGTTCCTGGCCTATGCGCTGTACAAGCTGTTCCGGTCCGTGAGCAGGGACCAGGCCCGGCTGATGGTCATGCTCGTGGTCGCCAGCGTTCCCGTCACCTTCGTCAGCATGCTCGGCCAGCTCGCCCCCGTCGTGCTCCTGAAGGGCGGCTCCGTTCTCTCGGCCTTTGACCCGGCGCAGCGCCAGGCGCTGGCCATGACGTTCTTCGACCTGCACGAGCAGGGGATCCTGCTGGCCGGGGTCTTCTGGGGCCTGTGGCTCCTGCCCCTGGGGATCCTGGCCTTCAAGTCAGGGTTCATCCCCAGGGTGTTCGCCATCCTGCTGTGGGCCGGCTGCTTCGGCTACCTGCTGGACTCGCTAGCGGTCTTCGTCTTCCCGGAGCACAGGGCGCTCGTCGCGCCAGTGGTGACCGCGTCCGAGCTCGCCAGCGAGATCCCGTTCATCCTCTGGCTGCTGATCAGGGGCGTACGGGATCCACGACCCGCCGCGGCCGCGGGCCGCTGACGGCCGCCGGACGCCCGCAGCGGTGAAGGAGGAAACGGAATGAAGGCGATCGTGTACGCGAGATACGGGCCGCCGGACGTGCTGCGGATGACGGAGGTGGAGAAGCCGGTCCCGCGCGGCAACGAGGTGTTGGTGAAGGTCGAGGCCGCCTCGGTGAACGCCTTCGACTGGCACATGCTGCGGGGCAAGCCCTTCGTCGCCCGCCTGGCCGGCGGGCTGTTCCGGCCCAGGCACGCGATCCTGGGCGAGGACGTCGCGGGGAAGGTCGAGGCCGTCGGCAGGGGCGTTACGCGATTCAAGCCCGGCGACGAGGTGTTCGGCGACATCGCCGCCGGCGGCTCGGGCGGCTTCGCGGAGTACGTGTGCGCCCGCCAGGACCTGCTGGCGCCGAAGCCGGCCAACCTGGCCTTCGCCGAGGCAGCCGCGGTCCCCATGGCCGCGGTCACGGCCCTGCAGGCGCTGCGCGACAAGGGGAAGATCCAAAAGGGAAAGCGCGTCCTGATCAACGGCGCCGCCGGCGGCGTCGGCACGTTCGCCGTGCAACTCGCCCGGTATTTCGGCGCCGAGGTCACCGCCGTGTGCAGCGCCCGGAACCTGGAGCAGGCGCGCTCCCTCGGCGCCGGCCGCGCCATCGATTACGCGCAAGAGGACTTCGCCGGCCAGGGAGAAAGGTACGACCTGATCCTCGGCGCCAACGGCGACCGCCCTCTCGCCGATTACCTGCGCGCCCTGGCCCCAGGCGGGCGCTACATCATGACCGGCGGCTCCAACCGGCAGATCTTCCAGGCCCTACTACTGGGCCCGTGGCTGTCGCGCGGCGGCAGGAAGCTGGGGGCCATGACGGCGCGGGCGAACCGGGAAGACCTGCTTTTCCTGACGGGGCTCATCGAGGCGGGCCGGCTGAAGCCGGTGATCGACCGCCGCTACCCGCTGGCCGGCGTCGCCGACGCCATCCGCTATCTCGAGGAGGGGCACGCGCGGGGCAAGGTCGTCATCACGGTCGCGGCCGGCTGACGCCCGGCCGCAGATCGATTCGCCGCCGAATCAGTTCGGGACCAGCGTGGCGTTGATGGTGTAGGTCTGTCCGCTCTTTATCAGGAAAGTGATCACGTAATCCTGGTACCCGTCTTTGGTCAGCTTCACCGTGTGCTGGACCGGGGTGACGTTGGTAATGGTGGTGGGAGTGAGCCGGCCCGTATTTTTGATGTCGTAATAGACCAGGGCGCCCTCGGGAACCGAGTTCACCTGGACGATGGTGTTCGCCGCGGCATTGCTGGGTTTCTTGATGACCAAAAAATAGACGGCCGCGGCCACGATGCCGACTACGGCGGCAATGACCAGCGGCGCGCCCCGGCGCGGCTTGTTGGGATCGGGCCACTCGTCCTCCTGCTCGACATGGCGGGGGGCGTCCTCATCCTGTCCCGTGGCAACGGCGGGGGATTGGCCGGAAGCCGCGGGCGCCTGGGCCGCCTGCGCCGGGAGGGCCTGGATGCACGCCAGGGCCAGGAACGAGCAGATGAGACAGAGGGAAACGGGCCTGCGACGAATGCCGAACACCTTCATGTTTCGCTCCTTGCGGCTTGGCGAGGGGGATCGCGACTTCCACCTTCCCTTATATTGTGGGGAAATCCGGCGCGAAGTCAATCCCCGGCGACACCTTTCCCATTGCGCCGCGATTTGCTAGGATGAACGCTCATGCAGGAAAAAATCCCGCTGAAGCTGGCCAAAAGGATGGCGCTGCGCTCGCTGCTGCTCGACGGCCGGACCAAGGTCCGCGCCGGCAAGGGGGGAGTTGCAGAGGTCGTCGGGCGCCTGGGCTACGTGCAGATCGACACCATCTCGGTGATCGAGCGGGCCCACCACCACGTGCTGTGGACGCGCATGCCGGGATTCCGCCCGGAGCACCTGCGCCAGGCGCTGGCCAAAGAGCGGACCGTGTTCGAATACTGGGGGCACGCGGCCTCCTATCTGCCGATGAAGGACTACCGCTTCTACCTGCCCATGATGAAGAGCTTCTACGATCCCAAGAACTCCTGGTTCCGCGGCTGGGGGGATAAATACGGCGGCCTGCTGGAGCCGGTGAGGAAGCGGATCCGGGAGGAAGGCCCGCTGGCGGCGCGCGACTTCGAGCACCGGGGCGGCCGCAAGGGGCCGTGGTGGGACTGGAAGCCGGCCAAGGCGGCGCTGGAGCTGCTGTTCTGGCGCGGCGAGCTGATGATCCGCGAGCGCCGCGGCTTCGAGCGCATTTACGACCTGACCGAGCGCGTGCTCCCGCCTTGGACCGACACGCGCATGCCGACCGATGACGAACTCGGCCGTTTCGTCGTCCGCCGCGCCCTGGGCGCGCTGGGCGTCGCCAACGAGAGGGAGATCCGCGACTACATCCGCATCGGCGGCCGGCTCGTCGTGGCCCGGGCGCTGGACGAGATGCAGGCTGCCGGCGAAATCGTCCGCCTGGTGGTGGAGGGCTGGAAGGGCCCGGCTTATGCCTTTCCGGCTGCGCTGGAAGAGGGGAGCCGCCTGCGCGCCGGGACTCCCCGGGTCCGCCTGCTGTCGCCCTTCGACAACCTGGCCATATTCCGCCCGCGCCTGAAGGAGCGCTTCGGATTCGACTACGCCTTCGAGTGCTACGTGCCCAAGCACAAGCGCAATCACGGCTATTTCGTCCTGCCCATCCTGTACGGCGAGGACCTGGTCGGCCGCCTCGATCCCAAGGCCGACCGCGCCGACAGGAAATTGATCGTCCGCAACCTGGTTATCGAGCCGCAGTTCGCCTCAACCGAGGGCCTGGTCCCGGAGCTCAGCCGCGCACTCCAGGATTTTGCTCATTTCAACGGCTGCGATGAGTTCGTTTTGGAAAATGTCCGGCCGGGATCGCTCCTGAGCCAGCTGCGCAAAATCCCGATATTGAAAAGCAAATAGTCGGAGTTGTTTTTTTTGGTTTTATCATATCACATTTTTCCCCATCCCTGGAAATCTAGCGCCAGAACGGGCTGAATCGCCTTCTTATTAGGAGCAGGCTTTTTCCCATTTTTCCGGTCGGATAAACAGCGATTTGACATGATTTTCCTTCTTGCGTCTCTTGCGATGCTGTTTTATCTGGATTTTGTATCCACCTGAGGGCGGGTTCTTCTGCGGCCCGGTAGTGGAAGGAGAAGAAGAAAAAATGTCATTGAAGCGGAAGACCATCTTTTATCGCATTCCATGCAAGGAGGGATTCAAGCAAATGAAAAAAGTCTCTGTTCTCATGATCTCGATCGTCATGTTGTTCTCGGTATCCTTGATCCATGCCGCCAGGCCCACGGTAAAAATGACGGCGGCTCCGGCGATGATCTGCGTCGGAGGTTCCTCGACCCTGACCTGGACTTCCACCGGAGCTGTGTCGGCAGTCATCAACAACGGCGTCGGCTCGGTCCCGGTCAACGGATCCGTGACAGTGGCTCCGGCCAAGACAATCGCCTACACGATCACGGTGAAAAACGGCAGCGGCTCGGCCACGTCGAGGGCCACCGTCACGGTTAAGGCGGCTCCGCCCCAGGTCACTTTCATTGCCAGCCCGGAGGTGATCCCGGCCGACGGGTCGTCGACCCTGACCTGGACGACCGTCAACGCATTCTCAGCCTCCATCGACCAGGGCATCGGCGTGGTCGCGCTGAATGGGTCGAAATCGGTGGCCCCGGCTGCGACGACCGCATACAAGATCACCGTCAAGGGCAGCGGGGGCACTGTGATCGCCACTGCCACCGTGACGGTCGTCTCGGCACCCCCGCCGACGGCTTCCCTGACCGCAGAGCCGTCGGCGATATTCAACGGGCAATCCTCCACGCTGACGTGGAGGACTGCCAACGCCGCCTCGGCGAGCATCGACAACGGCGTGGGCGGCATCGAGCTGAATGGCTCGGTCTCCGTCGCGCCGGCGGCGACGACCACATACACCCTGACGGCGACCGGCCCCGGCGGGAGCGTGACGGATGAAGCCCAGGTGCGGGTAAGCACCCAGCCGGCGCCTTCTGCCATGCTGACGGCCAGTCCCCAGGCGATCCGGCCGGGGGAAAGCGCGATGCTGAGCTGGACCACGACCGACGCTGATTCGGTCGTCCTGGATAATGGCATCGGCGCCGTCGAAGTGAACGGCTCTCTAGCGGTGTCGCCCTCGACCGTCACTACGTATACGCTGATGGCCACGGGCCCGGGCGGGAGCCGGTCGGCCTCGGCGACCGTGCTCGTATCCAGCGGCAGGAAGTGCTTTGCCTTCATCCCGGACTCGACCGACAAGAATGTCCGGGTAATCGATACGGACACCAACGCTCTCTTGGGCACCATCGCTGTTGCGGGCACCGCGACCGGCCTGCAGGGCGTGGCAGCGGAGGAGTCAGGGGTATACGTTTACGTGGCCGACACCGGCTCGACCCGCCTGCTGCGGATCGACCCCCTGACCATGGCGATTGTCAACGAGCTTCCACTGACGGCGGCTTTCCAAGGCAAGCCCCGGCACGCGGTCGCGGCACCCGACGGCAGGTACGTGTACGCGACCAGCAGCGTCCCCATGTGGGACCCGGGCACGGGGAAATACGTCGGGAACATCTGCACGGTCGAGACCAAGGGCAGCGGCCTTTCCGCCGTCCGCCTGGTCTTCACTGACCTTCCGTCCAGGGTGTCTCTGGAGGGACTGGCGGTGAGCCGGGACGGCGCGCTCCTTTTCGTCGCCGATCCGGACAATGACCGGATCCTGGCCCTGGACGCGGCAAAGCTCCAGCGCTGGTACGCGAACCCGGTTGCGTTGAGCGATGAGCTGGTCACGGCCATCACGCTATCCAGCCCGCCGCTGGAGCTCGCGGTCTCGCCGGACGGCCGGAAGCTGTATGCGACCTGTTCCGCTGGTTTAATCGAGATCGACACCATGCAGTTCACCGTCTTGAGGTCCCTCGCCGTCCCGGGTGCGCGGTTCGTGCAGACACATCCGGACGGAAGCCGGGTCTATGTCATGGCGGACAGGTCCCTGTCCACGATCGAGACCGCCGGACTGACCGCGCTTTCCACCGTCGCCGTAACCGGCATGGGATCGTGCTCGGGATTCGACATCCACCCGGACGGCACCCGGCTGTTCATGGTGGACGGTTATGCGCGGAAGATTTTCATGGTGAACGCCGCCGACGGCCAGGTCATCTCCACGCTGGCCCTGGGCTCGGCTCCCGTGGCGTTTGGCAGGTTCATCTGCCCAATGCCGGTCACGATCTCCGGCAGCGTCAGGCAGGACGGCGGTCCATTGGGCGGAGTCACCATGACGCTGAGCGGCGAGGGCATCCTACGCAGCCGGCTGACCCTGGCCGCCGGGGATTTCATCTTCGGCCTCAAGCCGGGGAGTTATTCGTTGACTCCCACGCTCGCCAACCTGTCGTTCGCCCCAGCAAGCATGGATCTCCAGGTGGAGGAGAGCATGCCCGGGCTCAACTTCGCCGTTTCCGGGACCGTACCGCCGCCGACAGTCACCCTGAACGCTTCCAAAACCTGGGTCCAGGAGTACGAAACGTTCAATCTGTCCTGGGAATCGACCGGCGCCGACTATGTGACGCTCGAACTTGTCACCGGCGACCGGCTCCCCCCGAACGGCTCACGCACCTACTCCATTTCGTCGACCACGACCTTTTGGGCTATAGCCTACAGCAGGGGCGGTACGGCCAGCTCCGGCGTCAAGGTCTACGTCGCCTCGGCCAGCCCACCCACTGCCGCGATCAGCGCCACCCCCGCCTCCATAATCCGGGGCGGGTCGTCCACGCTGTCCTGGAAAGTGACGAACGCGACCACAGTCGTCATCGACAACGGCATAGGCACGGTTGCTGCCAGCGGCAGCAAGGTCGTTTCGCCAGCGGCGACGACCACTTACGCCATCACTGCTACCCACGCCAACGGCTACAAAGTCACGGCGAGCGCAACAGTTTCGGTCAGCGAATACGACACCTCCGCGGGGCTGATCGGCACCGTGGTTGACTTCGACACCGCGCTGCCGGTCGCCAGCGTGAGCGTCAGCGCCACGGACGCCTCGGCATTCCCTCGGACGGTTCTGACAGACTCAGCGGGAACGTATTCGATCTCTGGACTCCGGGTTGGCGACGTCGCGGTATCATTCTCCAAGGCCGGCTACGATCCCTGCCAGCAGACCGTCCACATTCCCGCCAACACCACCTTCGACCTGGCCACCCAGCTGCACGCTACCCTGGTCGGCGCGACGCTGAAAGGCACGATCAAAGACGGCCGCACCGGAGAGCCCCTGGCTGGGGTCCTGGTCAGCGCGATGTTCGCTGGCGGCGAGGCCATTTCATGCACATCCACGCCTGAAGGTGCCTATGCCCTTGGAGGCCTACCTCTGCAGGTCCTGTTGGCAATCACTACCTCGGCGGCCGACTATTATCCCTCAACCATTCAAAAAGCATTTTCGCAGAATGCCGTATTCAACTACGACTTCACGATCTTTCCGAACTCAGCCGTCGCCACGATTAACGGAACAATCTTCGATTCCAGGAGCATGCAGCCCGAGGCGGGGGTCTTCGTCAGCCATCAGGAGTCAGGGAAGAAGACGAATTCCGGAGCCGACGGGAAGTTCACCCTGGAAGGGATCCCGTTCGGGCCGGGAAGCTTCTTTTTTCAAAAGGAAGGCTTCATCAACAAGATATACTTCAAGGATATCGGGCAGACGGCCTGCCAGTGGGACGTGTTCGAACCCACGGTATATGGGAGGGAGATCAAGGTTGGCACAAAATTTTCCGGGATGGTGCTGGATTCTTTCACGCGACAGCCCGTGCAGGGAGCAGTCGTTCGGGTCATCGGCCGCGCCATCCAGGTTGCAACCGATGAGAACGGACGCTTCAGCCTGGCTGGGATCGATCCCGGAAGCTGCAACATTTTGGTGACCACTGCGCATTATTCGGCCTGTGAGGTCTATGCGCTCGTGGACGACACCTTTACGGCTACGAGCGATTTCCTGCTGCATCCCGTCAGTTTCGGAACCATCAAGGGGAAGGTCGTCGGCCCGGGCGGGGCGCCCGTTCAAGGTGTCCAGATCGGCCTTGCGACCGGCGGTATCCTCTCCGCACGGACAGGATATGATGGGCTGTTCGAGATCTCGACGGTGCCTTTCGGATCGCATACGGTGGAATTCGTCCACCCCTGTTTTGAAAAGGCCTCGCAGGTGATCGAGATCTCCCAGGAAGGCGAAGTCCATGACATGACGGTCTCACTCGAAAAGCGTCCGGCCCTGGGGAAACTGAGCGGACGCATCGTCGACAGCGGCAGCAAGGCCGGGATTGCGAACGCGTCCGTCTCCATCGCGGAAAATTTCGCCCGGGCTACGACCGATGGATCCGGGGGCTTTTCGTTCGACCAGGCTCCGTTGGGAGTCATTCAATTGGCCGTCGAGGCCTACGGATATTTGCCCCGCGGCTGCGAGCGCTTCGTCGAGGCCCAATGGGATAATCCCGGCGCCGCCACAATCGCCCAGGACATCGAGCTCGAGACGGAGCCTTCCGCCGGCGGTAAAACGATAATCCCCGAGGAAGCCGGGCCGGCCGGCATCGTGGTCGAAGCCGCCCAAGGCGGCGCTGTCAGCACACCCGACGGGCGCCTGGAGCTTCTCATCGCTCCCAACATGCTGCCCGTGGACCTGCGCTTCGCCATCGCCCAGGAAACGGAAGATGCGGTCCTGAGGAACGGCGACCCAATCCCGCTCCAGGGGGAGGAACAGGCTGAGGAAGCCCATGCCCTCGGCGCAACCCTGCGCGTGACGGTTTCCGCTGCCGTCGAGGGAGAAACGGTCCCGGATTTCAGGTTTCCCGCGGTGCTGCTGTCCCGCTACAGCCAGGCCGAGGTGGATGCCTTCGGAGGCGCCGAGGAGACGACCTGCTTTTACTTCAACAATGGAAGCGCATGGCGGTCGGCCGACATCGTCCCGGGCCAACACTTCGTCGATCCCTATAACAACATGGTCGGCTCCCTGGTCATGCTCGATTCTCAGGCGGCGACCGCGGAAGCCGCGACTCACCCCGCTCAACCTCCCGCCGCATCGTCAGCCGGTATTCTCAGGATATTCAAGATCATCAACGGGGTCAAATGGCTCATCCGGCTCACGAACAACCCTCCTGTCGCCGCGATCATTTACGACAAGGACAGGCTGAACGCGGTGGCAGCCGCCCAGGAGCCCCAAATTCCAAATCCGAACGCGCTGCCGCTACTGGTGTTCAATGGCCTCGTCCCCAAGCCGAAGTGGGAAACGGAACTCCCCGATCCCAACGTGGATGAGCGCTACAGCCGGATATTGACGGATCTGGTCAGCGCCAGCAACGGGGTGTACAGGCCAGTCTTCATCTCCTTCAATACCGCCGCCCATATAGACGCCAGCGGGCTGCTGACGGCGCAGAAGCTGCATCCGAACGGGCTGGGAAGACACATCGTTTTCAAGGGACTCCCCGCCGATCCGAATTCCGCGACCTCGGGGCAGTTCACCCACGTCGATACCTTCGGATTCAGCATGGGCGGGCTGATATCGAGATACTATGCGCACTATACGGGCGGCTATGTCAAGAACATGTTGATGCTGGCCACGCCAAACCACGGTACCCTGCTCCCGCTTCTTGACATCCTGGGGGATTTCGGAAGGACAGCCCTGACCCATATTGCCAAGCTGGTCAATCCCGCCATCGGTGATCTGCTGGATTACCCGGATAATGCCGCCGAAGGCTTCACTGTCAATCCCAAGTTGGCTTTCCTGAATTCGACCGGGCTGCCGCCGTCGGGGGATATCAGCCTGTGGGCCGGCACCGACTTCAATGCCTATCCGCCCCTGGGCCTGGCTTTATTCGGGGTCTATGGTGATAATGACAGCATCGTGCCAGTCAGGAGCGTGTTCTGCCGTCCCACGACCGATCCGCAGGGGAACGGTTCCCTGTTGGCAGTCAATGGCGATTCAGCCAGATACGAGTATATTCATCCGTTCACTCATGAAAATGTCGGCACCCCATCATACCCGATAAACAATTTCGAGGAGGAAATCCGCCGGGGCCTGTCCGATTGGCTGGTATGCAGGCTGTGGGACTCCCCGGAAACCTCCATTCCAGACAATTTTCAACTTCTTCCCACGGCAACCCGGGACGGGGAGGTCCGCGCTATGGTCACTCTTGAGTATAATGTCTGGGATGGCTATGATGGTAGGGCGAAGCGCGACATTGATCGGGCGGTGATCGTGATCTATTACAAGGATGCTCTCGGTGAATGGCACATTGCCGAGTCGGCCAGCAACCAGAATGGCGCTGATCCAGAGGGGAATGTGAATGACGGCGTAGACCTCCCAATAGAAAAGACCTCCAAGTTGAAAGAAAATCCAGATGATAAGAAAATCAGTGCGATTGCGGTTTTGAAGGCTAATCCGGCATTCGGAGAACCAGGCCATATCCCCAGCAACGACGTCAAAGAGGTCCGGGTGGCGGTCATCCCCCTTAGGCCGGGTCAGAAAACGGTTCCCAAGGATCCGACCTCTGTGACATTCGGAGTGCCCGAATGAAGGAAGCCGGGATGAAGATAATGATGATCTCTGTGCTGCTGGGGATGGTGCTTCAATGCACAAACAGG
The DNA here is from genome assembly GCA_022711715.1 of Acidobacteriota bacterium. Taxonomy (GTDB): domain Bacteria; phylum Acidobacteriota; class Aminicenantia; order UBA2199; family UBA2199; genus UBA2199. The sequence continues at coordinate 10,833 of JAKLEC010000037.1, forward strand.
CCGCAGGTGCCTTATCCCTGGCAGTGGGCGGCCGACATGCCGTTCGGCCGGCATGACCACGATGCGGTCTATGCCCCGGACGGCAGGATCTACGTCATGGGCGGGCAGATCTATCGGGTCCGACCGCGCTTCAGCGTGAGCCCCAGGTCCGGGAATTGGTTCATTGGAAGCCCGCGTTCGGGGGACTACTCCAACATCCGCTTCGATCCCAGGCTCGGCAAATGGGAATTGATGCGCTCGATCCCCGGGACGAGCTCGGGCCCGGACTACTGTGGACACGACCCGGTCAACGATATCTGGTACCGGTTCCATTACAAGGGCAATTTCATCGACAACGATGATTTCTGGTATTGGCGGGAAAGGGTACCCGAAGCCCAAAAGAACAAGAAAATAATCGCCCGCGAGGACATCTTCAAATTGAAGCTCCGGATCTACGACTGCTACTTCGAGCGCCAGGGCAACGACGTAGCGCTGGCAACGGTGCCGCGGGGGATCATCTACTGGACCGGCGGGGAGAGTTTTTCCGGTCCCATGGAAAGCTTGGCCTTGCCTTATAACATTGCCGATGATGCATGGCCGTCGCGTTATCATAAAATACAACCTGGAAATGTCACAACTCATCAAACAGGGCTGATGTCAAAGAATTTTTTCCTTATGGATCAGAGGGAATATCTCGCTACGAATATGCCCCCCATGCAGGAGCGGCGCACGGCGCACAGGGCCGTCGGGCTGGTCGATGGACGGATCGTGGTCATGGGCGGCTGGCACAACGGTCTTCAGTCGCCGCTCCAGTTGACGCCAGAAGAGAAAAAGCGCCTCGTGCCGCAGGAGTGCTTCGACCCAAAGACCGGCACGTGGCGCATGATGATGCCTGAGCCGGTCTCCAGAGGGACCACCCGGGAGGAATTTCTTCTCGATTCGGTCGAGTGTTACGACCCGAAGTCCAACGCCTGGCGCTTCATGAAGCCGATGCCAGCGGTGCGTCTCTACTTCTCCGCGGTGCTGGCCCGTGATGGGAAGATCTACGTCTTCGGCGGCCGCGACGCCGTGTACCCGAAGCGGGGGACGCCTTTCTTTGCCACTACCTGGATGTTCGATCCCGACCGAAACACTTGGGTACAGCGAAGGCCGATGCCCGAGCCGCGGCAGGGATTCAGCGGGGCGCTGGGAGCCGACGGCCACATCTGGTTGTCCGGCGGTGACGCCTATGCAGGCGGCCCGGCTTCACCCAAGGTGTTCATCTACGACCCGGAACGCGACGCGTGGGAGGAGGGGCCGGAGATGATGCTTCCGAGGTCTGGGCACGCCATGGCGGCGACCCCGGACGGGAAGATCTATGCCATCGGCGGTTCCGACGTGGATGCCTATAAAAGGGATCCGTTGCTGAAGGAACACGTCCGTCCTTTCATGAGCAGCGGGGAATGGGAAACCTATCGGGGCAAGGCGCAGGAAACGGTCGAAGTGCTCGACGTGCTCAAATGGAGAAGATCAAAGGGTAATTGAAAGCGCCCAAGGCTATGGATGAGAAAGACCAACTGGAGAAGGCGACGGGGCGGATCTCGATCCTTCCTTCTTCCCGGCACGGTCCAGCGCTCCACGATCTTTCCTGGAATGAGGCCCGCCTTGATCCTTATCTTTTTTTAACGTGCGGCGACTGATGCCTGACGTCCCGAGCTTCTTGCTGGTATAATAGTAGCAGGAGAGTGCGTCATGATCGAACAAAAATATCACCTTACCCAGGGCGACGCCAAGACGATCGAGAAAGTCGTCATGGACGAGAACCTGCACTACATGCACATGATCTTGAACAAGGGGGAGGGGCTGCCCGAACACTTCTCCAACTCCAACGTCTACATGGCCGTCCTGCGCGGCACCCTCACCATCGGCCTGGGCGACCAGGAAGACCACGTCTATCCCAAGGGCAGCCTGCTCAAGATCCCCTTTAATGTCAAGATGAATGTCCGCAACTTGAACGACGAGGTTCTGGAACTGACGGTCGTCAAGGCTCCAGCGCCAAAGGGAACTTAGAAGGTAAAAGGTAAAAGGTAAAAGGAAAAAGGGAAGAGAAAGCCCTAAAAACATTCGATTGAAAAGACTTGCCTCTTATCCCTTTTAGGTCGGTTTTCTTACTTTTACCTTTTTACTTTTTGATTTTTTATTTCGTGGTGAAAGCCTCGGCGCCCAGGAAATAAGTTGCCAATTATCAATCACTAGGATTCGTTCGTTTTATTGCTGTTCCTAACACAAACACAAACACTAACACATGTTACGCCAAGTTCGCTTATTTCAGTGAGTCTATAATCTGCTTCGCCGTGGCCGCGTCCTTGTGCTGCGGGTCGAGCTCCAGGAACTTCTGCAGCCACTGCCTGGCGCCGGCCATGTCGCCCTGGCCGAGGAGGACCAGACCGAGCTGGTAGCAGGCGTCGGCGTGGGCCGGGTCAACGGCCAGCACCTTCTCCAGCGCGGCCCGGGCGCCGGCGTTGTCGCCCAGGTTAACCAGGCAGACGGCGTAGTTGTACAAGGAGTCGGCGTCGTTGGCGGCGATGACCAGCGCTTTCTTGTAGTTTTCGGCCGCCTTGGCGTAGTCGCCTTTGCGCGCCTGCAGCTTGCCCAGGCTGGACAACGCCAGGGCGAAGTCGGGCTTCAGCTCGGCGGCCTTGGCGTAGTCGGCGAGCGCGCCGGCGGCGTCGCCGCTCTTCTCGCGGCCGTAGCCGCGGTAGTAGTGGAGCATGGGGCTGGCCGGGTCCTGGGCCAGCGCCTCGCCCGCGCGGGCGGCCGCGCCGGCGAAGTCCCCGGCGTTGACCAGCCCGACGACGGCGCGCAGCCGGTCGCCGGCGCCGGTGTCCTGCACCGGCATGGGCTCGAGCTTGGCCGAGATGTCGAGCTCGTCGCCGATGGTGAGGCGCAGGCTGGAGCGGGCCGGGAAGTAGCCCTCCTTTTCGAACTCCACGTCGTAGCTGCCGGTGGGGATGCCGTTCTTGTAGACATAGCCGGCCTCGTCGGTGGCCAGCTCGATGCGGCTGGAGCGCGTGCGCGCCGAGACCAGGGCGATGCGCACGCCGGCGATGGGCTGGCCGGTCTTCATGTCGCTGATGGTCCCTTTGACCGCGTTCATGACCGCCCCGGGCGCGGCCTGGGCCGCCCCGAGGAGCGCGGCCGCCAGCAGGATGATGATCGTTCGCTTCATGGTTCACCTCATGGTTGGACGGCGGCCTCGAGCCGGACTGCCCGCTCGTGGTACTGGCGGGCTCGGGCCGGGTCGCCGAGCACGGTCCAGGCGGCGGCCAGCAGGTGGTTGACCGCCGCCGTGTCGCCGTAGCGCCGCAGCCGTTCCAGGAAGGCGGCGGCCTTGTCGTATTGCTTCAGTTCGATGGCCGAGTTGGCCAGCAGGGTCAGCTCGGCGTAGGTGCGCCGGTCGTCGTTGCCGGCGAGCAGCTCGAGCACGCGGGCGAAGTCGCCGCCGCGGTAGCAGGCCATGGCCAGCAGCGAGGTCATGGCCGGCGTGCGCGCGGCAGCCGGGACCGCCTCCAGCCGCTCCCGCGCCTCGGCGGGCCGGCCCAGGTTCAGGAGCTGCTCGGCCAGGATGGCCTGGTAGGACGGCCGCGCCGCCTCGTCGTCGCTGCGCTCGTGGGAGAAGGGGCGCTTCAGCTCCATGTAGCCGGGCATGACATGGATCGTCCGCCGGGCGACCTCGCGGCCCCCGTCGCGCGCCACCAGCGAATAGCTGCCGTCGGCGACGGCGGCCAGGTCGCCGGCGAACCATCCGCCGCCCGCGCCGTCGTCCAGGGCGGGAAGGGCCAGGACCTCATTCCCCGCTGCGTCGACCAGGGACGCCGACGGCCTGGCGGCGCCGCAAACGAGCGCGACCAGGCGGTCGCCCCGGTTGAACAGGAAGCGCGGGTCGGAAAGCAGGACGCGGCCGCCGCTGGCGAAGGGGAGGAAGCGGCCATGGGCCGGCGCCTGCCGGAAGCCGGCCAGCAGCCCGGCGGCCTGCGGGCCGGCGTCGAGGTCGCGGGACACGGAGAAGAAGTCGCCGTTGTCGCGGTTGATCAGGGTGGCCTGGACGCGGTAGCGGCCGGGGACGAGCGGGCAGAAGTCGCGGAACACGATCTTCTTCCCGTCGATCTCGCGCCGCCGCTCCGCGGTCACGTCGAGGCGCGTCGCCTTCTCGGCGCGGAAGACGGCGCGCCGCCCGGCGGCGTCCTCGACGGTGAGGTAGACGGTGATCTCGGCCAGGAAGGACTGCTCGGATTTTTTGCGGAACGCGATGGCGTCAGGGAGCATGGCCCAGCTGACGAACCAGACCCCGTCCTGCTCGTGGGCGGCGATGTCGCCCCAGCCCAGCACGCGGCGCGACGAGTCGCTGACGCGGACGGCGCCGCCGCCGGCGGCGAAGTCGCGCAGGTAGCCGTCGGACACGTCGCGCTCGGGCAGCTCCTGCACGCGGGCCATGACCGTCGAGGAGGTGGAGGCGCTGGCCGGCTCGTTGGCGTTGCCCTCGCCGGGGATGAGGGAGAGCGAGGCGTCGGCCAGCTCCGGCGAGACCGAGCGCAGCAACTGGTAGGCGGCCAGCGGCCGCGCGTGGCGGGCGGCGGCGGTGGGCGTCAGCAGGTCGGCGGCCGTCTGCATGCCGGGGTAGAACTGGCGGAAGTCGCCTGTGTCGCGTGGCCGGTAGAAGAGGAAGTTCAGGAAGGGCGGCAGGCCGCGGCGCGACAGCCCGGAGTAGCCCCACACCTCGCACTCGACCAGGTCCTGCTCGCCGGAGTAGCGGTTCAGCGTGGACGGCTTGCCCAGCAGCAGGAAGACGCGGCCGCGGTCGGTGTGGGCGCCGCCGTAGGCCTCGCGCGCGACGGCCAGGCTGCGCTCGTACCCCTTTTGGAACTCGTTGCCCGGCGTGGCCGGGTCGGGGTCGCGCGCCCGCCAGAACGCCTCGCGGAAGCGCGCCCGGTCCTCCTCGGTGCGGAACAG
>JAKLEC010000038.1 GCA_022711715.1 Acidobacteriota bacterium
GCCGGCGCAGCGCCGCGCCGATCATGCTGCAGCCCGAGCGCTTCGACCGCGGCCGCTACCACCGCGCCTTCGCCTTCTTCGCCGAGTGCGCCGCCGCCGGCGTGCCCGACGTCCGCCTGGGGCTGCAGCTGCATGCCGTGTACCGCGTGCGCTGAAAGCTCATTGTGAAGTGTTAGTGTTTGTGTTCGTGTTGGGAACAGCAATCAACGATCTCCAGCTCGGACACTTGCCGGTTCGATTCTTTGCTTTCGCGAATCACGAATCACGAATTACGAATCACGATGGTCGTCCGGCATATTCTTCCCAGTCGCCGGCGACCTGAAAAATACGTGCCAAACAAAAAAAAATATTTTCTATTGCATTTTGCCGCGATCCGGGATATAATGTCCGCGACTGAGTACGTGAATGGTTCAAGCGTTTGAAGACCTGTTGGTTTGCCGAAGATCCCCGCAAGATTTGGTCAAATCCCATCGTCATCGCTGAAGACGAGATTACCATGTCCCAGGGTTCGGACTACCGGAAGATCATTCAAGCTGAATGTTCACAAAATCAAAAACTCAAGTCGGAGGAATTGAATGAACATTTACGTCGGTAACCTGCCCTGGGAGATCCAGGAAGAAGAGCTGCGCAAGTCGTTTGAGGAATTTGGCCAGGTGGCTTCAGCGACCATCATCAAGGACAAGTTCACCAACAAGCCCCGTGGCTTCGGCTTCGTCGAGATGCCGGAGAAAGAGGAGGCCCTGGCGGCCATCAAGGCGCTCAACGGCAAAGAGCTGAAGGGCCGTCCCATGAAGGTCAACGAGGCCAAGCCCAAGACCGAGGGCGGCGGCAACCGCGAGCGCGACCGCTTCGGCGGCGGCAACCGCTGGTAAGCCCAGAACTAGAAAATAGTTCAAAACAAGGGGCGGCCCGTGAGGGCCGTCCCTTTTTTTTTACAGCAAAAACCTTGCAGCCCGTCAAGGTTCCACCAGCACTGAACTGAACAACCTGCCCGTCCATCGAGGTTCCGCGTTCCATGTACCACGTGCCACGTTGAAGAAAAGCCGTAGGCTTTCAACATGGAACATGGTACGTGGTACGTGGAACCTTGACGGTCTGGAAGGTCATCTTTCCAGCCTTCCGCCTATTCCTTGCCCAGTCGCAGGAAGCCGAGCGCGAGAAACAGGCCCAGGACGCCGCATCCCAGCCAGAGCGCCGGCGGCGAGAAGCGGGCGTACGCCTCGGCCCCGGCCACCGGACCGACCATGTAGGCCAGGGAGAACGAGACGCCGTACCAGCCCATGTGGCGGCCGCGGTTCCCTTCGTGCGTCCGGGCGGCGATCTCCGTCGTCAGCAGCGGCAGGCAGAGCATCTCGCCCAGCGTCCAGACGGCGACGGCCGCGGCGCCGTAGGCGAAGCCGCGGCCCAGCGGCGTGAGGGCGAAGCCCAGGCCGATCAGCAGCGCGCCGCCGGCGATGAGCCGCACCCCCGCGACCCGGCGCAGCGCGTGGAGCAGGACCATCTCGAAGAGGACGATGAGCACGGTGTTGACCGCCAGCAGCTGGCCGATGCGCCCCTCGGCGAAGCCGTAGGCCGAGTGCAGGTAGAGGGGATAGGTGCTGAACAGCTGCGAGAAGACCAGGCCGATGCCGAAGGCCAGGGCGAAGAGCGCCGGCAGGCGGCCCGCGCCGCGCGGGGCTTCTGCTGGAAGGCCGGCCGGGGCGCCGGCGGGCGGGGGAGCGGGCCGGCCGCGGAAATGGGCGTGCAGCAGCGCCGCGGCGGCCAGGCTGGTCAGGCCGTCGGCCCAGAACAGGGCGTGGTAGTCCCACATGGCCAGCTGGCCGCCCACCACCGGTCCGATGGTCACGCCCAGGTTGGCCGCCAGGCGGTTGAGGGCGAAGCCGCGGGTGCGCGCCGCCGGCGGGCACTCCCGGGCCATGGCCGTGATGTTCCCCGGCATCAGGGCCTCGGCGAAGACCCCCAGCAGGAAGGCCGCCGCCGCCACCGCCGCGAAGGAGCGCATGTAGCCCAGCAGGATCAGGGTCAGCCCGCCCAGGGCCAGGCTCAGCTTCTGCACGGCCGTGGCGCCCAGCCGGTCGCAGAGGACGCCGCCCAGCCAGGCGCCCAGCAGCGCGCCGAAGCCGTACACGCCCACCACCTGGCCGGCGCGGGCCAGGGTGAAGCCGAGCCGGCTGGTGAGGTAGAGGGTGAGGAAGAACAGCACCATCGAGCCGCTGCGGTTGACGAACTGCACCAGCGCCAGCAGCCAGGCCCGGCGCGGCAGACCCGAATAGGCCTGGCGGTACAGGGAGAGGATCGTTCGGCCCACGGTCTCAGAGGTTGCCGCAGGGCAGGCGGAAGGGGCAGTAGGAGCAATGACGCTCGTCCTCGGGGTTGGCCAGGAAATAGTCGCGGGAATACAGGTCGCCGAGGAGGAGGCCCAGGTCGCGGTCGAAGGCCTGCATGATGACGTCCCTTTCGCCGGGACCGAGCTCCCTCTTTCCCTTCATGGGGAAGAGGGGCTTGAAGAAGCGGTCGCGGCTGCGCAGCAGGACGTAGGCGCCGTCGAGCCGCTCCCAGCCCAGGCCCCTGGCCTGCGCCGCGAGCAGCAGGTAGACCAGCAGCTGCAGGCCCGGGTATTTTTTGCCGAAGCCCGCGAGGGCGCGCAGGTATTCCCCCTCGCTCCTCGCCGCCAGGGCGTCGGCGCCTGAGCCGGGCGCCAGCAGCCCGGCCGGTGAATATTGGAAGACCCCCGTCTTGTAGTCGATGATGCGCAGCCGCTCCCCCTGCGTCTCACAGCGGTCGAGCCTGCCCTTCAGGACGGCCGGGGAACTCCGGCCGGGGACCGCGTGCTCGCCGCCCAGCCACTCCTCCAGCGGCCCCACGCGGACGCCGCCGGCGGCCAGGCGCTCCCGGTCCTCGCGGACGAAGCGGCCGAGCTGCCGGACCAGGCCCCAGGCGCGGATCCGCTCCAGCCCCTTCCCGGGGTCGAAGTGGAGCCGGCGGAACGACGCCTCCACCTGCGCCTGCAGTTCCGCGTCCAGGGCGCGCCCGCCGGCACCGGCCATGGCGCCGGCGTCCGGATACTTCTCATAGAACGCCTTCAGCGCTTCATGGGCGATGGTGCCGATGAGGCCGCCCTCGCTCTCGGCGGCGACCTCCGGCCGCTCCTCCAGGCCGAGGACCTTGCGGAAATAGAACTGCAGCGGACAGCGGACGTAGGTCTCCAGCGACGAGGGGGAGAGGGGCAGCCGGTCCAGGCGGGCGCGTACGGCGGCCGTCTTCTCCACCCGCTTGAGCTTCCTCTCCCCGATGGCGAAGGGCAGGGGAATCGCCGACGCCGCCGGCGCCGCGCCGGTCCGCTTCTCGATCTCGTAGGCGATGCGCTCGATATAGCGGCTGCGCTCGTGGTCCTGTCCCTCCTCGTTGCGCCGGGGATAGAGGATGTGCACGCAGCCGGCGGCGCCCAGCAGGGAAAAGAAGTTGAACGCGTAGACCTTCTCCCAGTCGCCGTGGTCGCGGATGGCGAAGATGGCCCGGATGTCTGCCGGCAGGATGGGGTCGTATTTCGCCGTCCCGGGCAGGATGCCCTCCAGGGCGTCCAGGACGATGACCTCGTCGAAGGAGAGGCCGCGGAACTCGAGGGGGCCCATCACCTGCACCCCCTGCAGCGGCGAGCCCTCGAAGCGGATGGTGCGTCCGCGGAAAAGGCCGCGCACCAGGGCCGCCATGCCGGCGGCGTCGGCGGCCCACAGCGCCGCCTGCCGGGAGGCGGCGAACTCCTCCAGCTCTTCCAGGGCGGCCAGCGCCGCGGCGGCGTACTCGTTCAGGAACAGGTGGGCGCCGCGGTTGCTCTCGCTGCCGACGCTTTCCAGGGCGCCGCGCAGGAAGGCCAGCAGCGCCGGGACATCGCGGACGCCCTGGGGGATGAAGCGCCGGTGCAGGGCGGCGACCTGGGTCATGACGGCGGCGGCCAGCTCCGGGCCGTCCGGGCCCGGAGTGCCCCGGATCTCGGCTTCCAGGGCGGCCTCCAGGCCGGCGGCGGTGAAGCGGGTCAGGTTCTGGCCATGGATGATGTCCTCCAGGAGGTGGATGCCGCGCTTCAGCGGCTCGCGGTCGCCGCCGCCTCCCGAGATCTTCACGTAGGGGTGGCGGATGAGCTGCAGGTAGTCTTCGGCCGCGATGCCGTCCTCGCCGCCGTGCTCCAGGATGGCCAGCATGGATTCGACCAGCTGCATCATGGGCGTCCGCTCCAGGGGATAGCCCAGCGTGATGTTGAAGGACAGGCCGTCGCCGCCCTGGTCGAAGCGCGATATGGCCCCCTGGACGAAGGGGATGAGCGTCGCCGGGGAGGGGAGGAGCACGGCGACCCGGCGCCGCCCCTCCTCGTCGCGGCCGCGGCAGGCTTCCTCCAGGAGGCGGTAGGCATGGTAGACTTCGCTCTCCACCCCGTCGCAGGGATGCAGCACGACCTTGCCGGCCAGGTCGTTCCAGGCGGGCGACGGCGGCGCCGGCGCCGGCTTCTCCATGTCCAGGGCCAGGAGGGTTTCGGCCTGGAGGTGGAAGGGGGAACGGGGATCGTCCAGCGCGGCGGGGTCGCTGCGCAGGAAGAGCCGCGCCCGGCGCTCGGCGCGGAAAAAGCGGAAGAGGGCCTTCTCGCTGGAGTTCATGGCGTTGAAGCCGCTGAAGGCCCAGCGGGCCGCCGGCGGCGTCTCCAGCGCTCCCGCCGCGGCCAGGTCGGCCACGCGGCGGCAGGCCATGCCGCGGGTGGCCTGCATGCGGCCGCCCAGGCGCCCGCCGAGGTCGGCGAGGAGCTCGGGGATGCGGCGGATGAACTCCTTGTACGGCAGGTGGTACTCGCCCAGCTCGGTGAATTGTTCGTACTGCTCGAAGTGGATGCCTTGCGTCCGCCCCCCCTCGGACTGGATCTCCTCCAGGGAGGCCAGGACCTTCTGGGCCCAGGGCAGGAAGGAGGCGAAATCGCCCAGCGGACGGCTGCCGTACATCCGTCCCGGGAACACGGCCAGGCAGCTTTCGTGGACCGCGTGCGCCGCCTCCAGCTCGTTGAGCATCCGGACGCCGGGCGCGTTCAGCCGGAAGAGCTCCTCGAAGAACGCCTCGATGGGGAAGAGGGCCGGGGGGAAGAAATTGCCGCCGACCGCGCGGGCCAGCTCCTGGCGCAGGAAGAAGCCGAAGCGCTTGCTGGGGAAAACGACGGCGGCCGCCGAAAGGTCGTTCCCCCGGCGGTGCTCCAGGACCCAGGAGCAGGTCCGCTCCACCAGGCTGTCCCCGAGGCCGATCAGCTCGAGCACGGCACCTCCTCGACCTCGCCGCGGTCGATGTAGAGAAGGAAGCCGCGGCATTCCTTGCCCGGGAACAGCGGCCGCACGGCGGCCAGGTAACCGCGCAGCTGCGCGGCGTAGGCGGCGCTCTTCTCGCTGCCGGTCTTGAAGTCGAGGACCAGGACCTCCCGGTCGCCCACCTGCAGGCGGTCCAGGCGGCGGAGCTCCGGCGCCCCGCCCGCGGTGTCGACGATCTCCTTTTCGCTGTGGGACTCGACGCCACTGGTCAGCAGGCGCAGGACGTCGTCGCGGCCCAGGAAGGCCAGCACGGTCTCGCGATCCCCTTCCGGCCAGCGGGCCGCGGCGGCGAGCTCCGTGATGCGCGCCTCCAGGCCGCGGGCATCGCGGACCTCGCCCAGCCGCGAGAGCAGGTCGTGGATCCGCTCGCCGCGTCCGGCCCCCGAGCGCTCGCGGCGCGCCCGGATCTCGCTCCGCCGGAAGACGAGATAGCGGGAGTGCCAGGAGCGGGTGAGAACGTCCTTGGAGGGAATGGCCGCGGGGATGGCGCCGGCGGGCGCCGTGGCCGGCCGGCGCGGAAGCCCGCCCCGGACGAAGGAACGGCCGCTCGGGTGCTCGCGCCAGGCCAGGAGGGGATGGCGGCCGACGACGTCGCTCGCCCGCGTGATCCGTCGCGTCAGGCCGTCGCGCGCCGGCGCGGCCGGCTGGACGGCGGAGGCGGCGGCGACGGGGATGAACAGGGCCTCGCGGGCGCGGGTGAACGCCACGTAGAGCAGGTTGAGCAGGTCGATGCTGGAGCGGATGTTCTCGCGGCGGAATTTCCCACCCAGCGCGGGATGGGCCGGCGCGATGCCGGCCGTGATGTGGAACATACCCTCCTCGTCCAGGTAGGGGTTGGCATCCTGGCGGCCGCCGTGGTCGTCGAGCGGCACGATCACCGCCGCGAACTCCAGCCCCTTGGACTGGTGCATGGTCAGCACGCGCACTCCGGGCGCGTTCTCGGGGATGGCCACCACCGGCGTCTCCTCGTCGGCGACCATCTTCTCCCAGCGGCGCAGGAAGCCGGAGATGGAGCCGCCCCCGTCGCGCTCGGCGCGGTGCAGGGCGTCGCCCAGGGCCATCAGGAAGGGGGTGTCCTCCGGGAAGTTCTCGTAGACGCGGAACGCCAGCGTGATGTCGGAAAAGACGTCGTAGGGCGGCAGGAAGCCGACGGACTGGAAGAACGGTTCGATGAGCTCCTGCCAGCACTCGGGGAAGCTCTCCTGGAAGCGCTTGTAAAAGGGACTGGGGCAGCCCAGGAACGCCTCCTCGGTCAGGCCGGCCGCCTCGCCGGGACAGCGCTCCCCGGCCGCGCGGCGGAAGATGGCGCCGCCGGCGAAGGCGAAGAAGTTCAGGTCGTCGGGAGGATAGTCGAGGAAGCGCAGGAAGGCGATGATCTCGTTGACCCGCGGGTTGGCGCTCAGCAGCAGCGACTGGTCGGAGAGGCTGCCGATCCCCCGGCGGCCCAGGTGGCGGATGACGGAGCGCACCTGGTCGTTCTTGCGCAGCAGGACGGCGATGTCCGAGGCGGCATAGCCGTGCTCGTCCGTGAGCCGGCGGACGATGCCCTCGATCGCGTCCAGGTGAAACGGGCTCAAGGCGCCGCCGCCGCCGCCCTCCTCCGCCCCGGAGGTTTCCTCGTCGCCTTCCCCGTCCGCCGCCTGCGGCTCCGCCAGCAGGGAGATCTCCACGTAGCCTCCCTGCCTGTTTTCCCCGGCCGGCAGCTTCTGGGCGGAGGCGGCGAAATTTTCCCGTATGGCCTGCTGCAGGTCGGCTTCCGCGGCGATGGCGGCGATGGCCTGCGGCTCCCAGAACTCGTTGTTGAAGCGGACGATCTCCGCGCGGCTGCGCCAGTTGCCGTCCAGGGTCTCGGAGAAGGGGCCCGGGCTCAGGTGGCCGATGGCCGGGATCTCCCGGCGCAGGCGCTCCTCCTCCATCAGCTCGCTGTTGCCGCCGCGCCAGCGGTAGATGGCCTGCTTGCGGTCGCCGACCACGAAGAGCGACGCCCGCATGTCCCGCGACAGCACCTCGTCGATCAGCGGCGCCAGGGCCTTGAACTGCAGGGTGGAGGTATCCTGGAACTCGTCGAAGAGGAAGTTGCGGAAGCGGTCGGACAGCTTCAGGTAGAGGTAGGGGAAGGCCTCCTGCTCCCAGGTGTCGAAAAGCCGCGAGAGGACGCGGCTGAACTCCTCCACGAACACCGTCTGCTTGCCCGCGCTCCACGCGGCGGTGAAGTCGGCCAGGAATTCCCGGTAGGGCAGGGTCTTGAACGCGCTGTAGTCCAGCGCCATTTCGCCCAGGGCCTCGCGCGCCGGGGCATAGGCCGAGGCGAAGCGCCGCCGGTATTCCGGCGGGGCCTTCTTCAGCAGCAGGATGTCGGGGTCCGGTTTGCGGAAAAAGGAAAGGGCAACGAGCGCCTCCAGGCCGGGGAAACCGCCCCCCTTCCCCAGCGCCTCGTCCAGCGCGCTCATGAGCTTTTCCGTGGCGTAGGTGCCGTTCAGGTGCCGGCTCCGTCCCCGCTCCCCGGCCTCCTCGCGCATGACCCGCTCGAGCGGGCGCAGCGCTTCCACGAGGGCACGCCAGCGGGCTTCCGCCCGCTGGCGCAGCCGCGTGGGCGGCTCGTCCGTCCCGGCCTCTCCCTGGCGCAGCGTCCGGCGGAACAGGTCGGAGACCTTGGCCGCGATCGAGGCGTCGGCCTGCCAGCCGCGGTAGGCGCTCAAGCGGGAAAAGTCCTCCAGGAAAGCCTCCATCCTCGGCCAGTCGTCGTCGGCCAGGCCGGCGAGCAGCCGGCGGCCGCGGGAGTCCAGCTCATCGCGGGCGTCGACGGCGATCTCATAGTCGGCGGGAAGCTCGAGGTCGGGGGCGACGACCTTCACCATGGCGCTCATCAGCGAGTCGATGGTCATGACGTTGAAGTCGTCGTAGTCGGCCAGGATCAATTCGATCAGCTCGGCGGCCAGGGCGACGATCCGCTCCGCCGACAGGCCGGTCCGGCCGGCCAGGCGCCGGAGAAACTCTTGGTCCTCGCCGTCCAGGGCTCCGCCGCGGGCGCTCAGCGCGAAGCGCTTCAGCTTGGCCACGATGCGGGCCTTCATCTCCTGGGCGGCCTTGACGGTGAAGGTGATGGCCAGGATGGAGCCCAGGAGCCGGCGCTCCTCCGCGCCCGCCGGGGCCGGATTCGCCCGGCCGGCGAAGGCGTCCAGCAGCCGGGCGAGGTACTCCAGCGCCAGCCGGAAGGTCTTGCCCGAGCCGGCCGAGGCCTCGAGCTTCAAGATGGATTTTGCCATCGCGGTTTCTTGCCCGATTATAGCACAAACCGCCGCCCTTCTTGGGCCGGCTTCTCTTGATTTGCCGGTGAAAATGAGATAATATGGGCCGCAAGGAACGCGAGAAACGATGACGCAGCTCGAACACGCCCGGGCGGGGAGGGCCACCGCGGAGATGAAGGCGGTGGCCGCCGCCGAGCCCATCGCCGAGGCCGACCTGGTCGCGGCGGTCGCCGCCGGCACGGTCGTCATTCCCGCCAACCGCAACCACCGTCACCTGAAGCCGGCGGGCATCGGCCGGGGACTGCGTACCAAGGTCAACGCCAACATCGGCACCTCGGGCGACTTCCACGGCATCGAGGACGAGCGCCGCAAGTTGCAGGCCGTCCTGGACTGCGGCTGCGACGCGGTCATGGACCTGAGCACCGGCGGCGACGTCACCGCCATCCGCCGCGACCTGCTGGCGCGATCGCCCATCCCCTTCGGCAACGTGCCGGTCTACGAGATGATGGTCGATGCCCCGCGCCAGGGGACGCCGTTCGTCTCGCTGGCGCCCGGGCGCATGCTGGAGTACCTGCGCCGCCAGGCCGAGGACGGGGTCGACTTCATGACCGTCCACGCCGGGCTGACGCGCAGGGCCATCGAGCAGCTGCGGCGGCGGCCGCGCCTGGCCGGCATCGTCTCCCGCGGCGGCTCCATGCTCACCGCCTGGATGCTGCACAACGACCGCGAGAACCCCTTGCTGGAGCGCTTCGACGACCTGCTGGCCATCGCCCGCGAGTTCGACGTCACCCTGTCCCTGGGCGACGGGCTGCGGCCGGGCGCCCTGGCCGACGGCAGCGACTGGGCGCAGCTGGAGGAGCTGCTCACCCTGGGCGGCCTGGTCCAGCGCGCCCGCCTCGCCGGCGTGCAGGTCATGGTCGAGGGCCCGGGGCATCTGCCCCTGCCGCAGGTGGAGATGAACATGCGCCTGCAGAAGGAGGTGTGCGGCGGCGCCCCCTTCTATGTCCTGGGGCCGGTGGTCACCGACGTCGCCCCCGGCTACGACCACGTCACCGCCGCCATCGGCAGCGCCGTGGCCGGCGCCGCCGGCGCCGACTTCCTGTGCTACGTCACGCCCGCCGAGCACCTCGGCCTGCCCGACGTGCAGGACGTGCGCGACGGCATCATGGCCTCGCGCATCGCCGCCCACGTCGCCGACATCGCCAAGGGGCTGCCGGGCGCGATGGACTGGGACCGGCGCATGGCCGCCGCGCGCCGGCGCCTTGACTGGGACGCCCAGGAACGGCTGTGCCTCGACGCGGAGCGTTTCCGCCAGGTGCGCGGGCGGCGCGCCACCCAGACCGACGCCTGCTCCATGTGCGGCGACTTCTGCGTGTACAAGGTGCTCAAGGACATCGACGCATGAGCGGCGGATTCGAGCTCACCTTCTGCGGCGTGCGCGGCAGCTTCCCGGTGCCCGGCGGCGACACCCGGCGCTATGGCGGCAACACCGCCTCGCTGCTGCTGGAGGCCGCCGGCGCGCCGCTCGTCCTCGACGCCGGCACCGGCATCATCCGCGCCGGCCGCCAGCTGGCGGCGCGGGGCGCCCACCCCATCCACGTCTTCCTCAGCCACCTGCACAGCGACCATATCATGGGCCTGCCGTTCTTCGCGCCCCTGTTCGATCCGCGCCAGGAGGTCGTCCTGCACTATCCCGAGGATGGCGGCAGCCGCTCGCGCCGGGCGCTGGAGGCGCTCTTCGTTCCTCCTTACTCGCCCATCACCCTGCGGGGCATCCGCGCCCGGCTGCGCTTCGCGCCGCTGCGCGCCGCCGCCGGCGCCGTCGCCCTGGGCAACGGCGTCGAGGTGGCCTACCGCCGGCACGATTCGCACCCCTGCCTGGGCGTGCTCCTCTACCGCGTCGCCCGCGGCGGGCGCAGCCTGGTCTATGCCACCGATGTCGAGAGCCCGCGCGTCTTCGACGCCGGGACGCGCGCCTTCGTCGCCGGCGTCGACCTGCTGGTCCACGACTCGCAGTACTTCGAGAACGATTACGTCGGCGCCCCCCGCGCCGCCGCCGGCAAAACCGGCCGCCCTGCCCGGCAGGGGACGGCCTCCCGCTGGCCTGCCGGCGCACGGCGGGGCTTCGGTCACAGCACCATGACCATGGCCGCCCGCAACGCCGCCGCCTGCGGCGTGGGCCGGCTCTACCTGTTCCACTACGATCCGCGCTATTCCGACGCCATGCTGGAGGAGATGGTCCGGCTGGCCCGCCGGGAGTTCCCCCGCTCGTACCTCGCCCGCGAGGGCAAATCGGTTCATATAAGGAGATAACCATGTCAGGACACTCGAAATGGAGCTCGATCAAGCATAAAAAAGCGGCCCTCGACGCCAAGCGCGGCAAGATGTTCACGCGCTTCATCCGCGAGCTCACCATCGCCGCCCGCTCCGGCGGCGGCGACGCCAACGCCAACGCCCGGCTGCGCCACGCCATCGACGGCGCGCGGGCGGTCAACATGCCCAGCGACAACATCAAGAAGGCCATCCAGCGCGGCACCGGCGAGCTGGAAGGGGTCAACTACGAGGAGATCTCCTACGAGGGCTACGGCCCCGGCGGCGTCGCCATCCTGGCCGAAGCCATGACCGACAACAAGAACCGCACCGTCTCCGAGGTGCGCCACGTCTTCGACAAGTACAACGGCAACCTGGGCCAGCAGGGCTGCGTCTCCTGGATGTTCACCCGCAAGGGCGTCATCCTGGTCCCGCAGTCGGCCATCGGCGAGGACGAGCTGATGGAAATCATCGTCGAGAACGGCGCCGAGGACATGAAGAAGGAAGGTTCCTCCTACGAGATCACCACCGCCAGCGAGGACTTCGACAAGGTGCACGAGGCGCTGAAGGCCAGGAAGCTGCCCGTCGAGTCGGCCGAGCTGGCCAAGGTCCCCTCCACCTACATCAAGCTGGAGGGCAAGCAGGCCGAGCAGATGCTCCGGCTGGTCGACAAGCTCGAGGAGCTGGACGACATCCAGAACGTCTGGTCCAACTTCGACATCTCGGACGAGGAGATCGAGAAGTTCAGCAAGGAATGATGCTGATCCTGGGCCTCGATCCCGGCTCGCTGCGCTTCGGCATCGGCATCGTGGCCCAGGAGCGGCGGCGCTTCTCCTACGTCCATTCCGAGACCATCCGCCTGCCGGAGCGCGACTTCGTCGAGCGCATGCGCCGGCTGCTGGAGCAGCTGGAGCGGGTGCTGGCCGCCTACCCCGTCGGGCAGGCGGCGATGGAGGAGGGGTTTCTGGGCAAGAACGTCCGCTCCATGGCCCTGCTGGCCACCGTGCGCGGCGTGGCCATGGCCGCCCTGCTGCGCCGCGGCCTGCCGCTGGCCCTCTATGCGCCGCGCCAGGTCAAGCAGGCCCTGACCGGCTACGGCAACGCCGAGAAGGAGCAGGTGGCCCGGATGGCGCGGATGCTGCTGGGCGCGCCGCCGCGCAAGATCGGCCTCGACGAGAGCGACGCCCTGGCCGTGGCCTACTGCCACGGAGCGAGCTGCCGATGATCGCCGCCGTCGCCGGCAAGATCAGCCAGCTCAGCCCCGGCCGCGTCGCCGTCGACACCGGCAGCGGCATCGTGCTGCAGCTGCTGGTGCCCGTCTCCAGCTTCCCCGCCCTGCGGCCCGGCCAGCCGGTGCTGCTGCACGCCGTGCTCAAGGTCAAGGACGAGGACCTGGTGCTCTACGGCTTCCTCGATCCCGAGGAAAAGGCCCTGTTCGAGAAGCTGCTGGCGGTCAGCGGCGTCGGCGGCAAGACGGCGCTGGCCTGCGTCTCGGCCATTCCCCCGGCCGAATGGCAGGCGGTCATCGCCGCCGCCGACGTGGCGCGCATCAGCGCCATCCCCGGCATCGGCCGCAAGACGGCGCAGCGCCTGGTGCTGGAACTGACCGGCAAGCTGGAGGCGGGCCCGTCCGCCTCCCGGGAGCTGCCGCGCATCGGCGCCGACCTGGTCTCCGGCCTGGTCAACCTCGGCTACGCGCCCAAGGCGGCGCGCGAGGTCGTCCAGCGCGTGCTGAAGGAGAATCCCGGCCGCGGCGACTTCGAGGGGCTCTTCAAGCTGGCGCTGAAGCAGGCCAAGTCGTGAAGGCGGAGAGCGTCACCACCCCGGTCGGCCGCAGCGACGATGCGGCGCCGGAGCAGAGCCTGCGCCCGGGCCGGCTGCGCGAGTTCACCGGCCAGCGGCGCAAGGTGGCCAACCTGCGCACCTACATCAAGGGGGCGCGCCAGCGCAACGAGGCCCTCGACCACGTCCTGCTCGACGGCCCGCCCGGGCTGGGCAAGACCACCCTGGCCAACATCGTGGCCGCCGAGTTGGGCGTGGGCATCAAGTGCACCTCGGGGCCGGTGCTGGAGAAGAAGGGCGACCTGATCGCCATCCTGACCGACATGGAGGAGCGCGAGGTCCTGTTCATCGACGAGATCCACCGCCTGCGCACTGCCCTGGAGGAGATCCTGTACAAGGCCATGGAGGACTTCCAGATCGACGTGGTCATCGGCCAGGGGCCGGGCGCCAAGACCGTGTCGCTGCACCTCCGGCCCTTCACCCTGGTCGGGGCCACCACCCGCGCCGGACTGCTCTCCAACCCGCTGCGCAACCGCTTCGGTATCCTCTGCCACCTCGACTTCTACCCGGCCGAGGAGCTGCTGGCCATCATCGAGCGCAGCGCCGGCATCCTGGGGCTGCGCATCGAGCCCGACGCCGCCCGCGCCGTGGCGGCGCGCTCGCGCGGCACGCCGCGCATCGCCAACCGCCTGCTGCGGCGGCTGCGCGACTTCGCCCAGGCCCAGGACCGGGACCGCGTCGACATGGCCGTCGCCGAGGGCGCCTTCGCGGCGCTGGAGGTCGACGCGGCCGGCTTCGACGAGGTCGACCGCAAGATCCTGCTGGCGGTCATCGACAAGTTCGCCGGCGGCCCGGTGGGCATCACCACCCTGGCCACCTCGGTGCAGGAGGAGCGCGGCACCATCGAGGACATCTACGAGCCCTACCTGATCCAGGAGGGGTTCCTGCAGATCACCCCGCGCGGCCGCCTGGCCACCGAGAAGGCCTTCCGCTACTTCGGACGCAACCTGCCGCCGCCGCAGAAGAGATTATTCTAAGAAACCGATCCCGATGTGTTCGTGTTTGTGTTCGTGTTGGCAACAGCAAAGATTGAACTACTGCCTTTCATGGGGATGTGCCACGCCGAATAGTTCAATTAATTGAATTTTGTGGCGATCTCCTGAGGGCGAGATCGGCGACCCAACTGTGATCCCGGAGAGAATCCTTTATAAAACCTTCAAGGATTAATTGAATTTCATTGAATGGATTCAAAAATATGTCTATTTTAATACGAGATTCAAGTTCGTTTGGTTGCGGTTGCTAACACAAACACTGACACGAACACAAAGAGATCGCCTTGGATGATTCTTTGCAACTTTCGCTCCGCGCGATTCGTTACTGATCCTGAGAGCGGGCATCCCCTGAAGACGACGTTCGGGATGGCCCCGGCGGAGGAAAGCGTGAGGAACGAAAAGACAGCCATGAAAGCGGGAGTGATGACGGTACTCCTGGCCGCGGCGCTGGCCCTGTGCGCGGCGAAGCCCGTAACCGGCGCCGCCGGCCCGGCGGCGGCCGTGCCCGTCCACCGCGCCGAGACGGCGCCGGTCATTGACGGCAAGCTGGACGATCCCGTATGGCGGCTGGCCACGCGCTTCGACCGCTTCGTCACCTTCAAGCCCGACTACGGCAAGCCGACCTCCGAGCCGACCACGACGCTGGTGGCCTACGACCGCACCTGCATCTACTTCGCCTTCGACTGCCGCGACAGCGAGCCGGCCAAGATCAAGGCCGCCATGTCCAAGCGCGACGGCATTGACATGGACGACTGGATCGGCGTGGTGCTGGACACCTTCGGCGACACCCAGGGCGGCTACCTGTTTGAGGTCAACCCGCTGGGCGTGCAGATGGACGGCATGCTCAACGCCGACGGCAACGGCGACGCCAGCTTCGACACCGTCTGGCAGAGCAAGGGGCTGATCCACGACAACGGCTACAGCGCCGAGGTCGCCGTGCCCTTCAAGAGCCTGCGCTATCCCTTCCGCAAGAAGATCACCATGGGGCTGCTGGTCTCGCGCTACATCGGCCGCAAGTCGGAGCAGACCAGCTTCCCCGAGCTCAGCCCCGAGGGCGGCGCCATCATGACCCAGTCGCAGCGCATCGAGCTGAGCGACGTCGCCTTCGAGCGCCCGCTGGAGTTCATCCCCGCCGTCACCTTCAACCAGACCAGCGCCCGGCGCGACGGCGCCATGGGCTCGCTGGGCAGCCACACCGACTTCAGCCTGACCGGCAAGCTGGGCCTGACCTCCAACCTGACCCTCGACGCCGCCTACAATCCCGACTTCAGCCAGGTCGAGGCCGACGCCGGCCAGATCGACGTCAACCTGCGCTACTCGATCTTCTACTCCGAGAAGCGCCCCTTCTTCCTCGAGGGCATGGAGAACTTCAACTTCGCCACCGCCATGGAGCAGAACACCGTGGGCGCGGTCGCCTACACGCGCACCATCGCCGACCCGCTGCTGGGCCTGAAGCTGACCGGCAAGGTCGGCGACCGCAACGTCGTCTCGGGCATCTTCGCCCTGGACGAGTTCCCCGGCGACGCGGCCGCCGAGGAGGGCGACAGCGAGCGCGCCGGGCACAACGCCGCCTTCACCATCCTGCGCTACAAGCGGCAGATGAGCCAGGACAATTACCTCGGCGCCTTCTTCACCCACCGCGGCTTCGCCGGCGACCGCAACACCGTCGGCGGCGTCGACGGCCGCTGGCGGCTGAACAACACCAGCTTCCTGGAGTACAGCGCCCTGGCCTCGTCCAGCCGCGACGGCCGCAGCGGCGCCAGCGACCCGGGACACTACCTGGGCCTGCGCTACAACTTCAGCGACCGCCACTGGAACGTCGACCTGGGCTTCTTCGACCTGAGCGAGAACTTCCGCATCGACACCGGCTACGTGACCCGCACCGGCATCTCCATGGTGCCGACCTTCGTCATGTACTCCCTGTATCCCAAGTCGAGCTTCTTCCAGCGCGTCGACGCCTTCTGGTGGAGCTACCACCTGCTGGACAAGCCCAGCAACCTGTTCGAGACCTACAACCACCTGGTGCTGCGCCTGAACATGCCGCGGCA
>JAKLEC010000039.1 GCA_022711715.1 Acidobacteriota bacterium
GTGGATGCCGGTGGCGTCGGCGGCCAGGCCCATCAGGCCGCCCAGGGCGTCGATCTCGCGCACCAGGTGCCCCTTGGCGATGCCGCCGATGGCGGGATTGCACGACATCTGGCCGACGGTCTCCAGGTGCATGGTCAGCAGCACGGCCTCGGCGCCCATGCGCGCGGCGGCATAGGCGGCCTCGATGCCGGCATGCCCGCCGCCGACGACGACGATCCTCATTTGCCGATGCAGAAGGAGGCGAACACGCGTTGCAGCACGTCTTCGGCGCCGGTCTCGCCGCTGAGCTCGCCGACCAGGCGCAGCGCCCCGCGCACTTCTTCGGCGGCCAGCTCGCCGGCTCCCGGCGCCTCGCGGCGCAGGCGGGCGGCCGCGGCCAGGCGCGCGCGCAACGCCTCCAGCAGCCCCTTCTGCCGCAGGTTGACGGCGACGGCGGCGGCGGGATCGGGCAGGTCGCGGCCCAGGCCGCGCAGGAAGGCGGTCACCGCCTCCAGGTTGTCGCCGCGCCGGGCCGAGACGAGGTGCACCTCCTCGCCCGCAAAGGCGGCGCGGATGGCGCGCACGGCGCCGGCGTCGGCGCGGTCGGCCTTGTTGGCCAGCAGCAGGCGCGGCTTCCCCTCCAGCCGGCGGCGGATCTCCAGGTCGTCCGCCTGCGGCGGCTGCGCGGCGTCGAGCAGCAGGAGCGCGGCGTCGGCCTCGCCGATGAGCGCCAGGCTGCGGCGCACCCCCTGGGCCTCGGCGTCGTCGCCGCCGTCGGCGCGGATGCCGGCCGCGTCGACCAGGCGGAAGGCGAGGCCGTCCAGAAGCAGCGTCTCCTCGATGTAGTCGCGGGTGGTGCCGGGATGTGCGGAGGTGATGGAACGCTCCCGCAGCAGCAGGGCGTTGAACAGCGAGGACTTGCCCACGTTGACCCGGCCGGCGATCACCACCCGCGGCCCGCGGTCGAGCGCCTCCTGGAAGCGGGCGCCGGCCAGGATGGCGTCCAGGGCGGCGGCGGCCCGCTCCAGGCCGCCGGCTCCCGGGTCCGGCTCCAGCGCCTGGTCCTCGGCGAACTCGATGCCGGTCTCGATCTCGGCCGCCTCGCGCAGCAGGGTCTCGCGCAGCGCCGCCAGCGCCCGCGACAGCCGCCCCTCCAGGTTGCCGAACTCCATGACGGCGCCGGCGCGGGAATGGGCGCGCACCAGGTCGTTGACCGCCTCGGCGCGCAGCAGGTCCATCTTGCCGTTGCGGAAGGCGCGGTAGGTGAACTCGCCGGGCAGCGCCGCGCGGGCGCCGAGGCGGCGCGCCAGGGCCAGCGCCTCCTCGACCAGGAAGGGGTTGCCGTGCAGCGAGACCTCGGCCATGTCCTCGCCGCTGTAGGAGCGGGGGGCGCGGAACAGGACCGCCAGGCATTCGTCAATGGCACGGCCGGCGTCCAAGAGCCGGCAGTGATAACTGCGGCGGGGAACGATGCGCGCCGGCAGGGGAGCGGCCAGGGCGCGCAGGATCTCCTCGCTGCGCCCTCCGGAAAGGCGGATCAGCGCGACGCCGCCCCGTCCCGGCGGCGTGGCCGGGGCGACGATCGTCTCCTCATCCATTCGCCTTCTTGCGGATGGTGATGACCTTGAGGAAGTTGTCGCCGTCGCTCTTGGACTCCAGGTCGGAGTACTTGTTGATGGTCATGTGGATGATGCGCCGCTCGAAGGGATTCATCTCGGGCAGCTCGACCGGCTTGCCGCTGCGCCGCACCTGGCGGGCATAGCGGTGGGCCTGGGCGCTCAGCTCGACCTCCTTCTTCTTGCGGTAGTTCTCGCACTCGCAGTAGATCTTCTTGCCGACGGCGTCGGCGAACAGGCGGTTGATCAGGTACTGCACGGCGTTGAGCAGGTTGCCGTTCTGGTACAGCATCAGCTTGTAGTCGTTGCCGGAGAAGTTCACGCGCAGGAAGTCGCTGCGCGCCTCCAGCTCGAAGGCCAGGTCCAGCTTCATCTCGCCCAGCAGCAGGCGCACGAAGCCTTCCAGCCCCTGCTGCTCGCTGCCGTCGGAGCGCCAGGCCTCGATGTAGATCTCGCGCTGCTTGTGGCCGAAATACTTGGTCTTCTCGGTGATGATGCGGTACTTCAGCTTCTCCTCGGGAACGCCGAACTCCTCGGCGGCCCTCTGGATGGCTTCCTTCAGCGAGTTCGCCTGGAATTCCTTCTTCTCGGCCATGGCTATTTGGCTCCTTTCTTGCGCTTGAGCGCCTTCAGCTCGCGCTCATCCTCCTTGCGCTGCTTGTAGACCTTCTCGTTGACCAGGTACTGCTGGCCGATCTGCAGCACGTTGGAGAAGCACCAGTAGAGGTTGAGGCCGCTGGGGAAGGAGGCGAACATGACGACCATGACGAAGGGCAGGATGTACATCAGCTTGCGCTGGGTGTCGTCGCCGGTCGAGGGCGTCATGCGCTGCTGGATCAGCTGGGTCACGCCCATGAGGATGGGCAGCACGTAGTAGGGGTCCTTCTTGGAGAGGTCGGTGATCCACAGCAGCCAGGGCTCGTGGCGCACGTTGATGGAGACGGCCAGCAGGCGGAAGAAGCCCCACAGGATGGGCAGCTGCAGCAGCAGCGGCAGGCAGCCGCCGGCGGGATTGACCTTCTCCTGCTTGTAGAGGGCCATCATCTCCATGTTCATCTGCTTGCGCTGCTCCATGTCCTTGTTGTTCTTGTACTTCTTCTGGATGGCCTTCAGCTTGGGCTGCAGCGCCTGCATCTTGGCCATGGAGACGCTGGACGAATAGGTCAGCGGGAAGAGGACGACCTTGAGGAACAGGGTGAAGAGGATGATGGCCCAGCCGTAGTTGGGGACCAGGCCGTGGATCCAGTTGATCCCCTTGAGCATGATCTTGGCCAGGGAGCCGAACCAGCCGTATTCGATCACCTTGTTCAGCTGGGGGAATTCGCCCTCGGCCGCGGCCAGGGCCTTCTCGTCCTTGGGGCCGACGTAGGCGGCCGCCGGGTCGGTCAGGACCATGTAGGAATAGAGCCGGGGCTGGCCGCCCTCCCCGGGCTGGCGCAGCGCCTGCCAGGAGAGCTTCGAGCGGTTGCCCGGCGCCGACTTCAGCACGGCGGCGAAGTAGTGGGTCTCGTAGGCGGCCCAAAAAAAGCCCGTGCCCATCTCGCCGGAGGCCTTGGCGAAGGCCTGCCCCTCCTGGGGCTGGGTCTTCTGCTTGGCGAAGTCGAGCGACTGCAGCTTCTCGTTGGCCCAGGCGGCGATCTTCAGGCGCATCATCATGGCGCGGTCGCGGCTGTCGTTGTTCTCCAGGTCGGGGCCGAAGGCCACCGGCAGGTCGGTCAGCGCCTGGCCGGCCAGCGTGACCCGGAAGTCGAGGCCGATCACGTAGCGGTCGGGGCGGAACACGAAGCGCTTGACCGCCTTGAGGTTGCGGGCGGCGTCGGCATACTCGAATACGACCTCGGCGCCGCCGCCGGCCAGGGAAACGGCGGCCGGGCCGCTCGGGCGGAACAGCGCCCGGTTCAGCGCGGCGTAGTGCTCGCCGGCGCCCAGGAAATAGAAGGGGTAGAACCCGGACATGTCGCGGGCGCTGGCCGAGACCAGGTCCAGGGGCTTGCCGGCGTCGTCCTTGTAGCGCTTCAGCACGAAGGAGACCAGGCCGGCGCCGCGGTTGGTGAAGCGGGCGGTGAACAGCGGGCCGTCCACCACCACCGTCTCCTCGCCGGCGGCGGCGACGTCCGCGGCCACAGCGGGGAGCGGCTCATTCGTCGCGGCCGGGGCGGGTTCGCCCTGGCTGAGGATCGCGGCGATGTCGGCCGTCGTCTTCGCCGCCCCGGCGCCGCCCGGTGCGGCGGCCGGCGCCACGGGCGCGGCCGAAGGCTTGGCGGCCGGCGCCGGCGGCACGGGCTTGGGCATGAAGAAATACTGGTAGGCCAGCAGGACCGCCACCGAGAGGACGACGGCCAGGATCAGCTTCTTGGTATCCATGTTGGGTTCACCTCGGAGAGTTCGGGGACCGGATCGTACCCCCCGGCATGGAGGGGGTGGCATCTGAGGAGGCGGCGCAGGCCGAGCCAGGAGCCCTTGAGGACGCCGAAGCGCCCGATGGCCTCGTGGGCGTACTGCGAGCAGGAGGGCAGGAAGCGGCAGCGGCGGCCCAGCAGGGGCGAAAGCCCCAGCTGGTAGGCGCGGATCAGCAGCTGCAGGATCCTTCTCATCGGGAGCGCTGCGGGATGCGGGCCAGGGCGTCGAGGAACAGGCACTCGACCTCGGCGGCGCGACCGCGGTCGAAGCCCTTCTTCATCGACACCCACAGGTCGCAGGGCGGCTGCAGGCGGGAGCCGTTCAGGCGGAACCACTCTTTCATCTTTCTCTTGATGTAGTTGCGCTCGACCGAATTGCCGATCTTGCGGTTAACCGAGACGGCAAAGCGGCTGGCGGGCCGGCCGTTCTTCAGAAAATACAAAAAAAAAATTCATTGCGCAGCTTGGGGGCCGTTCTCAGCAGGCGGACGAATTCGCTTTCCTTCTTGATGCGCTGGGATTCGGGGAAAGCGAAGGCCATGGTCAGGCGGACAGCTTCTTGCGCCCCTTCCGCCGCCGGCTGTTGATGACCGCGCGGCCGCCCTTGGTCTCCATGCGTGCCCGGAAGCCGTGCGTCTTCTTTCTTTTCAGGTTGTTGGGTTGAAAGGTTCTTTTCACCGAAACACCTCTTCCTATGTTTGGAGTTAAGGGATTACTATATAGAAAAAAGGGGGGCTTGTCAAGAAAAACACTCCCGGCGCCGGCATTCCCTTTCCGCCGGCGATCGTCTATAATGGCGGCGGAGGTGACCATGAAGCATCCCGACATCCTGGAACGTTTCCTCTCCTACGTGCGCATCGACACCCAGTCCAGCGACGCGTCCGAGTCCTTCCCCTCGACGGCCAAGCAGAAGGACCTGGCCGGGAAGCTGAAGCCCGAGCTCGAGGAGCTGGGGCTGCGCGACGTGCAGGTCACCCCCTGGGGTTACGTGCTGGCCAGCCTGCCCAGCAACCAGGGCGGGAAGCAGCCGACCATCGCCCTGATCGCCCACCTGGACACCTCGCCCGACGTGTCGGGTGCCGGCGTCGAGCCCCGTCTGCACCGCCGCTACGACGGCAAGGACCTGGTGATCTCAAAGGCCGACGGCGTCGTCCTGAAAGTGCGCGAGAACCCCTACCTGAGGAAGCAGGTGGGCAAGACGATCATCACCGCCTCGGGCAAGACCCTGCTGGGCGCCGACAACAAGGCCGGCATCGCCGAGATCATGGACGCCCTCACCTACCTGGCCGGGCACCCGGAGGCGCCGCGGCCGAACATCCGCGTCCTCTTCACCCCCGACGAGGAGACCGGGCGCGGCGTGGAGCACATCAGCGCCGCCGAGATCGGCGCCGACTACGGCTACACCGTAGACGGCGAGAAGCCGGGCGAGATCGAGGACGAGACCTTCTGCGCCGACTCGCTGGAGATCAGCGTCCAGGGCATCAATGTCCACCCGGGCATGGCCAAGGGCAAGATGGTCAACGCCGTCAAGGTGGCCGCGCGCATCATCGACCGCCTGCCCAGGGAGACCCTCTCGCCCGAGACCACCGCCAAGCGCGAGGGCTACGTCCACCCGCACCAGGTGACGGGCAACGTGGAGACGGCGACGGTCAAGTTCCTGATCCGCGACTTCACCGTCGCGGGGCTGAAACGCTCCGAGAAGAGGATCGCCGCCATCGCCGAGCGCGTCAGCGCCCAATTCCCCGGCGCCCGCTGCCAGGTCAAGGTGACCGAGTCCTACCGCAACATGAAGGTGGTGCTGGACAAGCACCCCGAGGTGCTGGCCAAGGCCGAGAAGGCGATCGCCATGGCCGGGATGAAGCCCAAGCGCGCCAGCATCCGCGGCGGCACCGACGGCGCCCGCCTCTGCTTCATGGGCTTGCCCACGCCCAACCTGTTCACCGGCGGCTTCAATTTCCATTCCAAGCAGGAGTGGATCGCCCTGGAGGACATGAAGAAGGCCTCAGAGGTGCTGGTCAACCTGATGAAGGTCTGGGCAAAGGGATAACCCCCCGGGGGACGCGGCTCGCCGCGCCGTCAGAACAGGCCGGTAATGCGGCCCTCGGCGTCGATGTCGATGACCTCGGCGGCCGGCTCCCTGGGCAGCCCGGGCATGAGCATGATCTCGCCGCAGACCGCCACCACGAAGCCGGCGCCGGCGGAGAGAAAGACGCGGTCGACGTCGATGTCGAAGTCGCGCGGCCGGCCGAGCGCTTTGGGGTCGTCGGAGAGCGAGTTGGGGGTCTTGGCGACGATCACGTGCAGCCGGTCGTAGCCGAGTTCGTTGAGCAGCTCGATGTCCTTGCGCGCCTGGCGGGTGTAGTTGATGCGCGCGGCGCCGTACATCCTGGCGGCGATGGTCTCGATCTTGCGTACGATGGGCCACTCCGGCTCGTAGATCGGTTGCACCCGCGCGCCGGAGCGCGAGGCCTCGTCCACCGCCCGCGCCAGGTCGAGGCAGCCCTCGCCGCCCCGGTTGTAGGGGTCGCTGACGAAGGCCCGGACCTTGCGGCCGGCGGCGTGCGTCACGGTGAGCTGCAGCTCCTCGGGGTCGTTGCCGGGGAAATGGTTGATCGCCAGCAGCAGCGGCACCCCGAACGCCTGCATGTTCTCGATGTGCTTGTCCAGGTTGTCGAAGCCCCGGACCAGCGCCTCCAGGTTCTTCTCGGCCAGGAGGTCCTTGGCGGCGCCGCCGTGGTACTTGAGCGCCCGCAGGGTGGTGACCAGCACCACGGCGTCGACGTTGAACTTCCCGCTGCGGCTGACGAAGTCCATGAACTTCTCGCCGCCCAGCTCCGAGGCGAAGCCGGCCTCGGTGACCGTGACCTGCGAGAGGGCGTGGGCCAGGCGGATGGCCTGGATGGAGTTGGTGCCGTGGGCGATGTTGGCGAACGGGCCGCCGTGGATGATGGCCGGCGTGCCCTCCGACGTCTGCACCAGGTTGGGCTTGACGGCGTCCTTGAGCAGCAGCGCCATCGAGCCCACCGCCTTCAGGTCGGCGGCGGTGACGGGCCGGTTCCGGGAGGTGTAGCCGACGACCATGCGCGCCAGCCGGTCCTTGAGGTCCTGGAAGCCCTCGGCCAGGCAGAGGACGGCCATGACCTCGGAGGCCACGGAGATGTTGAAGGCGTCCTCGCGGGCGAAGCCGTTCTGCCGGCCGCCCAGGCCGATGACGATCTCGCGCAGGGCGCGGTCGTTCATGTCGATCACCCGCCGCCAGGCGATGCGCCGGGTGTCGATGCCCAGGCGGTTGCCCTGCTGGATGTGGTTGTCGATCATCGCCGCCAGCAGGTTGTTGGCGGTGGTGACGGCGTGGATGTCGCCGGTGAAGTGCAGGTCGATCTCGTCGGCGGGCAGCACCTGCGCGGCGCCGCCGCCGGTGGCCCCGCCCTTCATGCCGAACACGGGCCCCAGCGAGGGCTCGCGCAGGGTGACGATCGACTGGACGCCCAGGCGGTTCAGGGCCATGGACAGGCCGATGGCCATGGTGGTCTTGCCCTCGCCCGCCGGCGTCGGCGTGGTGGCGGTGACCAGCACCTGGCGCCCGCGCTCGGGGCAGTCGCACAGGCGGCTGGCCAGCGCCGGCTCCAGCTTGGCCTTGAAGGGGCCGTAATAATACAGTTCCGCCTCGGCGATGCCGAAGCGGGCGGCGACATCCCGGATCGGCAGCATGTTCCCGGCCATGGTTGTCCCTCCCCGCCCCGGCCGTTCAGGCCGGGAGTTCGATGATGAAGCGCGCCCCGCGCGGCGCGTTGTCGACGATGCTGACCAGGCCGTCGTGCTCCTCGATGATGGTGTGGGCGATGGCCAGGCCGAGGCCGGTACCGGTGCTCTTCTTGGAGAAATAGGGCAGGAACACCTTCTGCTTGTCCTCGTCGCTGATGCCCGGGCCGCTGTCGGCGATCTCGACGGTGAGGAACTTGCTCTCGGCGTTGTAGCGCGTCACGATCTCGATCGTGCCCTCGTTACCCATGGCGTGCAGGGCGTTGTCCAGGATGTTGACGAAAACGCGCTTGATCTGCTCCACGTCCAGCTTGACCAGCGGCGGCAGGTCGACGTCCAGCGTGGCCTTGAACTGCACGTTCTGGTACACCGAGGTATAGGTGGACAGCAGCTTCTCCAGGATCTCGTTGACGTCGCCCTGGCTGAACTTGATCTCGGGCAGGCGGGCGAAGTTGGCGAACTCGTCGGCCAGGTCCTTGATCGAGCCCAGCTCCTGGGAGATGATGTTCAGGCTGTCCTCGACGATGGCGCGGAACTTCTCCGGCGGCTGGTCCAGGCTGCGCAGGATTCGCTGCGAGGAGATCTGGATGGGCGTGAGCGGGTTCTTGATCTCGTGGGCGATGCGCTTGGCTACCTCGCGCCAGACCAGCATGCGCTGGGCCTTGATCAGCTCGGTGAGGTCGGTCAGCACCACCAGCAGCCCGGCGAAGCGGCTGTTGATCGGGTTGCGCAGCTGGGTGATCTTGACCGCCAGGTTGATGTACTGCCCGCGCAGCTTGACGTCGATCTCCTTCTCGATGAGCTTGAAGCGGGCGGCGAAGGCCTTCTGCACCAGAGCGTGGATTTCGCCGTAGATGGACTCGGAGATCACCGCGGCGTAGTTCTTGCGCACCGCCGCATCCGGCTCCAGCGACAGCATGCGCGCCGCCTCGGTGTTGATGACCATGATGTCGCCGCGCACGTTCAGGGCCATGACGCCGGTGGTGATGTTCTTGAGGATGGTCTCGATGATGCTGCGGCGGTGGCGCAGCTCGATGGTGCGCCGGGTCAGCTTGTCGCGGTTCTCCTTGAGGTCGCTGGCCATGCGGTTGAACTCGTTGATCAGGGTGTTGAACTCGTCGCGGGTGCCGTAGTCGATGCGCACGTCCAGGTTGCCCTTGGCGATCTCGGCGGTGGCCGTGACCAGCTTCTCGATGGGCACGGTGATGCCCTTGGCCAGGTAGAAGCCCAGCCAGGAGGCGGAAAAGATGATCAGGATGGTGACGAACAGGAAGAGCAGGATGTAGGTGTTCTTGACCGGGTCGCGCAGCACGCGCATCTGGTTGTGCTTGCTGACCATGGCCGCCAGCGAGTTCAGGCTGCGCGCGTAGCGGTCGGGGAAGTACTTGCCGGTGATGACCAGCATCTTGCCGCCCTCGATGTCGAAGGCCACGCCATTGCGTACCAGCTCGGCCGACTTCAGCGTATCGATGGTGGTGAAGCCGTCGCCGCCCAGGCCGCGGTAGACGACGTTCAGCGGCAGGTCCTTGTATTCCTGGATGGGGATGCGCGGGTGCAGCAGGGTGAAGGTTTCGTTGCGGTCGCGGTAGATGCTCACCAGGTCGAGCTTGTACTCCAGCATCTTCTCCTTGAGGCGGTTGCGCAGGAAGATGACGTTGTCCTCGGTGTACATGCGCTTCTGCTGGATCATGGCGGCGATCAGCCCCGAGTAGTGGCGCAAGTCCTCGTTGATGTTGCCGTAGTAGTTGCCCTTGACCTCCTCGACGTTCTGCATGATGTTCTCGATGGGGGCCTTGAACCACTGCTCGATGCTTTGCGAGATGACGTCGGTGGCGAAGAAAAAGAGCAGCAGGGTGGGGACGATGGAGAAGGCGATGAAGAAGAAGACCAGGCGGTTCTTGAAGCTGTGGCCGGCGCCGCCTTGGTTGCGCTCCACGTACATCTTCAGGATGTTGCGCGCCAGGATGAACAGGAAGGTCAGGCCGAAAAGGATGATGATGATCCACAGGCCGAAGATGAGGGTGTCGCTCTTCAGCGCCGGCGGCGAGAAGTTCTTGCTCTCCTCGAAGTAGATGCGCAGGACGACGAAGACGATGAAGAACAGCACCGTGGCCGCCACGATCAGGCGCACGCCCTTGATGTTCTTGTTTTTCATGACCTGGTTCTCGCCGTCTGCCGGCGCGGGTACTCTAGCAGAATTCCCGCCGCCGGTCAATTGACAGGTGCGGCGAAACATGTTATGGGTATAGCGCTGCGCCTGTAGCTCAAAGGATAGAGCATGGGATTCCTAATCCCAGGGTTGGATGTTCGAGTCATCTCAGGCGCAAAGCCGAGGTCACCATGAAAAAGAAGGAAAAGGAACACCTGAAAGCCGACCCGTTCGTCCACTTCATCCAGCAGTCGCTGTCCTTCCTCAAAGGCCACCGCCGCTCCTTCCTGCTGGGCGCCGCCGTCGTCGCCCTGGTCGCCCTCGTGCTGCTGGCCGTGCTGTTGGTGCGCGGCATCCGCGTCTCCGGCGAGAACGCCCGCTACGCCGAGGCCTTCCGCGTGCGCAGCGACGCCGCGCTGAGCGCCGAGGAAAAGATCGCCGCCCTGCGCAAGATGACCTTCGGACGCGGCGTCTCCGCCGCCGGCCACCTGTTCCTGGCCGCGCTGCACTACGAAAAGGGAGACCTGGCCCAGGCCGAGGCCGCGCTGCAGGCGATGCCGCGCAGCCGCGTGGCGCTGCTCAACGACCAGAAGCGCACCCTGCATGCCCAGGTGCTGGCCGCTCTCGGCCGCGGCGCCGAGGCCGAGGCGGAGCTGGGCCGGCTGCTGGCGGGAAAGAAGACGGCGTTGGCCCGCGAGCTCATCCTGCTGCAGCTGGCCAAGCTGCAGCTGAAGGACCGGCACACCGCCGAGGCCGACGCCACGCTGAAGCGCATCGTGGCCGAGCACGCCGGCACCGCCGCCGCCGCCGAGGCGCAGGGCCTCCTCTCCGAGCTCGAGACCGCCGGCGGCTGACCTGCGCCGCCCCGCCGGGGCTAGCCGCCCCGCTTGATCTCGTCCCAGACCTTGACGAAGAGCGCGTTGCGCTCGCCCAGGTCGTTCAGCACCTCGCACTTGGCCTTGACCTCCGCGGGCAGGAAGATGCCGGGATTGTCGCGGATGGCCGGGTCCAGCAGCGGGTAGGAGTCGCGGTTGGGGCAGAGGAACTGGGTGAAGCCGGTGTTCTCGGCGGCCACGGCCGGGTCGTGCAGGAAGTTGATGAAGGCATGGGCCAGCCGCGGCTGCGGCGCCGAGCGGGCGATGACCAGGTCGTCGCAGGAGATGGCGCCGCCCTCGCGCGGCATGGCGAAACCGATGTCGCCGTCCTCGGCCTGGACCTGCAGGATGTCGCCGCTGTAGCCATGGACCAGCAGGAACTCGCCCGAGGCGATGCCGTTCTTGTACTGCTCGTTCTCGAACTTGGCCAGGTTGGCCTTCCAGCGCAGCACCACCCGCTTGGCCTGCTCCAGCTCGCCGGGGTCGGTCGAGTTGAGGCTGTAGCCGAGGGACTTCAGGGCCGCGCCGATGGTCTCGCGCATGTCGTTGAGCATGACCATGCGCCCCTTCAGGTCGGCGCGGTCGAACATGCTCCAGCTGGGCTGGAAGTCCCTGACCTTGCTCCTGCGGTAGGCGATGCCGGTGTTGGTCAGCATGTAGGGGACGGAATGCGCCATCGTCTTGTCGACGGCGATGGCCAGGTACTCCGGGTCGACGTGGACGCGGTTGGGCAGCAGGGCGGGATCGAGGGGGCGCAGCATGCCCTGGCCGTGCATCAGGCTGACCATGTAGCTCGTGGGCGTGATGACGTCGTAGCCGCTGGCGCCGGCCTTGAGCTTGGCGTACATCGCCTCGTTGGAGTCGAAAGTGTCGATGACCACGCGGCAGTGGTTCTCGGCCTCGAAGCGCGCGACCAGCTCGGGCTTGATGTAGTCCGACCAAGTGTACAGGTGCAGGGCGGGCTGCTCCTTCTGCCCGCCGCCGCAGCCGGCGCAACCCAGGACGGCGGCCAGCGCCGCCGCCCGCAGCATGCGGAAAAACGTTTGCTGTCTCATGTTCTCACTCCGGGGGTATGGATTGGATGGCCTTGGAAGCGGTCAGGTGCTGGCTGACCAGCACGGTGCCGAAGGTCAGGGCCAGCAGCAGAGTCGACAGGGCATTGATCAGCGGCGTGGCGCCGTGCTTGATCATGCTGTACACGCGGATGGGCAGGGTGGTGGCGCCCGGCCCGGCGACGAAGAAGGTGATGACGAAGTCGTCCACCGACAGGGTGAAGGCGATCAGCCCGGCGGCGGCCAGGCCCGGCGCCAGCATGGGCAGCAGCACGCGGCGGGTCGCCGTCCAGCCCGTGGCGCCCAGGTCGCGGGCCGCCTCGATGATGGCGAAGTCGAAGTCCTGCAGCCGGCCCAGCACGGTGAGGGCCACGTAGCTGATGCAGAAGGTCACGTGGGCCAGGACGATCGTGCCCAGGCCCAGGCTCACGCCGGCGGCGACGAAGGCCATGAGCAGGCTGATGCCCATCAGGATCTCGGGCACCACCAGCGGAGTGTAGACCAGGGTGTAATGGACGCGCTGCAGCCGCGAGCGGCCGAAGCGGTGCAGGGCCAGGGCGGCGGTCGTGCCCAGTGCCAGGGAGATGAAGGTCACCACCACGGCGATCAGCAGCGTGTTGCGCGCCGACTCCCAGATGGCCGGCTCGTGGAACAGCCGGCCGTACCAGCGCAGCGAGAAGCCGCGCCAGGCGCCGCCGAAGCGCGAGGAGTTGAAGGACTCGACGACCAGGATGAGGATCGGCAGGTAGAAGAAGACCAGCACCACGCCGGTCATGACGAAGGGGAAGCGGCTGCGTTTCACGGCTCCCCCCCTGCGGTAGGCGCCGCCGCCTGGCGCTGCAGCGCCAGCACCGCCAGCAGCGGCGTGAGCACAGCCAGGATCAGGACGATGGAAAGACCGCCGGCCAGGGGCAGGTTGCGGTCGACGAAGACGCGCTGGGCGATCTTGTTGCCCAGCATCTCGCTCTCCGTCCCGCCCACCAGGTCGGGAACGACGTAGGAACCCAGCGCCGGGATGAAGACGACCAGAATGGCGGTGACCAGCCCCTGGCGCACGCCGGGCAGGAACACGCGGCGGAAGGCCTGGAAGGGGCGGGCGCCCAGGTCGCGGGCCGCCTCGATCAGACGGTAGTCGAACTTCTCGGCGGCGGCGTAGATCGGCAGGATGGCGAACGGCAGGAAGGTGTAGACCGTCACCAGCACCACCGCCCCCAGGTTGTACAGCAGCGAGGCGTTGGCGTCGGCCAGGCCCAGCAGGACGAGGGCCTTCTTGAGGAACCCCTCGGGGTGCAGGATCGTCTTCCAGGCGAAGACGCGGATGAGGAAGCTGGTCCAGAAGGGGACGATCACCAGCATGAGCAGCAGGTTGCGCCGCCGCGGCGAGGCGCGGGCGACGGCGTAGCCGGTGGGCACGGCCAGCAGCATGCACAGGGCGGTCGAGGCCAGGCTCACCCACAGCGTCCGCCAGGCGATGGCCAGGTACTGGGGATCGGCCAGCGCCCGCACCGTCGCCAGCGTCCAGCCGCGGCCGATGCCGCCGAAGGGGTCGGCGGGGCGGAAGGCGAGGACGAAGACCAGCAGCGTGGGGACGAGGAAAAAGAGCGCCAGCCAGGCGAACGAGGGCAGGGTCAGCAGCGCCTCGCTCAGGCGCCGGCCGAGGCGCATCGTCCAGCGGGGGCGCGCCTCAGGCATCCCCCACCTTCTGGGGCGGGAGGGCGATCAGCTTCTCGTCGTCGCGGCGGAAGCCCTCGAGCATGAAGCCGTCGTCGCCGTGCCAGAACACCCAGACGTCGTCCTTCCAGCGGATGGGCTTCTCGTCGAGAAAGAAGCGGGCGTGCTGGCGCAGGACCTGCAGGCGGTGGCCGCCGGCGCGCACCCAGTACTTCGTCGTCGCCCCCAGGTAGATGACGTCCTCGACCACGGCCGGCACGGCGGTGCGCTTGGGCTTCGGCTCGGGGCGGTCGCGCGAGATCTGGATCTTCTCCGGGCGGATGCTGAGGAAGACCTTGTGGCCGTCGGCGATCTGCTTGTCGTTGTAGACGAGCACGTCGCTCAAGCCGTCGACGCGCAGGCGGCTGTACTCGGGGTCGGGGTGCTCGGCCACCACCCCCTCCAGGAAGTTGGTGTCGCCGATGAAGGCGGCCACGAAACTCGTGCGCGGCGCCTCGTAGATCTCGGCCGGCGTGCCGACCTGCTCGATGCGCCCGGCGTTCATCACCGCGATGCGGTCGCTCAGGCTCATCGCCTCGCCCTGGTCGTGGGTGACGTACAGGAAGGTGATGCCGACCTGGTCGTGGATCAAGTCGAGCTCGATCAGCATGCGCTGGCGCAGCTTGAGGTCGAGGGCGGCCAGCGGCTCGTCCAGCAGCAGGACGTCGGGCTTGTTGATCAGCGCCCGGGCGATGGCCACGCGCTGGCGCTGGCCGCCGGAGAGCAGGTCGGGCTTCTTGTCGGCCTGGTCCTCCAGGCGGATGAGGCGCAGCATGGCGTCGACCTCGCGGTCGATCTCGGCCTTGGGCCGCTTGGCGATCTGCAAGCCGAAGGCGATGTTGCCGCGCACGGTCAGGTGCGGGAACAGCGCGTAGTTCTGGAAGATCGTGTTCACCCGCCGGCGGTTGGGCGGCAGCGGCGTGATGTCGGCTCCGGCGAGGAAGACGCGGCCGGCGTCGGGAGCCTCGAAGCCGGCGGCCACGCGCAGCATGGTCGTCTTGCCGCAGCCGCTGGGGCCCAGCAGGGCGAAGACCTCGCCGCGGCGGATTCCCAGCGAGACGTCGGCCACCGCCTGGATGGGGCCGAAGCGCTTGCGGATGTGGTCGAACTCTAGGAATTCCGCCATGGCACCGGACCGGGAAAGGAGATGCGTTCCATGAGCGCACCTTAAGGAAAACGCGGGAAAAATGCAAGTGCCGGCAGCATTTTTCCCGGCCGGCGCCGGGCCCCACCTGATTTAGCTCATCTGCAAGTTTGGACACAAGTTTGGGCAAAGGCTGACCAGGTGAAGATCAGCTGGGCGAGGGGTAGAATCCAATCCCAAATACCAAGCACCGAATCCCAAATCAATTCCAAGTTCCAAACTCCAATGTCCCAAACGAGAGCCATTTCAAGCATCTTTTCTTCGTTTGCGTCATTTGGTTGTTGGAATTTGGAGCTTATTTGAAATTTGGTGCTTGGAGCTTGATGCTTCCGTCCTATCAGATAATACGCTGATTGGATCAACTC
Organism: Acidobacteriota bacterium; assembly: GCA_022711715.1. Classification (GTDB taxonomy): domain Bacteria; phylum Acidobacteriota; class Aminicenantia; order UBA2199; family UBA2199; genus UBA2199. Next base: position 15,052 of record JAKLEC010000039.1, read on the forward strand.
GATCCCGATCGACACCTTTATAAGAGGAGCATCCTATTTACACCCCGGGGCCGGCGTGGCATAATCGACCCATGCAAGACGAACGCGGCCTCATCGAGGAAGCCCGCGACCTCGGCGGCGGCTACCACCTGCTGAAAGTCGCCGCGCCGCGCCTGGCCGCGGCGGCCAAGCCGGGCCATTTCGCCATGGTGCGCGTCTCGCCGGCACTCGACCCGCTGCTGCGGCGGCCGCTGGGCATCCTCGACAGCCGGCCGCCCTATGTCTGGTTCTACTACCAGGTGCTGGGCGCCGGCACGCGGCTGCTGGCCGGGCAGCGCCCCGGCGACGGCCTGGACATCCTCGGCCCGCTGGGAAACACCTTCCCGGAGATGCCCAACCAGCGCGTGCTGCTGCTGGCCGGCGGACGGGGCATCGTGCCCCTATTCCACTACGCCCGCGCCTACGGCGAGCGGCGCAAGCTGCTGCTGATCCTGGGCGGCCGCTCCAAGTCCGACCTGCCGCTGCTGGAGCGCGTGCGCTCGCTGC
>JAKLEC010000004.1 GCA_022711715.1 Acidobacteriota bacterium
CGCAGCAGCTGGGTGCGGTTGGCCACGCCGAGCTTGCGCAGGACGTGGTGCACGTGGATCTTGACCGTGCTCAGCTCGATGAACAGCTGCTCGCCGATCTCCTTGTTTGACCGCCCCTTCAGCAGCAGCAGGGCGATCTCGCGCTCGCGCGGCGACAGGGTGCACTGTTCAAACAGCTGGTCCATGGCGTCGGCGGTGCGGACCTTCGCCGCCCGCCGCCGCAGCCGCGTGCGGCTCCATTCGTAGGACAGGAACAGCGCGGCGGCGACGGCCAGGGAGAGGAACCACCCGGTCCGCCACCAGGGCGGGCGGACGCGGATGACCAGCCTGGCCTCGCGCTCGTTCCACAGGCCGTCGCGGTTGGAGCCGCGCACGCGGAAGACGTACTTTCCCGGCGGCAGGCGCGAGAAGGAGGCCAGGCGGCGGCGGGCGTCGACCGGGATCCAGTCGTCGGTCAGCCCCTCCAGCATGAAGGCGTAGAGGTTCTTTTCCGGCGCCGCGTAGTCCAGGGCGGAGAACTCGAACGAGAACAACTGGTCCTTCGGGCCGAGCTCGATCTCGGTCGCCTCCCAGACCGGGCGGGGCAGCCGAACCTCGCGGTTCTGTACCCGGAATGAGGTGATGAGCACGGGGGGCACGTAGGGATCGTCGACGATGTCGAGGGGATCGAAGATGTTGAAGCCGTTGCTCCCGCCGGCGAAGATCTTGCCGGTGCCGTCGAGGAGGCAGGAGCCGCTGATGAACGCCTTGCCCTGCAGACCGTCGCTGACGTCGTAGTTGCGGACCTGCCCCGTCCGCGGGGTGAACCTCGTCAGTCCCTCGTTGGTCATCAGCCAGAGATCGCCAGCGCGGTCCTCGACGATGCCGGTGATCATGTCGCTGGCCAGGCCGTCGGCCCGGGTGAAGCGGCGGAACGTTCCCGTTTCCCGGTCCATGCGGTTCAGGCCGCCGTTCAGGGTGCCGATCCACAATCCACCGTGCCGGTCCTCGTGCAGGCAGAAGACGTAATCGTTGCCCAGGCTGGCCGGGTCGGCGGGATCATGGCGAAAGCGGCGGAAGGCGCCCGTTTCGCGGTCCAGGCGGTTGAGCCCGCCGCCGTAGGTGCCGATCCAGAGCGAGCCCGAGCGGTCCTCCAGGATGGCGCGCACGATGTTGTCGCTGAGGCTGCGGGGATCCCCCTCGACGAACTGGAAGCGGGTGAACGGGCCGCCCTCGCGGTCCAGGCGGTTGAGCCCGCCGCCGTAAGTGCCGATCCAGAGCGAGCCGGCCATGTCGCGACATAGGCTGAGGACCCGGTCATGGCTGATGCTGTGCGGGTCGTCGGCATCGTGGCGGAAGGGCGTGTTGCGCCCGCTCCGGCGGTCGAAGAGATGCAGCCCGTTGCCGTCGGTCCCCAGCCATAGGCCTCCGGCGCCGTCGCCCAGCAGGCAGCGAACCGGGGCCCGGTACAGTCCGTCCTCATCGCCGCGGCCGTAACCGTGGTGGCTGAAGGAGTTCTCCCGCCGGTCCAGGCGGTCCAGGCCGCCGAGCGTGCCGATCCACAGGCCCCCGTCCGGGTCCTCCCAGAAGGAGTAGACGGTGTTGCTGCCCAGGCTGTCGGGGCGGCCGGGGATGGAGCGGCAATGGAGGAATTTCTTGCGCTTGGGATTGAAGCGGTCGACGCCGCGGTCGTCGGTGCCGATCCACAGGATGCCCGAGCGGTCCTCGCAGAGCGCGCTGACCTGGTCGGAGCCCAGGCTCAGGGCGTCGAGCGGATCGTGGCGCTGCAGGGCCACGGCCTCGCTTCGGGGGTCCAGGCAGGCCAGGCCCGCCTCCGTCCCCAGCCAGATGCGGCCGTCGCGGTCGGCGATGATGGCGTTGACGACATCGCGGCGGGGCGCTCCCGCGCGCTCCGGCTGGATGGGAATGCGGCGGGACCTGCCCGTGCGCGGGTCGAAGCGGTTCAGCCCGTCCCGGGTGCAGACCCAGAGGACGCCCTGCCGGTCCGGCAGGACGCGGTAAAGGAAGTCGCTGCTCAGGCTGGACGGGTCTTTCGTGTCGTTGCGATAGCAGGTGAACTGGCCGCTGGCGGGCGCGAAGCGGACGAGGCCGCCGCCGAAGGTGGCGAGCCAGAGCGCGCCGTCGCGGTCCTCGACGATGTCATGGATGTGATTGCTGGCGCCGGGACGGTCGATGGCCAGCGGAAAGCGGGTGAAGCGCCCGCTGCGGCGGTCGAGGCGGTCCAGGCCGGCGTCGGTGCCCACCCAGAAGTTGCCGGCGCGGTCCTCGTAAATGGCGCCGACGATGTCGTTGCTGAGCGAATCGGGCCGGTCCGCCGCATGGCGGTAGTGGTGGAAGCCGCCGCCCGATGGGTCGAGGCGGTCCAGGCCGCCGTTCAGGGTGCCGATCCAGAGGACCCCCTCCCGGTCCTCGTAGATCTTGAGGATGGCGCTGTGGCTCAGGCTGGTGGTGTCGCCTGGAACCGGCAGGAAGACGGAGAAATCATAGCCGTCGAAGCGGTTCAGGCCGTTCTCGGTGCCGAACCACATGAAGCCACGGCGGTCCTGAATGATGGTGTAGACGGTGTTCTGCGAAAGCCCCTCATCCCGGCCGATATGCGCGAAGCTCGCGTCCCCGCACTGCGGAAAAAGGCGCGGGAATACCAGGAGGATGAGCGCGATGAACCAGGATAGGGCATGGCCTTTCTTGCTGTCCATGTTGCCGTGACCTCGGGCGGCGGACGATCCGGCCTGTGCCGCCGTCGCGGCCGCACCGGTGGATGAGTTCGTGGTACTTGCCGCCTTAGGTCGTCATGGATAAGACGCTTCTGCCGGCGGAGTTGTTTCATTTTTTTTATATATATTCAGCGGAGTCGGCAGAAAGCGTGGGCGGATGCGAGCAAAAGTTCAATTATCTGAATCGGCGGCCGGGCGGCGGATCCCGCCGCCGACCGCTGCCGGCGGCGATCGCTCTCTCCGGCCCCCGGCGGGCTATTTCACCTGCAGGTTCTGCAGGAGGCGCAGCAGCTGGGTGCGGTTGCGCACGCCGAGCTTGCGCAGGACGTTGTGTACATGGATCTTGACCGTGCTCAGTTCGATGAACAGCTTCTCGCCGATTTCCTTGTTATTCAGCCCCTTGAGCAGCAGCCGGGCGATCTCGCGTTCGCGCGGGGAAACCGCACAGCGGTCGAAGAGCTGCTCCATGGCCTCTTCCGTCCGCACCCGCCGCGCCCGGCGGTGGATGCGCGTGCGGTTCCATTCATATGCCGCCAGCCCCGAGGCGGCCGCCAGCAGCGACAGGAACCACCACGCCTTCCACCAGGGGCCGCGCACGCGGATGACCAGCCGGGCCTCCTGGTCGCTCCACACCCCGTCGCTGCTGGAGCCGCGCACGCGGAAGACGTAGCGGCCGGGCGACAGGGTGGAGAACGAGACGGAGCGGTGGCGGGCGTCGGCCGCGATCCAGCCGGAGGTCAGCCCCTCCAGCTTGTAGGCGTAGCGGTTTTTCATGGGCGCCGCGTAGTCCAGGGCGGCGAACTCGAGGGAAAACAGGTAGTCCTTGGGATGGAGGACGATTTCGCCGGTCTCCCAGATCGGCTTCTGCAGCTTGACCTCCCTGTTCAGCACCTTGAGCGAGGTGATGCGCACCGGCGGCACATAGGGGCTGTCGCGGATCTCCTCCGGGATAAAGGCGTTGAAGCCGTTCACGCCGCCGAAGAACATCTCGCCGCTGGGGCTCAGCAGGTAAGCCCCGAAGTTGAACTCGTTGGCCTGCAGCCCGTCGTGGACGTCGAAATTCCTGAACGTCCCGGCCCGCGGGTCGAAACGCGACAGCCCCTCGAAGGTGCTGAGCCAAAGGCGGCCGGAGCGGTCCTCCAGCATGCCGTAGATCTCGTTGCAGGGCAGGCCGTCGCGCTTGGTGAAGCAGGTGAAGGCGCGGCGCGCGGGATCGAGGCGGTTCAGCCCTCCGCCCCAGGTGGCGATCCAGAGGTTTCCCTGCCTGTCCTCGTGAAGGCAGAAGATGTAGTTGCTGCTCAGGCCCTTGCCTCCGCCTGCCTCGCTGGTGTAGCGGACGAATTTGCCGGTCTCGGGGACGAGACGGTTGAGCCCGCCGCCGTAGGTGCCGACCCAGAGGACGCCGGAGCGGTCCTCGAGTATGGCGCGCACCTCGTCGTTTCCCAGGCTGGCCGGGTCGCGCTCGTCGTGCCGGTAGCGGCTGAATGTTCGACTGCCGGGGTGGAAGCGGTTCAGCCCCCCCTTCATCGTGCCGATCCACAGCGTGCCGCTGCGGTCCTCGCACAGCGCGCGGATCTGGTCGTCACTCAGGCTGGCGGGATCCCTCGGGTCGTTGCGGAACGCGCGGAACGTCCCTTGCCGGCGGTCGAACAGGTTGAGCCCTCCGCTCTCGGTACCGACCCAGAAAGCGCCGCGGCTGTCGACGAGCAGGTTGCGGATGTGCGGTTGGCTGGGCCCGCGGTCGCTTCCCGCTTGGTGGCGGTAATGGCGGAAGACGCTCCTGTCCGCGGAGAGGTGCGCGAGTCCGTCCCACGTCCCGACCCACAGGGTGCCGTCGGGGTCCTCGTGGAATGAGAAAACCTCGGGATCGCCGAGGCTGTCTTCGTGGCAGGGGACCGGGTAGAAATGGCTGAAATTCTTCTGCTGGCCGTGGACCTTGCCGAGCCCGCTCCATGTCCCGATCCAGAGAATCCCGGAGCGGTCCTCACAGAACGAAGTGACCTGGTCGGAGCACAGGCTGCCGCCGTCGCTCGGGTCGTGGCGAAAGCGGACGAAGCCGCCGTCCCGGGGATCGCGGCGCAGCAACCCCTCCTCGGAGGCGATCCACAGCCGGCCGGCACGGTCCTCGCATAGGGCATTGGCCTGCAGGGTCGCGGGCGAGCCCTGCCGCCCGGCCAGGCGCTCGAACCTGTTGCTGCGCCGGTCGAAGCGATCGAGGCCGGCCTGGGTCCCGATCCATAGGGCGCCGGCGCGGTCCTCGAGGAGGGCCAGGATGCGGTCGTGGCTGAGGCTCGCCCCTTCTCCGGGGCGGCTGTAAAAGCGGGTGAAGGCGCCGCCGCGCTCGAGCCGGTTCAGCCCCTGATCGGTGCCGATCCAGAGCGCACCCTCGCGGTCCAGGCACAGCGCATTGACCTGGTCGTGGCTGAGGCTCGCCTCGTCGTTGGGGCGGTGGCGGTAGGCGGTAAAGCGGCCGGCAGCCCGGTCGAAGCGGTTCAGCCCGTGATTGGTGCCCACCCACAGCGAGCCGTCGCCATTTTCGACGATCGCCTGGACGATGCTGCCGCTGAGCCCGCCGGGAGGGACGGGAAATTTCCAGTAGGCGTGGAAAACGCCGGCGGCCGGGTCGAATCGGCTCAGTCCGCCGTTGTGGGTGCCGATCCAGAGGGTGCCGTCCCTGCTCTCCATGAGCTTCACGACGTGGTTCTGGTTCAGGCTGGATGGGTCGCCCGGGACGTGGCGGAATTCGCTGAAGGTGTAGCCGTCGTATCGGTAGAGGCCGTTCTCGGTGGCGAACCACAGGAATCCCTGGCGGTCCTGCAGAATGTCGAACACGACGCTGGGAGTGAGCCCGGCGGCGGCCGGGACTTTTTCAAAGCGGGGACTGCCCCGGGCCGCGGCCAAGCCGGGGCGGAAAAAGATGAGCAGCGCCGCAAGCAAGAGCAGGGAATCTGTCCGGTTTTTCACCCTGCGCCCAGCGGCGTGGAGGGCGATTCGCTTGGGATGGCTCATGAACATCCATGGTCCTGCCAGTCGCTCGCTGATTTCAGGCCTGTTGGGTTCATCTGCTGCGGAGCGATACTGGATAGATGTCCGGGCCATGGGATCGGTTCCATTTGCCCCCCCAAAAAAGCAGGGGAAATAATACGATCGCCGCGAAAAAAAATCAACTTTTCAGCGATATGCGCCGTCCGCGGTTTCTGGTATAATAGGCGCAATTTTTTCAACGGAGAACGAACATGGACACGGCTGTAAAAAAAGTCTTCGCCAGGGAGATCCTGGATTCTCGGGGCAACCCCACCGTCGAGGCCGAGGTCGCGCTGGCGGGGGGAACGTTCGGCCGCGCCGCCACGCCGTCGGGCGCCTCCACCGGCGTCCACGAGGCGTGCGAACTGCGCGACGGGGACAAAAAGCGCTACCAGGGCAAGGGCGTACTGAGCGCGGTCGGATTCGTCAACGGCGAGATTGCCGCCGCCCTCAAGGGCCTGGACGCCTTCGACCAGGAGAAGGTCGACCGGACCATGATCGACCTGGACGGCACGGAGAACAAAGGGCGCCTGGGCGCCAACGCCATCCTCGCCGTCAGCCTGGCCGTGGCCCGCGCCGCCGCCGCCGCCGCCAAGCAGCCCTTGTACCGCTACCTGGGCGGCGAAAAGGCCTGCCTGCTGCCCGTCCCCTGCTTCAACATCATGAACGGCGGCGCCCACGCCAACTGGCAGGGGACCGACTTCCAGGAGTTCATGGTCGCCCCGGTCGGCGCGCCCAGCTTCCGCGAGGCGCTGCGCTGGGGCGCCGAGACGTACCACGCCCTGAAGAAGGTGCTCAAGGAATCCGGCCATTCGACCGGCGTGGGCGACGAGGGCGGCTTCGCGCCTACGCTGAAGACGAACGCCGAGGCGGTCGAGCTGATCCTGAAGGCCATCGCCGCTGCCGGTTACCGCCCGGGCGACGACATCGCCATCGTTCTCGATCCGGCGGCCAGCAGCTTTTACGAGGAGGGCGTCTATCACCTGCGCACCGAGAAGCGGAAGATCGATTCCACGCAGATGGTGGCGCTGTGGTCCGAGTGGGCGGGGAAATATCCCATCATCGCCCTCGAGGACGGGCTGGCCGAGGATGACTGGGAGGGCTGGAAAATGCTCAACCGCAGGATCGGCGGCCGGGTGGAGCTCGTCGGCGACGACCTGTTCGTGACCAATGTCAAGCGCATCCAGCAGGGGATCAATGAGAACGCGGCCAACGCCGTGCTGATCAAGCTGAACCAGATCGGCACCCTGACCGAGACGCGGGCGGCCATCGAGATGGCGCGCCGGGCCGGCTGGGGCGCGATGGTCTCCCACCGCAGCGGCGAGACGGTTGACAGCTTCATCGCCGACCTCACCGTGGCCATGGCCACCGGCCATCTCAAGACCGGCGCCCCCTGCCGCGGCGAGCGGGTGGAGAAGTACAACCAGCTGCTGCGCATCGAGGAGGAGCTCGGCGCCAGGGCGGCCTATGCCGGCCGCAAGGCGTTCGTGCGCTGACTTGGGGGACCGTCCTTCCAAAGGTAAAAGGAAAAAGTAAAAAGGTAAAAGTGAAGCGGGCAATTTCCGAACCGGTTGCATGAGCGATTTTTTTGCTTACTTTTCCCTTTTTCCTTTTACCTTTTTCCTTATTAGTATTTGCCGATGAATACGCCAGACAATCCCGTCGGCCGCAATCTGTGGAAGATCGTGGCCCTGAAGTTCCTCGGCGATTTCCTGCCCATCGCGCCGGTCCTGATCCTCTTTTATACGGCCAACGGACTGAATTCCACGCAGATCTTCACCATCCAGGCCGTGTTCCACCTGGCGGTGCTGCTGCTGGAGGTCCCCTCCGGCTACCTGGCCGACGTGATCGGCCGCAAGCGCACCCTGGTATTCGGCGCGATCTTCTTCCCGCTGGGGCTCGCCCTCTACACCAGCGGCCGGAGTTTCGCCGCCTTCATCGCCGCCGAGACGCTGCTGGCCGTCAGCGTCAGCATGCGCTCGGGCTGCGACTCGGCGCTGCTTTTCGACAGCCTGCGCCAGCTCGGCCGCGAGGGGGAGTACAAGCGCTTCGAGGGGCGCTGCGCCCTGTTCGCCCGCACCGGCACGGCGGTCTCCTCGGTGGCCGGCGGCCTGCTGGCCGCGGTCTTCCTGCGCCTGCCCTTCCTGGTCAACACGGCCGCCGCGCTGCTCATGCCGGCGCTCTCCCTGGGCCTGAGCGAGCCCGAGCGCGAAAAGCGGCCCGGCAAGAACCCGCTGCGCGACATCCTGCGCATCTGCCGCGACTGCCTGCTGCGGGCCTCCATCCGGCCGCTGATCCTTTCCTGCGGGCTGCTCATGGCCAGCAACCTGACCGCCCTCTGGGCGTACTTCCTCCTCTACCAGGAGCTCGGCATCGGCGTCGGCTGGTTCGGCGTCCTATTCGCCGTCTTCCAGCTGGCCGGCGCCCTGGGCGGGGCGGTCGCCCATCCCTTCAGCGAGCGATTCGGGCATCGGCCGCCGCTGTTCCTGGCCCTGCTCAGCCCCTTGTTCTATGTCCTGATCGGCCTGTTCCCCAGCGCCCGGCTGCTGCCGCTGGTTATGGCCAACGCCTTCCTCTGGAACCTGGCCTACCCGGTCCTTTTGGAGCGGCTGAACCGCCAGGTCGGCTCCGACGTGCGCGCTACCGTCCTCTCGCTGGCGGGCATGGCGGGCAGCGTGACCTTCATCGTGGTTGCGCCCCTGTTCGGCCGCCTGGTCGACGCCGTCTCCCTGTCCGCCGCTTTCGTCGCCCTGGGGGCGTTTTTCCTCCTGGCTGGCGGCTGGCTGCTGGCGGCCATGCTCCGGAACTGGCCAGAAGCCGAGGCAAGGCAAAAGGCAAAAGGCGAAAGGCAAAAGTGAAAACCGTTGCCTGGCGATGTTTTTCTGATTTTAGAAGTTCGTTGAATGCTGTTGCTATCACTGACACAAACACGAACACTAACACGGAGAGATCGTTCTTCTCTCTCCTCGGGTGCTTGGAATTTTGAGTTTGATTCAAGGGGGAATCGATGAAAAATCTGACCTATTCTATAGCCCCTGATGTCTTCGCGGCGTTTCCCGGTTACCGCCGCGGCGTGGTGGTCGCCCGCGGGGTGCGCAACGGCGATTCGCCGCCCGAGCTGGCCGCTATGCTGCGGAGCGAGGAGGCCCGGGCGCGGCAGCGGCTGAGCCTGGAGACGCTGACCGCCGAGCCGCAGCTGGCTTCGTGGCGCGAGGCCTTCCGCCGGCTGGGCTACAAGCCCGGCGAATTCCGGCCTTCGATCGAGGCGCTGCTGCGCCGGGTGCTGAAGGGGCAGGAGCTGCCCGCGATAAACGGTCTGGCCGACATCGGCAACATCGTCTCGCTGCGCCGCCTGCTCCCGGTGGGGGGCCACGCCGTCGACGTGCTGGCCCGGGACATCGCCCTGCGGCCGGCGAGCGGGGCGGAGGAGTTCGTCCCCTTCGGCACGGAGGAAGTCGAACGCCCGTCGGCGGGGGAGTTCATCTTCGCCGAGGGGAACAGGGTCCTGACCCGGCGCTGGATCTGGCGCCAGGCGAACCATACCCTGCTGCTGCCCGGAACGACCGCCGTCGAGATCAACCTCGACGCCCTGCCGCCGGTCACCGACGAGGAGCTGCAGGAGGCGGCGCGCGATGCGATGGAGCTGGTCGGCCGCTTTTGCGGCGGCTCCTGCCGCTTCACTGTCTTGTGCCGGGACAATCCGGCCATGAGCCTGGATTGACCTGACGGCCAGTCCATTGATGCCGAAAACCGGCCAAAACCATATCCACTTCGCGGACGTATGTACACTTTGGAAAACAAAATTCAAAAAATTGAATTAGCATCGGGAGTCAAGGAGCGCATCGTCAATTTCTTACATAAGGAGAGGCACATGACACGCAAGATCATGAGGACCGCCATGGTCCTGACGGCCCTGCTGGCGTTCGCCGCCGGCGGGGTCCTGGCCGCCCAGGGCATGGAAAAGATGAAGGCCCAGGTCCATGAGAAGACGCTGGCCAACGGCATGAAGTTCATCGTCATGGAGCAGCACGAGGCGCCGGTGGCCTCGTTCCACGTCTATGCCGACGTGGGCAGCGCCCAGGAATCGTACGGCATCACCGGCATCTCGCATATCCTGGAGCACATGGCCTTCAAGGGCACGACCTCCGTGGGCACCAAGGACTATGCCGCCGAGTCCAAGGTGCTGGACGAGCTGGATCGCGTCTACGGGGAGCTGGCCCGCGAGCGGTCGCGCCTCAAGCCCGACGATAAGCGCGTGAACGAGCTGAAAGCCCGCTTTGAGGAGCTGCAGAGGCAGGCCAAGGAGTTTGTCGTCAACAACGAGTACTTCGATATGGTCATGCAACAGGGCGACACCGGAGTCAACGCCTATACCAACTACGACGCTACGCAGTACATTAACAGCCTGCCGGCCAACAAGCTCGAGTTCTGGATGGCCGTCGCCTCCGACCGCTTCCTGAACCCGGTCTTCCGCGAGTTCTACAAGGAGCGCGACGTGATCATGGAGGAGCGGCGCCTGGGGGTGGAGACGCAGCCCATCGGCAAGCTGATCGAGGACTTCATGGCCACGGCCTACAAGGCGCATCCCTACCACCATTATGTCGTCGGCCACATGTCCGACCTGCAGCGCATCACCCACCAGGACGTGAAGGACTATTTCCGCAAGTACTACTCGCCCAGCAACCTTACGGCGGCCATCGTCGGCGATGTCGACCCGGTTGAGGTCTTCCGCCTGGCCGAGCTCTATTTCGGGCGCATCCCCAGCGGCCCGCGCCCCGAGCCGCTGCGCACGGTCGAGCCCGAGCAGTGGGGCGAGCGCCGGGTCGCGGTCACGGCCCAGTCGCAGCCGGTGCTGCTGGTGGGCTATCACAAGCCCGATTCCCGCCACGCCGACAACGGTGCCCTGGACGCTCTGGCCAACATCATCGGCCAGGGCCGCTCCTCGCGGCTGTGGGAGACGCTGGTGAAGAAGGAGAAGGCGGCCGCCCAGGTGGCCTGCATGAACAACTTCCCCGGTGACAAGTATCCCAACCTGATCGCCTTCTTCTCCATGCCCAGCAAGGACAAGACCGCCGCCCAGTCGCTGGAGCTGATCGACCGCGAGATCGAGAAGGTCAAGAAGGACGGCGTCACGCCGCAGGAGCTGGCCAAGTACAAACAGATGACCAAGAAGGCCCTGATCGGCCAGATGAAGTCCAACGCCCGCCTGGCGGCGCTGCTGACCCGCTACGACGTGGTGGAGGGTGACTGGCGGCTGCTGTTCGACGAGCTCGCCGCCATCGAGCGCATCACCGCCGCCGACGTGCAGCGTGTGGCCGGCACCTACCTGGTCGCCCGCAACCGCACCATCGGCGAGATCGTGCCCGAAACAAAGTAAAGGAAGGACCCCATGAAAAAGAAGATCACGGTATCGTGGATCTGCGCCGCCGTCGCGCTGGCGCTGCTTGCTTCGCCGCTGGCGGCGCAGAAGAACCCCAAGGACAAGTTCGACTTTCCCAAGCTGGGGGCGCTGCGCACCCCGCCGGTGCTGCAGAAGACGATGAAGAACGGCATCCGCCTGTTCCTCATCGAGGACCACCGTTTTCCCACCATTGACCTGCGCGGCATGTTCTTCGCCTCCTCGGCCTTCGAGCCCGCGTCCAAGGCCGGCTTGGCCGGACTCACCGGCACGGTGCTGCGCACCGGCGGTGCCGGGGCGCTGAGCGGCGACGAGATCGACCGCCGGCTGGAGACCATGGCCGCCGACATCGAGACCGGCATTGACAGCGAGAGCGCCTCGGTCTACGTTTCCATGCTCAGGGAGAGCCTGGACAAGGTATTGCCGATCTTCGCCGACGTCCTGCGCCGGCCGCGCTTCGAGGCGGAGAAGATCGATCTGGCCAAGATCGAGGCGCGCAGCGCCATCTCGCGGCGCAACGACGACGTCGGTCAGATCGCCGAGCGCGAGTTCATCAAGCTGATCTACGGGGCCGACAGCCCCTATGCCCGCCAAAATGAGTACGCCACCATCGACGCCGTCGGCCGCGACGACATGCTCGCCTTCTACCGCGAGTACTTCCACCCCGACAACCTGTGGCTCGCCGTCTGGGGCGACTTCGACAGCCGGCAGATGGCGCGCAAGCTCGAGGCGGTCCTCGGCGACTGGCCGGCCTCCGGCCGCAAGCTGCCTTCCCTGCCCGAGGTGAGCTACGACTATCCGCGCACGGTCAACCTGGTCGAAAAGGGGGACGTCAACCAGTCGAACATCGCCGTCGGCCATATCGGCGGACTGCTGAGCGATCCCGACTACGCGGCGCTCTCGGTGATGAACCGCATCCTCTCCTTCGACCGCATGTTCAAGAGGATCCGCACCGACGAGGGGCTGGCCTACTCGGTATGGGGCTACTACGGTGCCGGCTACAAGGTTCCGGGAGCGTTTTCCGCCGGCGCCCAGACCAAGTCGGAGTCGACGGTCAAGGCCATCACGATCATGCTGGAGGAGATGAAGCGCCTCCGCGAGCAGGAGGTCAGCGACGAGGAGCTGCGGCGCGCCAAGGACCAGTTCCTCAACTCCTACGTCTTCCAGTTCGACAGCCGCGCCAAGATCATCCGCCGCCTGCTCACCAACGCCTACTACGGCTACCCGCTCGACTTCAATGAGCAGCTGATCCGCCGCATCGAGACGGTGACCAAGGCCGACGTGCTGGCGGCGGCGCAAAAACACCTGCGCCCCGACCAGGTGCAGGTGCTGGTGGTGGGCAAGAGCGCCGACTTCGATCAGCCGCTGAGCACGCTGGGAAAGGTGAACCTCATCGACATCGCCATCCCGCTGCCGGCCGGCGAGAAGGGGCCCGAGGCCACCGCCGAGTCGCTGGCCCAGGGACAGGAGCTCTTCGCCAAGGCCGTCGCCGCCATGGGCGACCCGGCCAAGGTCATGGCCGTGCGCGGCATGCGCATGGAAGGCGACCTGCTGCAGAGCACGCCGATGGGCGAGATGACCCTGGCCGCCGAGGTCGTCACCGCCTATCCCGACAAGGTGCGCTTCGCCCTCGACACCCCCGGCGGCAGGATGAACATGATCGTCAACGGCGCCAAGGGGATCATCCGCATGCCCCAGGGCTCCATGCCCCTGCCCGAGGCCGAGCGCAAGAACATCCTGGACAACTTCCTGCGCGAACCGTTCTATGTATGGCAGAACGCCGGCCAGTACAAGATCCAGGCGCTGGGGCGCCTGCCCTTTGCCGGCCAGGAGGCGCTTGCCCTGGCCATCTCCGGAAGGGGAGTGGAGTTCCGCCTGTTCCTGGACCCGCAGACGATGCTGCCCCTGGGCAATTCCTATTCGTCGGTGACCCAGGAGGGGCCGGCAACGGTCGAGGAACGCCTTTCCGACTACCGCGACGTGGACGGCGTCAAGGTCCCGTTCAAGACCGAGTCCTGGGCCAACGGCAAAAAGGTCTCCGCCCAGACCGTCAAGACGCTGCAACTGAATCCCGAGGCCAAGGAAGAGCTGTTCAAGGTCGAGTAGTTCCCGGTCTTTCGGCGGCGGGGCGCCCTCAGGCGCCCCGCCTTTTTTATTTTCCTCACGCAGGTTCGTACATGGGTTTGGCTGTGTATGGACAAGTATAAAGCCAACAGGACGAGGGATGGGATGAAATTCCAGTTTCCGAACAAGCTGAGGCAAGTGTCAGTGTGAGTGTCAGTGTCAGCAAATCCAAACGGAAATGATGCTAGATTCTTGCTGTCACTGTCACTGCGCTTCGTTTGGGTCATTTGGACATTGGTGTTTTAGTCTTACCAGGTCGTACGCTTTATGAGTGAAATTATCTGCGAATTTGTGAAAGAATCATTTTCAGCTCCTGCCTTGCGCGCGCTTGCCGGCCGCGGTAAGATGGGATCCATCCGGGCGCTCCGGGCGGCCGGCAGCGAGGTGAACGCATGAACAGCACGTCGGTCAAGCTATACCGCCTGCGCGGGATCTTCGTCGCCTATTATGTCCTGAAGTCGGTCGCCGGGGCGATCGTGGCCTGGGGCGTCTTCCGCCAGCTGGCCGACAATTACCGCGCCGAGATGAGGCCCTGGACACCCGGCGCCCTGAGATCCTTCAGCCTGGCGATCACCGTGCTGGTCCTGGTCCTGGCCTGGCTGGTCTTCGGCCAGCTGCTGCGGCGCCGGAACTGGGCGCGGCTGCTGCTGCTGGTCCTGGGCTGGCTGGCCGTGCTCAGCGCCGTCTTCAGCCTGCTGACGGCGAGCCAGCTCACCGAGATGAGCGGCTGGCTGGCGCGCCTCGTTCCCGGTATCGACCTCGACTGGGAGAGGCTGCTGCGCTTCGACCGCGTCCAGAAGGTCTTCGAGCTCCTGTTCTGGGGCTACCTGATCGCGGTGCTGCAGTTCGACCGGGCGGTGCGCGCCGAGTTCCAGCCCGGCGCTCCGTCCGCCGACGCGCCCGGAGAGCCGAAATGAGCGCCGTCCGTGCCGTCCGCGAGCTGCGCCGCGGCGTCGCCACCCTGGAGGGGGCGGGAGTCCGTCTGCGGCGGCTGTTCGGGTTCGAGAAAGTGCCGGGGCTCGATCCCTTCCTCCTGCTCGACGATTTCAGCTCGGACGAGGCGGACGATTACCTGGCCGGCTTCCCCTGGCACCCCCACCGCGGCATCGAGACCATCACCTACGTGCTGCGGGGCGAGATCGAGCATGGAGACAGCCTGGGCAACGCCGGCGTGATCGGACCCGGCGACGTGCAGTGGATGACCGCCGGCTCGGGCATCGTCCACCAGGAGATGCCGCGCGAGGGCCGGCTGCCGGGGCTGCAGGGGTTCCAGCTGTGGGCCAACCTGCCGGCGGCCGAGAAGATGATGCCTCCGCGCTACCGCGGCGTCGCCGCCCGGGACATTCCGCTGCTGACGCTGCCGGGCGGGGCCAAGGTGCGGATCGTCTGCGGCCGGGTCGGGAACGTCGAGGGACCGGTGCGCGGCATCCGCATCGATCCCGAGTATCTCGACGTCGAGCTGCCGGCAGGCGCCGCCTTCCGCCGCGAACTGCCCGCCGCTCATGCGGCCTTCGCCTATGTGTTCGCCGGCTCCGGCCGCTTCGCCGATCCCGCCTCGCGGCAGGCGACCGCCGGCACCCTGGCGGTCTTCGGCGACGGGGACGCCGTCGAGGCCGTCGCCGGCTCCGGGGGCCTGCGCTTCCTGCTGGTCTCGGGGCGGCCGCTGCGCGAGCCGGTGGCCTGGCGCGGGCCGATCGTCATGAACACCCAGGAGGAACTGCGCCGCGCCTTCGCCGAGTACGAGGCCGGGACCTTCCTGAAGCACAGGGCCGTCATGGGTTGAGGAGCCCGAAGGGCGCGCCGGGAGGAGGAGATGAGGGAGACGCTGCGGGAACTGATCGGCCGGGAGATCGTCGTCGACACCCGCTCGCACTGGATGTACATCGGCCGCCTGGAGGCGGTGCGCGACGACTCGCTGCAGCTGGCCGAGGCCGACGTACACGACGGGACCGAGGGCAGCCTGCCCAAGGAGCGCTACGTCCTGTCCTCCTGCGAGACCGGGATCAAGGCCAACCGCCGCTCGGTCTACGTCAACCTGGAGTACGTGGTCAGCGTGTCGCCCCTGGACGAGGTCATCCGCTACTGACGCGCGATGCCCTGGTTCCTGTACCTGCTCCGTTGCGGCGACGGCTCGCTTTACACGGGAATCTCCAACGACGTGGCGCGCCGCCTGGCCGCCCATCGCGCCGGCCGCGGGGCGCGATACCTGCGGGGCCGGGGGCCGCTGACCCTGGTGCGCCGCATCCGCGTCGGCAGCCGCAGCGACGCCCTGCGGGCCGAGCACCGGGTCAAGAGCCTGAAGAAAGAGCGCAAGGAAAAGCTGGCCCTGGGCAAGGTCAGGCTGAAGGATATTCTGAATAACGATCTATCGTGACGCGTAACGCGTAACGCGTGACGCGAAGCAGCAAAGGATCGAGCGATTGCGGTTTCTCGTCACTCGTCACGCGTCACTCGTCACGATGGTTCGTGTGAGTCCCTAGCCGCCCGACGTCTGCGGGAAGGCCGTGTTGGAATACAGGTACTCGACCTTCTCCTTGTGCTTCAGCTCCTGGTTGGCCATGGCCAGCAGCATGTCCTTCACTTCGCCGGCGGGCTGCGCCTCGGCCAGGCCGGAATAGAACTTGTAGGAGTTCCACTCGCGGTGGGCGGCGACCAGGTAGACCTCGCTGCTGTTCATGTTCTTCTTGGGGTCGGGCTTGGCGGCGTACTCCGCGACGTGGTAGTCGATCGGCGTCTCCATGCCCAGGGCGGTGAACTTCTTCTCGCCCTTCAGGTAGGCCTCCAGGAACTCCTTGTGGGCCTTTTCCTCGCCGGCCAGAAACAGCAGCGTTTCCCTGGCCAGCTTGTCCTCGACCCGGTCGTGCAGGCCGAGGTAGAAAGTGCGGGCCTCCTCCTCGTTCTTGATGGCGAGCCCGATCAGGCTGCGCAGGCTGTTGTCTTGCATGTCTTTCCTCCTTGCTTCCTTCTTCAAAGGCTGAGTTGGGCGCTGAACATGAGCTGGCCGGTCTTCACCTTGTCGGACTGGAAATGGCGGCTTTCGAACAGGGCATACTCCAGGCCGAAACTGACGCCCGAGCCGGCGGCGAACTGGATGCCCGCCAGCAGGGCGGCGGTCTTCTTCAGCTCGCGCGCGGCCAGCTGCTCCTCGTCATGCAGGTCCTCGAAGGCATAACCCAGCCAGCCGCTCCACTTGCCCCTGGCCAGCAGCAGCTCCGACCAGAAGGAAGAGGCCTTCTTGCCGGTCAGCTCCTGGGCCGCCGGGTCGGCATGGATGGCGGCGCGGCTCATCACATAGGCCAGGTTGGCGCCGGTGGCAAACTCGCCCTTCAGCGACAGGTGCTTGCAGAGGGCCAGGCTCCAGTCGGCGCCGATGCCGGCCATGTCGACCTTGTTCTTGAAGGCGATCCCGGTCAGGGCGGCGTTCTCGCGGCCGTAGATCCCCGAAAGTCCGAGTTGGTATTTTGCGCCTGCGCCCAGCTTGAGTCCCAGGCGCGACTGCAGCACCGGCATCCGGGCCGACCAGCCGCCGGCGGTCGCCGGGTCGCTGACGGAGAGGGCCGCGCTGAAATGGGGAGCCTCATAGGCGTAGCGCACCTGGGCGTGGCGGAAGCCGAGGTTGCCGGTCTGCCATAGGTAGCCGTTGATCATCAGCGTGGTCGGCCCCAGCGGCGAGAACAGGTCCCAGGCCTGGCCGAAGAGCAGGCTGTGCCCCTTCCTGCCCAGGGTGAAATAGCCCTGGCGGAAGCGCGGCTTCATCTGGTTGGGCGTCGTGGCGTCGAAGAAGTCGAACTCCAGGACGGCGGCGAGGTTCACGCCTTTGGCCAGGGGCGTTCCGGCGTACTTGAAGCCGAAGCGGGTGTGGGTGGCCGAGAGGTAGAGGCTGCCGTCGCCGGCCACGGCGTAGCGGGGAAAGGTCAGGCCGTTGATTCCCCCGTCCTGGCAGGCGGCGTCGAGCTTGAAGAAGCCGTAGAGGTGCAGTTTGTTCTTTTCCGTGTCGACCAGGGCGATGTCGGCGAAGGCCGGCAGGCCCGAGAGAAGGATCGCGGTGCAGAGGAAACAAAACAGGACGGTTCGTTTCATGTGGACCTCGCTAGTTTTCTGCCATTCTACCCGATTGGCCGGTTCATTTCAACGGAACCAAGCATCCGTGTCCGTGACGGTGACCGTGTCAGCAAGAAACCGCTCAACGATTACTTTGTGTTAGTGTTTGTGTTAGTCAATGCCAGAGCCGACCTCTTGCTGTTGCGAATCCCGAATTACGAATCACGAATTACGATAGGCCCTTTGTTGTTTCCTTTCACGCATAACGCATAACGTATAACGATAGGTTGTTGTTTTCCGTACGCCGTACGCCGTGCGCCGAGTCCAGTTCGTCCCCGTCACTCGTTTCTTGTCACGTGTCACGATCGGTCGATCCGATGCTGTTCTCGTCACGCGTCACGCGTTACGCGTCACGATAGCTCGTTGCTTTTTCAATAATTGATCAGGATGGGCCTGGGCTTGAGCACGTGGCCGACCAGCGCCAGGCCGCTGCGGCGGACGACGGCCAGCGCCCGCGTGGTCAGCGTGGTCTGCGACACCAGGAGCGGGACGCCGGCCTGCAGGCACTTGAGCGCCATCTCGGCCGAGACGCGGCCGGTGGTGAA
The DNA here is from genome assembly GCA_022711715.1 of Acidobacteriota bacterium. Taxonomy (GTDB): domain Bacteria; phylum Acidobacteriota; class Aminicenantia; order UBA2199; family UBA2199; genus UBA2199. The sequence goes on from JAKLEC010000004.1 coordinate 17,907, forward strand.
CAGGCCGCAGCGGCCGAAATCGATGCCGGCGGCGAGCCCCCAACCGATCACCTTGTCGACGCTGTTGCTGCGGCCGATGTCCTCGCGGCTGGCCAGGATGCGCCGGCGGTCCATGTCGGCCAGCATGGAGCAGTGGATGCCGCCGTGGCGGCGGAAGCGGGCCGCCCGGCCGGGGAGTTGCTCCATTAGGGCGACGGCCTGCGCCAGGGTGAACGTGAAGCCGCGGCGCACGCGGGGCGGAGCGGAGTACCTCCGGGCCGGCATGGCCCCGCCCGAGGGCCCTGTCACCTGGTCGGGGTCGAAGCGCAGGCCGCCGCGGCGCAGCCGGACCAGCGCCCGGCCGCCGGCCAGGCGCAGCGAGGCCAGGTCATTGGCCGAGGCGATCAGCCCCTGGCTGAAGATCCAGCCCAGGGCCAGCTCGCGGCGGCCGAAAGGGGAGCAACTGAGGCTCGCCAGCGGCCGGCCGTCGACCACGACGGTCAACAGCGTCTCCGCCGGCAGGTCGACCAGGCCGATCTGCCGCCGTTCAGGCGTCCCTGCCCTTCCGGCTCTCAATGTAGGCATGGTACTCCTCGATGGTGTTCAGGTTGCGGAACCATTCCTGCCCGTCCATGGGTACGAAGGCCGTGCGGCAGACGGCGAAGAGCGACGAGATGCGCAGGTCGCCGGCGGCCAGTTGTTTTTCGATGACCGGCACGATCGAGCGGTCATAGGCGGCGAACAGCGGCTCGAACTTGCCGTCGCGGTAGCGGGGCACCACGATCTCGTTTCCCCGCGTACGGGCCAGGATGCGGCGCACGAAGGACAGGTCGACGACCGGGATGTCGCAGGCCAGCACGAAGTTGACGCGGCAGGGCGAGGCGCGCAGCGCGGTGAGGATGGCCGGCAGCGGTCCCCGGCCCGGCGTCTCATCCACCACGATCGGCAGCCCCAGAAAGGCCAGCTTCCTTCTGTCGCCGGCGCTGACCAGGATGGCGGCGAAGCAGGGGCGGATCTGCTCGATGAGCGCCTCGATGAGGGTGCGGCCGCGGAAGGGGAGCAGCGGCTTGTCCCGGCGCATGCGCCGGCCGCGTCCTCCCGCCAGGACGATCGCCGCTACGGGTTCGGAACTCATGGCAGGGGGAGGTCAGGATCCGGGCTTGACGCCTTCACGGCTGATGAAGCCCTCGTCGGCTCCGGCCGGCCTGTCTTTCATGAAGGAGGCCAGGAACGCCTTCTGCGCTTCGCTGTTGTCCTTGAAGCGCGCGCCGATGGAGAAGAGGAGCCCGGGAGGCAGGGCGGCATACTTGCTGCCGTCGAAGGGGGCGACCTCGGCGCGGTTGATCTCGATGTCGAACTCCTGCTGGCGGTTGTCGCGCCCGATCAGGTAGATCTTGTAGCTGGAGCCGACCACCGGCTGAAAGTTGCTGACCAGGTTGATTCCTTCGCGGCTGATGTTATTGGCCACGAAGCTGACCACGTTCAGCAGCTTGCCCTTGATCTCCCGTGACACGTCGAAGCGCGCGCTCTTTCTTTTTTCCATGTCCCTCCGCTCCTGAAGGAAAGGACCATGGTAGCACAACGCGGGACGGAATCAAGCGCCGGGATGCCGGCGGGCGAGGAACTCCTCGGGGTAGGGCTGGGTCTCGGTCTTCTCGCCGAACACGGCGAACCCGGCCCGGAGATATTTTTCCAGCGCCTGGGGGTGGTCGTACTCGCAGGTGTGCAGCCACACGCGCCGCGTCTCGCCCTTCCAGGCGCGGCGGACGGCCCAGTCGAGGAAGAACCGGCCCAGCCCGCGGCCGATGAACGCCGGCAGCAGGCCGAAGTAGGCGATCTCCGCTTGCGTCGCGACGCGGCGGTCGAGCTCGGCGAAGCCGGCGACCTGGCAGCCGGCGTACAGCAGCTGGACTTCGGTCTCCTCCGCCTGGAGGAGCGCCCGCAGCTCCTCCTCGGCCATGAGCAGCCGCCCGCTCCAGCCCCATTCGCCGCCGACGGCGCGGAACAGCCGCCGGTACTCGACCGGGCCCGGCCGCTGCCAGCGCTTCACCTCGCAGCCGAAGGGCAGAGGCACCGGCGGAGTGCGGGGCGGCTCCGTCATCTCCAGGTACGTCGTGCGCACCGGCACCAGCCGGTAGCCGGCAGGCAGTTGTTGGTCGGTCGAGCGACTCGTCATGCTTTTCATGTATCACAGCCTTTGCATATTTTCAAATATCGAACTCAGGGAAAGGCAGAGGGAAGAGTCAGGGATGGCAGAGGGAAGAGCGTGTGGGAAAAAGCCCTTTCCAAACCTCCTTCCCACTTTATCTTCCCTCTGTCTTTCCCTCTGCCTCTCCCTCTCTCTTTCCTGATCCTCGAGATGCCGGTTGAGTCGAGCCCTGCTTTTTGCTACCATTCCGTTTCGTAGGAACCGCATGAGGATGAGGCATGCCTGAAGAAAAAAGGCGCTATTATTTCATCGACCAGTTCCGCGGCTGGGCCGTGGTGTTCATGATCGAGACCCACGTGGTCAACGCCTTCCTGCATTACGGCCTGCGCTCTTCGCTGCTGTACCGATCCCTCGACTTTTTCAACGGCCTGATCGCCCCCTCCTTTGTGTTCATCGCCGGCTTTTCGTTCGGGCTCGTCGCCGAGCGCAAGTGGGACGACTTCCTGCGCCCGGGCAAGGTCTTCCGGAAGCAGTTCATGCGCTGCCTGCAGATCCTGCTGGCCGGCTACCTGCTGCACATGCCGCAGTTCTCCCTGGACCGGCTTCGTCATTCGCTTCACTGGGGCCAGAAGCACATTTTCTGGGGCGTGGACGTGCTGCACGCCATCGCCGTCTCGCTGCTGCTGATGCTCCTCTTCATCCCGCTGTGGCGGCGCCGCGAGCGCTATTTTGCCTTCCTCGCCGCCGCCGGCCTTGCCGTTTCGCTGCTGACGCCGCTGCTCCGGTCGCTTCCCGTCGAGGCCTACCTGCCCTGGGCCCTGTCGGGGTATCTGAAGCGGCTGCCGTTCTCGCAGTTCCCCCTCTTCCCCTGGATGGGCTACGCCTTTCTGGGCGCCGCGGTCTGCCGGCTGTGGCAGGAGGCGAAGCGCAACGACCGGGAGGAGCGCTTCTTCCGCCTGCTCTTCTATGCCGGCCTCTCCCTGGTCGCCGTTTTCCTGGTCATCGCCCTGCAGCCCATCACTCCCGTCGCCATGGGCTCGTTCAACCCGGCCAAGCCCCTGTTCTTCTTCCTGAAGCTGGGCATCGTCGCGGTGCTTCTCTCGCTGCTGTGGCGGCTGGAGCGGAGGAACGGCGAGAGGCCCGTGCTCATCACCCGGGTCGGCCAGGAGTCGCTGCCGGCCTACGCCTTTCATATCGCCGTCATCTTTGGCGGCTTCTTCGGCCCCCATGGCCACAGCCTGGCTTTCCTGATCAAGATGACCCGCTCCTGGCCGCAGGTGCTGGCCATGGCCGTTGTCCTGATCCTGGTAACAGGCGCGCTGTCGCTGGCATGGCACCAGCTGAAAAAAAGCCGGCCCACAGTAGCCAAGCGGGTGTTCTGGTCCGGAGTGGCGGCATTGGTCCTGTATATGGTCTTCCGCTATTGATAGGGGCCGGCTAGGTACTTATAGGGCTTCAAGGTTCGACGTTCGAGGTTCGACGTTCGACGTAACGAAAACCAACTCGCTTGGGTGCCGAAGAGGTCTAGTCAGGGGCTGATCGTTATTTCTGAAAGATCACGATCGAAGATCTGTAAATTGCTGTTACTTGTCACGCGTCACGCGTTACGCGTTACGCGTCACGATAATCCTTTTCTGTGCTGCCGCTACCACTATCACTAAGCAGACAGGAAATTAGAAAAGATCTGCTGGTTCTGGGCCAGGTCAGAATCGTCCTTCCTGTCGTCAAAGTAGCGTTTCCTGAAATCGGGGGAAGAGGCTTCTTCCGCAGTGAAGATCTCCTCGATGCTGCCGGGGCCGTACTCGGGGTGGAACTGCACTCCCCAGACAGGCAGGTTTTTCATCTGGAAGGCCTGCACGGCGCAATCGAGGGTCGAGGCCAGGACGGAAAATTCAATTCCCAGGCCGGTCACTTCGTCGAAATGGGTTACGACCGAGACCAGGGGCTTGCGGATGCCGGCGAAGAGCGGATTGGCCTGGAAGCTGATCTCCCGAAAGCCGAATTCCGGGGTCGGCGAGTGGCGGACATGCTCCTTTCCCAGGAGCTCCTTGGCGATGAACTGGTGGCTGTAGCAGATGCCGAGGACCGGCTTCCTCGCCTGGATGAACTCCCGCAATGCCTTTGCCAGAGGCCTTTCCCACGGATGATCGTCCACCACCGACGCCTCCGAGCCCGACATGATCATGTGGCTGAAGCGGGACAGGTCGGGCAGCTGGGGATGGTTCAGCGGCCGCCATAATTTGACTCCCATCCTGGCCTTTGCAGCGCAGCCCAACATCAGGCGGTCGAACGTCGCGGCATAGGCGTCGGCAACAAACGTGTCGGCAACCAGCAGCATGTCCAACTCCTTCGCGCCGTATTATACACGAGTTCAGCGTCCGTGACAGTGCCCAGGGGAACCCCAACGACCTCTTTGTGTTAGTGTTTGTGTTTGTGTTGGCAAACGCAAGAGCTGACCTCTTGCTGTTACGAATCACGAATGACGAATTACGAATTACGATTGATCCCTTGCTTTTTCTCATCACGCATTACGCATAACGCATGACGATAGATCCAGATGTTGTTCCTCGTCACTCGTCACCCTGGATCGTACCGTGCTGTTGCCGTACGCCGTACGCCGTATGCCGTACGCCTTACGCCGAGTTCATTCCGTTCTCGTCACGCGTCACGCGTCACGATAGCTCGTTCATTTCTTCGGCACCCAGATCAGCAGGATCATGGCGGGGATCGAGATTAGAAAGCTGACGCCGAACATGCCGCTGTAGCCGAGCCAGGAGGCGATGAAGCCGCTGCTGACGCCGGCGACGATGCCGCCCAGGCTCATCAGTCCGGAGCCGATGGCGAAGTGGGCCGCCTTGAACTCCATTTTGCAGATGCGCATCAGGAAGGTGGTCAGCACCGCCGTGCCCAGGCCGCTGGCGAACTGCTCGAAGCCGGTCACGCCGGCAAACGCCGCCAGGTTGAAGACGCCGACGGGAACCGGGACCGCCGCGCCGGTGTTCACCTGCAGGAAATGGGAGAAATACCCCGCCAGGAGCATGTAGACGACGTTGGTCAGGTTCTGCGCCAGCAGAAAGGGCCAGATCACCCGCTTTAGGCCGAAGCGCGAGATCATCCAGCCGCCGATCAGCGCGCCGGCGATGGAGCAGGGCAGGCCGATGCCGCCGGCGATCCAGCCGTAGTGCTCCTTGATGCCCAGGTCGACCGCGAACGCCGATACCATGGAACTGACCATGAACTCGCCGCTGCGCACCAGGATGATGAAGGCCAGGACCAGGCCGATCTTTTCCTGGTCCATGAAGGTCAGGAAGGCCCGGCCGTAGAACGAGTCGGGATCGCGGGTCAGGACGGCGGCCAGCCGGCGGCGGAACGCGGCCAGCAGGACCAGCGCCAGCAGCAGCCCCAGGCCGATGACGCGGGGAAAATTCAACTCGGCAAGCAGGGGAGACGAGGTCTTCCAGCCGACGAAGGGCGCCGAATTGAAGAACCAATAAACGGCGGCGACGAGGGCGATGGCGAGCGCGACGTTGCGCGCCACCCGCGCCCTGGCGAAGAGGCCGAGCATGGCGCGGAAGGAGCGGCGCTGCGCTTCGCACTCGGGTAGGAAGAAATAATGGTAGGCGGCCAGCAGGCCCAGCAGCAGCCCGGAGAGCAGAAAGGCCAGGACCCAGGAGACCGTGGTGCCGATGGTGACGATCACCCCGGTGCCGGTCAGCATGGCCACGCGATAGGCCATCACCCGGTAGCCGAGGAACTTCGTCTGCTGCGCCTTGTCCAGCGCCGCCAGGTAGTAGCCGTCGATGGCGATGTCGTGGGTGGCGGCGACGAAGGCGGCGATGAAGAACAGCACGGCAACCAGGCGTGGCGCCGTCGGCATGGGCACGAGGAAGGCGGCAGCGCCGATGAGAACGGCCAGCATCGCCTGCATGGCCAGCAGCCAGCGCTTCTTGGTGGCGAACTCGTCCACCAGCGGACCCCAGAAGAACTTGAGGATCCAGGGCAAACCGAAGAATGTGGTCAGTCCCACCGCTTCCAGGCTGACGCCGCGGTCGCGGAAGAAGACGGCGGAGACCGAACGGATCACGGAAAAGGGGAACCCCTCCGCGAAATAGGTGCTGAAGCACCAGATGTGCGTTTTTCCAGCGATGGATGTCGGCTTGTCTCCGGCCATGGTTTCAGAATGGTAGTACAGCGGCTAGGAGATGTAAATAGGGCGAGTTAATGCGGCCTGTGACGAGAACGGAATGAACTCGGCATACGGCGCACGGCATACGGCGTACGGCAACGGCTCGATACGATCCGGGGTGATGAGGAACAGAAGCATCTGGATCTATCGTTATGCGTTATGCGTGAAAAGAAACAACAAGGGGCCTATCGTAATTCGTGATTCGTAATTCGTGATTCGCAACAGCAATAGACCGGCTCTTGCATTTGCTAACACTAACACAAACACGAACACAAAGAGGTCGTTGAGTTTCTTGCTGACACTGTCACCGACACCGACACCTAGGGCTTGATCGAAATCCTAACGAACGGCCCTTTGTCGCCGTCCTGGACGGCGAAGGCGGCGGCCAGGGGCGAGCCGCAGGCCCAGACCAGCCGGCCGTCGCCATTCTCCAGCACCGGCCGCAGCGGCCGCAGCGGCGCCGGCACTCCCGAGGCGCGGACCATCTCGATCACGGCTTGCCGGTAAGGTGAGTGGATCTTGCGGTACTTGTCGCCCGGCTTTGGCGGCCGCAGGCGCAGGGGGAAGCGCAGCTTCCCCTCGGCCACGACGACGGAGAAGTTGTCCCGCGGCGGCTGGAAGCGGCCGGTCCGGCTCACCGTCACTGCCGCCCCGATCTCCGGGATGGACCGGCGGCCCGTGCCCGTGACCTCGAGGCGATAGCCCTTGACGCGCAGGGAGTCCGGATGGATCCAGCCCTTGGCGAAGCTCAGGTTCACTCCCGGCAGGGAGAGTCCGCGGCCGGTCTCCACGCTCTCCAGGAAGGCGGCGACGTGCTCGCTGCCGATCCCCAGCAGGTCGCCCTTGACCCGGCGCAGGTACTCGCGGGCCAGGTGGCGGGCCATGGCCGGGTGCAGCCCGGCGAAGGCGCGAGCCGGCAGGACGCTCCCCAGCCGGAGCTCGCGCTCCAGGATGCGCCGCGTCTCCTGCTGGAAGTGGTCGAACTCGTCCTGCAGCAGGAGCACGGTGCGGAAGACGCGGTCCTCGACGTCGGGCTCGATGGCCCGCGCCGCCGGCATCAAGTCGTGGCGGATGCGGTTGCGCAGGAAGTCGTGTTCCAGGTTGGTCGGGTCGCGATAGAAGGCGATGGCGTTGCGCTCCAGGAACGCCAGGACCTCCCCGGAGGAGAAGACCAGCAGCGGGCGGACGATGTGCCTTTCCTTGCTGGCATAGATCGCCGAGAGCCCCTGCAGGCCGCTGCCGCGGAAGAGCTTGATGAAGAAGGTCTCGGCCAGGTCGGAGCGGCTGTGGGCCGTGGCGATGCGCACCGGGCCGGAGCCGGCCGGGGCCAGCCGCCGCGCCAGCGAGTGGAAGAAATCGTAGCGCGAGATCGAGGCGGCGTGCTCGAGGTTCAGCCGGTTCTCCTCGCGGAAGCGCCGCACGTCGCGGCCGCCGGTCTCGAGCTCGATGCCGCGGCCGGAGCAGAAGGCGCGCGCCCACTCCTCCTCGGCAGCGGCGTCGGGGCGCAGGCGATGGTTGAAGTAGGCGGCGACCAGGCGAAAGGGGAGGAACCTCCGCAGTTCCTGCAGCAGGACGGCGGCGGCGACCGAGTCCTTGCCGCCGGAAAAGCCGAGGACGACGGTATCGCCGGGGAGAATGAGGCCGTGGCGCTCGATATTGTCCTTGAACGGCGGGAAGAGGAGCTTCATGGCCACCCCGGCGGTCCCCAGGGAGAGGGGAAAATAGCGGCGGAGGGAATTGAACCCCCGACATAACGGATATGAGCCGTCTGCTCTACCAACTGAGCTACGCCGCCATACAGGGCCAATTATACCCGAAACCGCAGAGCTTCGCAATATGGGAACAGACGACCTTTCCTGACGCGTAATGCGTGACGCATGACGGGGAACAGCAGCATCTGGATCAATCGTTATGCGTTATGCGTAATGCGTTATGCGTGATGAGAAACAGCAAATAACCTATCGTGAATCGTGATCCGCAACGGAAAGATATCGGTTCATGCTGTTACTAACACTATCACTAACACTAACACTGCGTTCGTTTTAGAACTTTCTGCTGGCTCCGCCGCCGCCGGAGCGGCCGCCGCCGAACGAGCCCGAGGGACGCGAAGAGCCGGCCGAGGATGAACTTGGCGTGGAGAGGCGCGGCGTCGAGGACTCCCGGGTCTTGGCGTAGTTGCACTTGGGGTTGAGGCAGGTCTCGGTGGTCCGCGTCCTTCCGCCTTGCTCCCTCGTGGCCGCCAGCAGGGTGGTCGTGCTCGATTTCAGGGTGCGGCGCCCGCATTGCGGGCACTTCGACGCCTTGCCCAGCTTCACGGCCAGCTTCTCGTCGGCGCCGCACTTCGGGCAGCGCCAGAACTCGTAGTCCATGCCGCCCGCCTTCTCCTCGGCCGCCTCCTCGGTGCTCAGCATCACGTCGTCCTCGCTGTCGGCGGCCATGTCCATGGCGGCGCCGCACTTGACGCAGGGGAGATGGTAGGAGTCGAGGCGCTTTTTCAGCACCCGGCCGGTGAAAAGGCGGCCGAATGTGGCCAGCCCCGGCGCGGCCAGCATGGCCACGAACGGCGTGAGGAAGTCCTTGCCGAAGCCGAGGACCAGGAAGAAAGAGATCACGCCGCCGATCCAGGCCAGGATGACGCTGGCGGGCGTGCCGCCGGCGATCCTGGCGCGGGCGGCCCGGCCGCGCGCCTTGTTGAAACGCGCCATGGTGAGGCCGATGGCCAGCAGGGCGAAGGCCAGGATGCCGCCCCCGAAGTACAGGGAGGAGCGCAGCGGGTCCCACTTCCCCTTCTTCTTCGGCTGGGGGAGGTTTTTGGGCTTGGGCGGCACCGCCTCGGCCGGCCAGGCCGTCGGCTCGGTGATCGTCAGGGGAACGTCGCCGGCGGCCTGTATGGCGACGTTGCGGGCGGCCAGGAACAACCCGCGGCCGAAGCGGCCGTCGCGGAGCTGGGCCAGCGCCTCGCGCTCGAGCAGGCGCGAGGCCAGGGCGTCGGGGATGTCCCCTTCCAACCCGTAGCCCACCTCGAGGCGCACCAGGCGTTCGTCGCGCGAGCAGAGCAGGAGCAGTCCGTTGTCCTTGCCCTTCACGCCGATGCCGAAGCGGCGGAACACCTTCTCGGCGAACTCCTCGATGACCAGGCCGCCCAGGTCGCCGACCGTGACCACGGCCAGCTCGGCCGTCGTCTTCGCCTGCAGCTCGCGGCAGACGCCGTCGATCAGCGCCCGGTATTCCGGGGACAGGACGCCGCCGCCGTCGGAGACGAAGGAGTTGTCGGCGCGTCGCGGGTTGACGACCTCGTCGGGCGATTCGGCCGCCAGCGGCAACAGCAGGGCGGCGATGGCGAGAAAGGGCAGCAGGGAGCGGGTCCGGTACATGCGCATGCGGTTCCTCCAGAAGAGAGATTGTAAGCGATTGGCGCGGGAAATACAAAAAACGGGGGGGAAAGGAATTTTGTTGACAGGCGAATTAAAGTGTATTATATATGTGGTACAATGAAGGATCATGGGGAACCGACATGAACCTGACGATCGACGCCAATTCGCCGCTGCCGGTTTATCAGCAGATCATGCAGGCGATTAAGCTGGAGATACTTTCCGGAGGCCTGCGCGACGGCGACCCGCTGCCCTCGATCCGCGACCTGGCCAAGCTGCTGCGCGTCAACCCCAACACCGTAGCAAAGGCCTATTACGCTTTGGAGGCCGAGGGCTTCAGCGAAGGACGCACGGGCAGCGGCAGCCGGGTCAAGGCGCCGCCGGGGCGGCAGGACGCGCTGCGCCGGGCCATGCTGGAGGGGGAGCTGCGGGCCTTCCTGGAAAAGGCGGTAGCGCTCGGCTTTTCCGCGGCTGACGTCACGAAGATGATCGAAAAGGTGGGCCAATGAACCAGTCCTTGATCGAAGTCCATGACCTGCGGCTCGGCTACACCCGCAAGCGGGTGATCGACGGGCTGAGCGTCTCCCTGCGCCGGGGCGAGTGGGCCGTGATCGCCGGCCGCAACGGCGCGGGGAAAAGCACGCTGCTGCGCGCCCTGGCCGGCGTTCTCCTGGCGGACGGCGGGAGTATCCTCCGCTCCGCCGAGGCGACGCCGGAGAAGATCGGCTTCATTTCCGACCGCTTCAGCCTCTTCGAGGACTGGACGGTCACCCGGGCGATCGGTTTCCACTGCCGCGCCTTCGGCATCGGTTCCTTCGATGACGGCCTGCTCCGGCGCGTCGGCATCGCAGGGAAAACCCGCATCCACGACCTCTCGGCAGGCGAGCGGGCCATCGTCCATCTCTCGCTGGCGCTGGCGCAGCGGCCGTCGCTGCTGCTCGTCGACGAGGTGCTGCACGTCCTCGATCCCTTCGTCCGCGACCTTTTCGTCGGGGCGCTGATCGAGGCCATTGCGGTCCGCCAGGCCGCGGTGGTCACCGTGAACCACGTCTTCAGCGAGATCGAGAGGCTCCCCGACCGGGTGCTGGTCATGGAGGCGGGACGCTTCGCCGTCGACGCCCCGCCCGACGAGCTGCGCGCCGGGATGAAGAAAGTGATCGGCCGCGAGCCGCTGCCACAGGCGCTGCCCTGCCTGTTCAGCCGGGCAGACGGCGAATACAAGGAATACTTCATCCATCCATTCCAGGAAGAAATGCGCAGGGAGCACGGACTGGACTTCCAGGACGTCGCCCTGGGCGAGATCATCAAGGCATTCATCGGAGGCGGCTATGAGCGGAAAAGAATGGCGTGAGGTCGGCCGGCAGTCGTTGTACTTCCTGCTGGCCGCGGCCGGCATGGTCCTGCTGGCGATCGTCGGCGACCGGCTGAGCCATACGCCCATCAGCGGCGAAAGGATCGCCATCCTCCTGGGGTTGTGGCTCCTGATGTTTTCCATGTTCATGGGCCTTTCGCCCTTCGCCATGGACTCCAAGCAGAAGGGGATGGAGTATCTGCTCACCCTGCCATACTCACGTCGCCGGCTGCTGCTCATCAAGCTCCTGCCGCGCCTGGCCGCGGTCATCCTCTTCTACCTGGCATTCGCGGCGTTCTACGGCCTCGCAGGCAACGCCGCCTTCGGCGGGGGATTCACCGTTTTCAGCCTGACATGTTTTGCATTGTTCTTAATCTCCTTTTCCCTTGCGGTCGTCCACGAGAATTTCATCATCCAGTCGCTCTGGGCCGGCGTCGCCCTGTGCGGCTACCTGGCTCTTTGCCTGTGGGTGTGCGTCCTGGGCTTTGCCTGGAAGTTCGACATGCCGGCTTCCTGGATCGAGCCCCGCATCTGGGCCGGGCTTTCCTATGACACGCCCACGCTGCTCGTGTCGATTGCCGTTTTCATGCTGCTGGCCACACCTTTCATCGTCTCCTTCTTCCTTGCCTTCAAAAAGTTCGATCTAAAGCCGGCCCGGACCTTCAACCGCCGGCAGTTCCGGCTGTTCCTGCCGCAGCTGCTAGTGGCTTGCGCGGTTGCCATGGGAGTCACTTATCTCGTGCAAAGCCATTCCCCCGGCTGGGAGCCAAGGCATTTTCTTCTCAGCGGCCAGCGCTTGCTCAAGGCCGATTTCCCCGGCAAGCTGACCTTGTTCGCCGAGGACGGTCGGCGAGCCGTTGACACGAAAAGTAAAGTATCCTGGGCTCGACTGCTGCTCGAGCAAGAACGGCGATTGTTTATGAGCGGCTTTGATCGGCATGACGGTTCGCGGATCATCGGCTACCTGGACAAAACCGATCTTTCTTGGAAAGTGCTTCACCGCATTCCCCGAACGTATGCCGTCGCGAACGGTGATCTGGGGATCCGCTTTGACGGAGCGAACTTCGTCTATTTGTACAGCCGACCGACCGAGCAGGGGGGGCTTGCTGAAGGAGTCCGTCCCTCTGGCGCATTCAGCGCGATGCATCTGGTATGGGTGGACCCGGCCAGTGGCCAGAGCAAGACGCTCGGGTTTCAGACCCCTTCCGGCGGCAGAAACAATGAGCCCTGGCTCATGGGCAGTGATGAATGCAATGGCCGGCGCTACTGGCTTGTCGCCCTCCGCGGACCCAGTGTCCTTCGCTTGTGGGCGGACGGCCGCTGCGAGGAGCTGGGCCTGTCCGAGAGGATTCCGGTCTATGCCGGAGGGCTTCTGTTCACCTTCAGGAGAGGCTCCCTGGTCGTGATTCGGCTCCTGGAATCCGGGATCGAGATCGTCAAGGAGATTCCCGGGAATTTCGGCATGGGAAATCCGTATTTCTTTTCCTTGGGAGACGGCCAGGCGAGCGAGGTTTATGCCGAACGGGATGAACGGATCGTGCGCATCGACCTGGCTACCATGAGCATCGATGATGTCGGCCCCGCACGCGGTTTCCTCCACAGGGTGCCGCCTGGCGATTTCTATTTTGTCGAGTTCGAGAACTGGCCCCCCCAAAGCAACGACAAGTGGAATAAGCTGTACCGCCTGAAGGGGGGCCGGATGATCCTTTTAAAGCAGTTCGATTTCAATGAAGCCGGGCATGGATACCTTATCGTGAATGCCAACGGCGTCGAGATGATCCAGTCGCCGGTGAAGGACGGCAAGGTGGCAAAAGCGACCCAGAGGTTCTTCGCCTTTCCCGACCTGCGCGAGCTGCGATTCAAGGGATTGGATTGATCGCCCGGGCCTGATGGCAGAATTCCGTTCCAACCGCCACGCTTGCAAAAGGGTCCATCCGCTCCTATAATATTTTTTTTCGGAAAATTCAGGAGGATCCATGAGATTTCAGATCAAGCTGATTTTATCCCTCATAGGAGTGACGTTACTGGCCCTTGCCGCCTGGGCCGCCGCCGGCAAATCCGCTTCCGGCGATGAAGCCGCATTTCGCAAGTTTTTAAAGATGTACGAGGCCCGGGTCATGCCGCTGAGCCGCGAAGCCGCCCTGGCCAGCTTCCAGGCCTCGATCAGCGGCAAGGACGGGGATTACCAGAAATCGTCTGCCCTGCAAATCCAGTTGAACAAGGCCAGCGCCGACCCGCAGGAGTTCGCCAGCCTGAAGCGTTTCCGGAAAAACGGGCAGGTGCAAGAGCCGCTGCTGAAGCGCCAGCTGGACATCATTTACGACAGCTACCTGGAGAACCAGATCCCGGGCGCGCAGATGGAGGAGATGGTCAAGCTCCAGGCGCAGATCGAGCAGAAGTTCAACACCTTCCGCATCCGCATGGATGACAAAGTGTTTAGCGACAACGACGCCGAGGAGATCCTGCGCACGTCGACCGACTCCGGCCAGCTGGAAAAAGTATGGAAGTCCAGCAAGGAGATCGGCCGCGTGGTCGCCCCCGACATCCTGAAGCTGGTGAACCTGCGCAACGCCGCCGCCCGGCAGCTGGGCTTTGCCAATTTCCAGCAGATACAGCTGAAACTGGGCGAGCAGGACCCGGAGCAGATCGAAGCCCTTTTCGATGAATTGGACGAGTTGACGCGCGGCGGTTTCGCCGGGCTGAAAAACGACATCGATGCCTTCCTGGCTACGCGCTGCGGCATTGCCAGGGAGCAACTCCAGCCCTGGCACTACCAGAACCGCTTCTTCCAGGAGGCGCCGGTCATCTACCCGGTGGATCTCGACTCCTATTACAAGGACAAGGACCTGGTCGCCCTGGCCAAAGCGTACTTCGCCGGCATGGGCCTGAACATCGACGACGTCGTCGGCCGCAGCGACCTGTTCGAAAAGCCGGGCAAGTACCAGCACGCTTTCTCCAGCGACATCGACCGCGCCGGCGACGTGCGCGTCCTGTGCAGCGTCAAGCCCGACGCCTACTGGATGAACACCCTGCTGCACGAGTTCGGCCACTCGGTCTACGCCAAGTTCAACGACCGCTCGCTGCCCTGGACGCTGCGCGACGCCGCCCACGCCTTCACCACCGAGGCGATCGCCAACCTGTTCGGACGCTTCGCCGCGTCGCCGTTCTGGCTGCGTGCCATGGCGGGTGTCAGCGCCGCCGAAAGCGAGCGCATCGCCGAGCCGCTGCGCAAGTCCCTGCGCCTGCAGCAGATGGTCTTCAGCCGCTGGGCCCAGGTGATGTTCCGCTTCGAAAAGAGCATGTACGAGGATCCCGGCCAGGACCTGAACCGCCGCTGGTGGGAACTCGTCGAAAAATACCAGCTGCTGAAGATGCCCGCCGGCCGCAACGAGCCCGACTGGGCGGCCAAGATCCACATTGCCCTCTATCCCTGCTACTACCATAATTACCTGATGGGCGAGCTCCTCGCTTCCCAGCTCTTTTATCAGATCGCGGATAGGGTCCTGAAAAGTCCCGATGCGGAAGGCGAATGCTTCGTCAACCGCCCCGAAGCGGGACGCTACCTGATCGATAAGGTGTTCCGGCCGGGCATGCGCTGGCCCTGGGCGGAGATGATCGAGCGCGCCTGCGGCGAGAAGCTCACCGCCGCCCACTACGCCCGGCAGTTCGTCGGCGGCAAGTAGGGCCATGGCCGCCGCGAGCGGGCGCCAGGCGGGCGGCGGGGCGGGAAGCTGGCTCGCCCGCTACCGGCGCCAAGGACGCGAGGCGCTGGAGCTGGCCTTGACCGACGTCCCGGGCTACGCCGAATGGCGGCGCTTCGACCCCGGCCCGCGCGCCCCGCTCGACGAGCGTTATGCCGCGCTGCCGGCCCTGACCAAGCACGAGCTGCGCGCCCATTTCCCGGCCGGTTTCGTGCCCCGCCAGCGCGAGCTCGGCCCGGGCCTGGCCGCCGGCGAGGTGGAGTTCGCCCAGACCAGCGGCAGCACCGGCGATCGCGTGACGCTGGTCTTCAATCCCGCCTGGTGGGAGGAGTCGGAGCGCGCCGCCTGGGGGCTCAACCGCCATGCCCGCCGCGTTGCCGACGGCCGCCACCGCGAGGCGGTGCTGGCCTCGCCGCGCTGCGTCGGCCCCGGCTACAGCCCCCGGCCGCTGAGCGTCGCCGAGCGCACCATCGGCCGCCACCTCTACGTCAACCAGAAGCTCAATCCCGCCGCCTGGACCGCCGCTGACGTGCGGCGCATGGCCCAGGAGATCAACGACTACGAGCCGGTGGCCATCGAGGGCGATCCGGCCTATCTGGCGGCCTTCTGCCGCCAGGCAGGGGCATGGGGGACGAGGATGTGGCAGCCGCGCATCATTTTCCTTACCTACACCTTTCCCTCGCGCCTGTACCGGCGCCAGATCGCCGCAGTGTTCCGGGCGCCGCAGGTCAGCTCCTACGGCTCGACCGAAACCGGGCACGTGTTCATGGAGTGCGAGGCGGGGCGGCTGCACCAGAACGTCGAGCACTGCCGGGTCGACTTCCTGCCCTGGCTTTTCCGCCACGGCGGCCCGCAGCGGGGCCGCATCCTGGTCACCGTGTTCCACAACCCCTGGTTCGCGGTGCTGCGCTTCGATATCGGCGACGTGGTGCGCCTCGACGACCGCGGCCCCTGCCCCTGCGGCCGCGGCCAGGGTATGGCGCTGCGCGCCGTCGAGGGGCGGGTCAGCGACGTGACCTTCGACCGCGAGGGCAACGCCGTCAGCGTCGACGACCTCGACGCCCTGCTGGCCGACCTGCCGGGGCTGGCGGGGTGGCAGCTGGAGCTGCCGCGGCCCGGCCAGATGCGCCTGCGCATGCTCGCCGCGCCGGGGGGGCGGCGGCCGGGCAGCGCCCAGGCTCGCGAACGGCTGCGCCGGCTCTACGGTGACCGCGTCCGCGTCGAGGCGGCGGTAGAGAAGGCGCTGCTGCACGAGCTTTCGGGAAAGATCCGCTTCGTGCGCACGGCCTACCCCGTTGACCACGCGGCCCTGTGGCGGAGCAAGCGGTGAAAGCGGCCGGGCTCGTCCTGCTCGCAGGCGACCCCGGCCGCCGCGGCGTCCGGCGCGACCCGCTGCTGGAGGAGGCTCTGGCACGCTTCGGCCGGGCGCGTCCCGGCGTGGCCTACGTGGGCGCCGCCAGCCAGGACAACCGCCTCTTTTTCTTGTGGATCTCCTCCCTGCTGAAGAAGGCGGGGGCGGGCGCCGTGCGCCTGGCGCCGCTGGCCGGGCGGCGGGGTGATCCGCAGCAAGCCCTGGCGATTCTGGAAGACGCCGACGTCGTATTCGTCAGCGGCGGCGATGTCGGGCTCGGCATGGGCATCCTGGGCGCGACGGGCCTCGACGGGCCCCTGCGCCGGCTCGGCAGCTCCGGCAAGCCGTTCATCGGCCTGTCGGCCGGCAGCATCATGCTGGCCCGCAGCTGGGTGGCCTGGGCCGACGAGAGCAACGACGCCAGCGCCGCGCCGTTCCCCTGCCTGGGGCTGGCGCCGCTGTTGTGCGATACCCACGGCGAGGGCGAGGGCTGGCAGGAGCTGCGCATGCTGCTGCGCCTGACCGGCGAGCCGTCCGGCTTCGGCATCCCCGCCGGCGCCGCCCTGGCCGTCGGCCGCGACGGCTCACTGGCAGCGCTCGGCAAGCCCGTGCGGCGGCTGACCGCGACCGGGAGCTTGGACAACCTGGAGCCTTGAGCCGGTCCTTCGTGATTCGTAATTCGTAAAAACAATAGCCGAGCCATTGCTGTTTTCTTCCGAATTACGAATTACGTCTCACGAATTGCGAAGCACTGCCATCTCCTGCAACCATTTCCATCTCCCGTGCATCTTAGTCGGTGAAACGCGAATTACGAGGAGGTTTCGCATGGATAAATTCAACAAGCTGAGCGGCAGCGTCAAGGCCTTGTTCACCGTGGCGCTGGCCCTGTTCCTGACCGGAGCCCTGGTGCTGCTGGCGGCGGAGAAGAGCCCCGCCAAGCCTGAGCGCGGCTTCCTGGGCATCTCGGTGAGCCCCCTGGAAGACGACGAACTGCAGGAGCTGGGGGTCAAGCACGGCGTGCGCGTCGAGGCCGTCGAAAAAGAGAGCGCGGCCGGGAAGGCCGGCATCCTGGAGGATGACGTCATCCTGGCGGTGGAAGGCGAAAAGGTTCGCAGCCCGCAGGGCTTGACCGAGATCATCCGCGACCTCGCGCCGGGCACCGCGGTCAAGATCTCCATCCAGCGCCAGGGAAAAGCGCATGAGGTCAAGGCCGTGCTGGGCAGGCTGGAGCGGCCCAAGCACATGGTATGGAAGTCGGCGCCGATGTTGAAGCATTTCTCGTCCGCCCCCTATTTGGGCGTGAGCATCCTGGATGCCGATGCCGACCTCGCCTCCTATTTCGGCGTCAAGGCCGGCGAGGGGGTGCTGGTCACCGGCGTGGTCAAGGACACGGCGGCGGAAAAGGCGGGCTTCAAGGCCGGCGACGTCATCGTGGCCATGAACGACAAGCCGGTGCAGGGCAGCGGCGACGTGCACAAGGCGCTGGCCGGGCTCGAGAAGGGCGCGACCGTGACGGTGACGGTCGTGCGCCACGGCAAGCGCGAAACGCTCAAGGCCGCGCCCGACTTCGACCGCCAGCGGCGGATCATCCGCATCTTCAAGGGCGGCAAGGACATCGACCTCGGGCATCTCGAGCTGCCGGAGATGGACGTCGAGATCCCCGAGATGCCCGGGATGGACGTCGAGGTCCCCGAGCCGCCCGACACCGAGGTGATCATCAGCCGGGTCCGCGAGGACCTGGAGCGCAACCGCGAGTGCCTGGAGCGAGCGCGGGAAAAAATGGGCGAGGCGCGCGTCCGCGTCCTGAAGAAGATCCAGGAGGCCGGCGCGAGCCATATGATCTGATTCATCTCCTTCCTCCTTATCTCCGGGACGGGCGCCAGCCCGTCCCATTTTTTTCTTCCAATCAATTTGCGCAAAGGAAAAAGGTAAAAGTCAAAAGGTAAAAGGTGAAAGTGGAAGGCCCTTTATCGGTGAAGTGTCAAGATATTTAGTTCTGTGATTGCTGTTGCTAACACTAACACTATCACTATCACTTCTTTTTGCGGCTACTTGCGCGCGGAGAAGAGGCGGAAGGGGAAGACCGGGTCGCGGCGGGGGAGCGCCGAGGGGTAGACCCGGTCGCTGGCGCCCGACACCTCCTCCACGGTGAAAAAGGCGTCGGGCAGGGTCTCGCGGATCAGCTCGCGGACCTGGGGCAGGTGCTGGCGGCGGATGACGGTGAACACGAGCTCGACGGGCCCCTCGGCCCCCTGCGCCGGCACCAGGGTGAAGCCGAAGCGCAGGTCGTGCAGGCGGCGGCGGAATTCGCCGCTCCCCGCCGGGGTGATGACGCGCAACAGCACCATGCCCAGGGTGAGGCGGCGCTCGATGGCCTGGCCGATGGCCGTGCCGGCGGCGAAGCCGCCGGCGTAGGCGATGTAGGCCACCGGGTGCGAGACCCGCTTCATGATCTGGCCGATGGCCAGGAGCCAGACCAGCACCTCGAAGAAGCCGACCAGCGGCGCCAGCCGGCGCGCGCCGCGCGAGATGGACACGATGCGGATGGTTTGCAGGCTGACGTCGACGATGCGCGCCAGGAAGATGAGCAGCGGCAGCACGACCCACACGAACAGGAAGGATTGGCTGAATGGCTGATCCATGTTTCATTGTAGCAGATTGACAGGCGGGCGGCAATCGCGCTACAGTGTGGCGAACCTGCGAAGGAGGCATCATGACCAAGCTCGCGCGCATGAAGGCGGTGAATGTTCTCCTGGCCCTGCTTCTGGCTGTCACGGCGCTGACCGGGATTCTGCACGGGCACCTCGGGACGGAGGCGTTCGCCCATGTCCATGTCCCCTGCGGCCTGCTGCTGCTGGTCCTGTCCATGGTGCACCTGGTGCTGAACTGGAGCTGGGTCAAGGCCAACCTCTTCCGCTGACCGCGGCCGCGCCCGGCCGCCAGGAGGGCCCATGAAGAAATGGTTCGCGATCCTGCTGCTCGCCTGCGCGCTGCCCCTTGCCGCCCACCCGCCGCGCTCCGTCGAGCTGGGCTATGACGGCGAGACAGCGACGCTGGCCGTGAAGGTGCTGCACCGGGTCGGCGATCCGGACCGGCACTTCATCTCACGCATCGAAGTGCGCTCGGGAAAGGAGCTGCTGGCCGAGAAAACGTACGACCGCCAGGAAACGGCGTCCGGCCGCGATGAGGCGTTCTCGTTCGCCGAGCGGCCGCTGAAGGACGGGGAAACGCTGACCGTCACCGCCTTCTGCAACATCTCGGGGGAGAAGAGCGCCGAACTGAAGCCCTGAGGCCGACGCCGGGCGCGTTCAGCGCTGGAGCGTGACCTCCTGCTCGCGCAGCTGGATGGTGAGAGTCATGCTGCGGTGGCGCATGTCGAGAAAGACCAGCTGGATGTCCAGGTTCTCGTGCTTCTCCATGGCCATCAGGCGGGTGGCGATCTCCATCAGGGCGGAGGCGCTCATCTGCTCGCAGTTGAGCTCGGCGCGGATCTTGGCCGAGTTGCCGCTGTCGAACTGGTCGATGCGCAGGATGCCGAAGCCGTGCTGGGCGAATACGTCGTAGATCAGCTGCGGCTCATAGGTGTTCTTCATCGCCTTTCCCCTGCCACGCCGTTACGGGCGGCTCCCGCGGCCGGGACCCGTTCCCCGCGCCCCCTATTCTCCGCCTGTTGGCGGCGGAATGTCAACCCGGGGGAGGGGGGCGCCGCCTGTCCCGCCATGCGCGCCACAGCGCCAGGCAGAAGGCGGCGCCGCCGACGAGCGCGGCCTCGCGCAGCGCCGCCGCCAGGTTGTGGCGGCTGAGAATGCTGATGAAGAAGTCGCCGGCGTCGGCGGAACGGGTGACGTCAAGGAAGATCGGCCGCGAGGCGATGAAATAGCGCCCGGAGACGGGCCACAGCAGGGGCAGGCCGAAGGGCGGGACATGGTCGACGGCGAAACAGTCGAGAAGCAGGTGGGAGGAAAGGATCAGGAAGGCGGCGGCCGCCATCGGCCAGAGGCGCCGCCTCGCCGGCACGGCCCGGCGCCCCGCGAGGCGGAACAGCCCCGCGGCCAACAGGGCGACGGCGAGCGCCGCCCCCAGGCTGTGGAACACCCCGTGATGATAGAGGTTGGGACGGCCCAGGAGCAGGCCGGGCAGGAAGTCGGCGTCGGGGAGATTGGCCAGCAGCACGCAGAAGAGGGCGTCGTGCCAGCCTTTGCGGAAGAAGAGTCCCCGCCAAACCCGCTGCAAGCCGATGCCGGCCAGGGCATGGCCGACGGGAAGGGGCATGGTCAGGCGCGGCCGCGCAGCCGGGACAGCACCCGTTCGCACTCCTGCTGCCAGCGCAGGTCGCTCCAGGAAAACAGCGGGCGCAGGCGCGGCAGCAGCTCGCGGGCGCGGCGGGCGTTCTCGCCCAGCCCGCTGCGGCGGAACAGCAGGTCGTCGAGATGGACGATCGCCTCCTCCTCGACCAGCTCGCGCAGGCTCTCGGCGCTCCAACCGGGGGGCGGCTCCCAGTCATAGGCGAAGAACCAGCGGCCGGAGTTGGCCGCCTCGGGCGGCGCGAGAGGCCTTGGTTTGGCGGAGGGAAATATCCTCTTCATGGCTTTGGCGGCCACCAGGCGGGAGGTGGTGTATTTGACGCCCGAGACGCTGTACAGCCCCATCGGGCCCTGAACGGCGCCATGGTTCAGGATCACTTCGCGCGCGGCCAGGCGGCCGGCGGCGGTGGCGGGCAGGATGCCGGCGTAAACGGCCTCGATGTCGCCTTCCTGGATGGACAGCTCGGGAACGGCATCGTTCAGGTCGGCGATGAAGGCGGCGATCTCCTCGGGACGCGGCTCGGCAGCGCTCCGCTCGTCGTCCAGCAGCACTTCGCCGGTGCCGGCCAGCATGCGCCCCTGCCAGCTGTGCACGAAATAGGTGTGGCTCGGGCCCCGGCGCGGGGTGAGGGCCAGGGCGCACTCGCTCAGCGCCTTGCGGCGGAACAGCACGTTGAACAGCAGCAAGCGGCGGCGCATGAGGCGCGGCTGGTCCTGGTCGAACTTTTGCGCCAGCTCGCGGCACCAGGGACCGGCGGCGTTGACCACCAGCGGGGCGCGGAACTCCAGCCTTTGTCCGCTCAGGCGGTCCAGGGCCAGCACGCCCGCCACCCGCTCGTCGTGGCGCAGCAGGTTCTCCGCCTCGACGTAGTTGAGGGCGCCGGCGCCAAGGGTGCAGGCCCAGCGCAGCAGCTCCATCAGCAGGCGCTGGTGCTCGGGCATGGCGGCGTCATACCAGAGCGCCGCTCCCTGCAGCCCGCGGCGCTCGGCCTGGGGAAACAGCTCCAGCGTGCGCCCGCGGCCGACCAGCCGCCCCATGGGCAGGCGGCGCTCGCCGGATACGCCGCGGTTGCGGCAGGCGCCCAGCGTGTCGTTCAGCAGCAGGGCCGGCCCCATGACCGCCGGGCGCATGAGCCCGCGGCCGTACAGGGGCATCAGGCAGGGGAGCACCCGCGCCAGGGCCGGCAGGCGGGACAGGAACCAGCGCCGCTCGCCGACCGACTCGAAGAAGCGCGGCACGTCGAGCGACTGCAGGTAGCGCAGGCCGCCGTGGAGGGTGCGCAGGTGGTTGCGGCTGGTGGCGCCGCCGAAGTCGTCGCGCTCGAGCAGCAGGGCGCGCTTGCCGCGCCGGCCCGCCTCGAGGGCCAGCATCACCCCGTACACGCCGCCGCCGACGATGATCAGGTCGTGGCGGGCCTGCGCCGCCGTCACCGGGTTGCGGTCGATGCGCGACACGCCCGTCACTCGCCCTGGCGCGGAGCGCGGCGCAGGGGGGCGGCGCCGGACTGGGGCGGCGGCGCGGCCGGCGAGGCCGCGGCGGCATAATCGCCGGCATGGCCGCCGCGGTCGACGGCCTGCAGCCGGAAATAGACCTGCGGCAGGAAGGGGAAGAGGATGAAGGTGTGATGGCTTTCCCCCGAGTCGAGAGCGTAGGAGTACGCCTGCGGCAGGAAATCGAATTCGATGCGGAAGTGGTCGAAGTCCGACTCGTAGCAGGGGTCCCACGAGGCGGTGCGCTGCAGCGCGCTCGCGGCGTCGAGGACCCTGACGTTGCGGGGCGGCAGCGGCGGGAAGGCCACCAGGGCGCCGGAGAACAGCGTGGCCAGCAGTCGGTGCCCCTCGGCGTTGGGATGGTTGCCGCTGCTCACGTCGGGGATGACGTCCTCCAGCAGCGCCTTCCAGCCGTCGGGAGGGTTCGTCTCCATGAACGCCGTCAGGGCGTCGATGCAGGGCACGCCCTCGTCCGCGGCCAGGTCCCGGATGCCGCCGCTGAGGGCGCGCAGGTGCTCCCAGTAATAGTCGCTGGCGGCGACGCCGGCCTTGCTCGGCGTGAGGGTGGCGGCGATGACGCGCATGCCCAGGGACTTGGCCTCGTCGATGATGAAGCGCAGGTTCTCCAGGGAGCTGTCGAGGGAGAAGCTCTTCTTGATGACGTCGTTGACGCCCAGCATCAGGAGCAGGTAGAGGCCGGGGGTGGCCGCCAGCTCCTGCCGGGCGCGCGTCGCCCCGTCGAGGGTGGTGTCGCCCGGGACGCCCAGGTTGACGGCCGACGAGGCGCCGTAATAGGCCGGGTCGCCGGGGTCGGACATCATCTCGCCCATCCGCGTGAGGAAGCACAGGTCGAGGCGCTGCACGCCCTCGACCTTGCCCCAGGTGATGCTGTCGCCGAAGCCGACGTAGGTGTTGTAATACTCGGGAACGACCGTTGCCGCGTGCCCGCCCGGGGCCGCGGCCAGCGGCTCGCGCCGAAGCAGGACGCAGTCCCCCTGCGGCGGGACGAAGCGGTAGCGGAAGCGTTCCCACAGGGTGCGCGCGCCGATCTCCAGCCCGCTGCCAACGCGCTCGACAACGAACTCCTTTTCCGACTCGCGGGTGGCGGTCAGCTGGGTGAACCGCCCAGATTCCGCGTCCCAGTAATAGAGGTCGTCGTTGCCCGAGCGGTTGGCCAGGAACACCAGCCCCTCCTGGCGGCCTCCGGTCTCGACGACCTGCGGCGGGCCGATGAAGGAGAAGCCGCCGTCGACGAGGATGCGGCTGCGGCCGAGCCGGAAATCGTAGCCGGCCAGGCGGTCGGCCCCGGGACGGTGGTTGAGCCAGAAGACCCAGAAGTTGCCGTCGCCGGTCCGCGTGGCCAGGTAGATGTTCTCGCCCGCCATGCCGGCGCTGAGGTCGGCCGTCCGCGCCCCCTCCAGCCGCAGCCCGGCGCGGCCGGGGGAGTGGAGGGCCCGTACCACATACGGCCGGCCCTGGAACTCGAAGCGCTCCGCGACCTCCGAGGCGTCCCGGCCGCCCCGGAGCGGCGCGGACGCCGCGGCCAATACCAGCAGGGGGAGAATGGACCTGGCGAGGGATTTCATGGGGCTCCATTGTATTGGAATCGCCTGGTCTTGTCAATTTCGCCGGACGCGGCGTAACGGGGAGCATGACGGGCCCAGGCCCCGGGTGTCCGGAGCGCCTTCAACGCCCTTGGCGGGCCCTCTCCCGGGGAAGGATCATTGCCGGCACAGCTCCAGGCCCAGCCCCAACGAAAAGCGGCGCAGGTCGTCGTTGGCGCCGTCGACGAAATCGAGGCTGGCCTGGACGACCAGGTTGAAGCGGTGGCTGAGCGCCCAGGCCGCGCCGACTCCGGGCTCGATCACCAGGGAGTAGCGCCTGGACCGCTCGTCTTCGCCGTCACTGCGCATCATGCCGGCGACGGTGCGCAGACGCACCCCGAAGCGGCCTTGCTTCAGCAGCGGATAGTCGATGGCCAGTCCCCAGAACGGCGGCCGGCTGCCCGCTCCCGCCCCGACGCGGCCGAAGCCGACCAGGCCGAACGCCAGCGATTCGCCCAGCCTCCCGCCCAGCTGCATGCCGGGCATGAAGGTCCAGCGCCCCTCGTAGCGGGACATCTTGCCGATGAACTGGGCATGGAAATGGAGCCGTTTGCCCGCGTCCGGCCTGTTTTGCCGCCGGGCCTCGCGGTCGCCGCGGGCGATGGCGTCGAGGATCTCGGTGCGCGAGAACCCCCCTTCCCCGACCTCCCGGCTGCCGCTGCCGGCGACCTCCACCTCCGCCTCGCGCACCTCGCTCTCGTCGACGACGACGAGCCGGTAGCGTCCGCGGGCCAGCTCCACCTCCAGCTCCGCCTCCGCCGCCTTGGGGAACTCCATCACCAGGGTGCCCGAGCGGTCGTGGATGAAGACGCGGCCGGCCAGGCCCCGGCCGAGGCGCAGCCGCGCGTCGCCGCTGCGCAGGTCGGTGAGCACCACGTCGCCGGTCCCCGACATCTGGATGTCGTAGCTGGGGTGCTGCGGGCCGCCGGAGGCCCGCTCGGTCTGGCGCAGGGTCTCGGCGAACGCGTACTGGTAGGCCTCGCTTAGCGTCACGCGGCCGTCCGCGGAGGCGTCGGCGGCGCCCCGCAGCCCGGTGAGCAGGGCGCGGGTGAAAAAGGAGCCGCGGACGCGCTCTGACTCCTGGGACGCCTCGTCGGCCGAGCTGGAGGTCATGACGGCGTAGCCCTTCATGGCGAAGGCGGCGTCCAGCATGAAGGGCGGGCGGGCGCGGCCGCCCTTGAAGCGGATGAAGGCGCCCGAGGCGCAGGAGTCGAGGATGACGACGCGGGCGTCGGCGTCCAGCCCGTCCAGCCAGCCGCGCAGCTCGCGGTAGGAGACGCGCTCGCGGCCCAGCAGCAGGCCGTCGGCGTCGGCGTGGCCGGAATAGTAGAACAGCGCCTCCAGGCGGGGCTGCGACGGGCGCAGGCGCGACAGCCGCTCGCGCAGGCGCCCCATCTCCCAGAGCAGTGCCTCGCGGCGCGGCTCCAGCAGCAGGCGGCTGTCGTCGGGGGCGATCCCGCCCAGCCCCTCCAGCACCTGGATCACGGCCTTGGCGTCGCTCACGGCGTAGCGCAGGCGCTCGCGGCCCGGCCCGCCGTCGTTCGCGCCGATGACCAGCGAGAAGCGGCGCATGGACCCGGCGGGAGAACCCGGGTCGCCGCGCATCGGGGCCGCCGCCGCCAGGAGCAGCGCGCACAGGAGGCCATGCCGCGCGATCACGCCCATCCCGGCCCTCATTTTCTCAGCCGCAGCGAAACCTGGCCGCAGCCGCGGGGCAGTTCCAGCGGCGCGGTCATGGCCGACCCGCCGGAGGCGGCCAGCGTCCGGGCTGCGGACAGCACGTCGGCGACGGCCAGCGGCGCGCCGGAGAAGACGAAAAAGAAGCGCTCGAAGCGGGGCGCCTCGTCCAGCTCGAACGATCGCGGCAGGAGCGTGCGCCCGCCCGGGCGCAGGTCCGTGCCGCCGTCCTCCCGCTCCGGGAAATGAAGGGTGACGCCGCCGCCGCCGTCGATGGAGACGATCACGCCGTGCGCCGCCTTCCCGGGGATATAGGCCAGCTGCAGTCGTTCGCCCCGGCGCGCCGAGCTCCCGTCCGCCAGCGGGGCGCCGTCCCCGCCCTGGCGGAACACCAGGAGGGCGGGCGCCGCGTCGCCGCCCTTGACGCCGATGTAATCTCCGCCGCCCGGCCGCTGCCTCAGCGCGGGGGGGAGCAGGAGCAGCAGCAGGGCCGCCGCCGCCAGCGCCGGAACGGCGGCCCAGGCCAGGCGCAAGCGGCGGGGCGTTGCGGGCGGAGCCCCATGGGCGCGCTCGAGGATCCGCGGGACGGTCCGCTCCGCCGGGTAGGCGGCCCGAATCTCCACGTCGGAACGCCGCAGCGTTTCCAGCGCCGAGCGCAGCCCCGGGTCGCGCTCCAGCTCCCTGCGCACGCGGCGGCGCTCCCGGGCGGGCAGCTCGTCCAGCAGGTAGCGCTCCAGCATCCACTCCGGTATGCGCGTCTCCCGGCTCATCTACTCCTCCTGCGCCTTCACGGCTCCGCCCCGGCCGTGTCGCGGGCAAGGACGCGGGCGCGGAACTCCCGCAGCCGCTTCCTCACGCCGCCGGCCGACAAGCCCACTTCGCGTCCCACCTCGCGGTAGGTCATGCCGTCGACGAAGTGCAGCACGGCGATCTCCCGCGTCGAGGGGCGCTCGCGGCGGAAGATCCTGTCCAGGACGACGCCCGCCAGGGTTCGCGACTCCTGATCGGCCGCGCAGGCGATGTCCTCCAAAACCCCCTCGCCGTCATCTTCCCGCCGCACGCGTCCGGCGCGGATCACGTTGAGGCAGACGTTGGTCGCCATGCGGTAGAGGAGGCTGGAGGGGAAGCGGCCGTGCAGCCGGTCGCGGTGGGTCAACAGGCGGACGAAGACCTCCTGCAGGGCGTCGACCGCCTGGTCCTCGTCGCGGAGCAGGCGGCGGCAGCGGCGCAGTACCATGGGCGCGTAGCGCCGGTACAGCCGGTCCACGTCGATGGGAGTGCCCCCCGTTTCGGCCATAGCGTTGTTCCGTGGTTCCTTTCATAGTCAGTATAACACAACGAGGGGGAAACCGCGCTACCGCGCCGGTTTTCTCGGCCGGCGGTAACGCATGGGGCCCCAGCGCGTGTTGCAACAGTGATGGCGGGCGGGGCCCGCACAGGAGGCGCAATGAAACGAGCCGTGATATCGCTCATCGTGATGGGGCTGGCGACTGCGCCGGCGTTCTCCCGCGGGGACGGCTATGAACCGGGAGTGGTGGTGGTCGGCGTCTTCGGCAACGTCCTCGGCGGCATTGCCGGCGGGCTCCTGGGGGCGAGGATGAGCCGTGATGAACACGGAGCGCTGCCGCCCGCGGCCATCGGCGCCCTGGCCGGCTCCGTGATCGGCAGTTCCCTGGCGGTCCATTGGGCCGCGGCGCGGCGCGGCGGCCTGGGGATGGCCGTACTGGGCGCCGTGGCCGGAGAGCTCGCCGCCGTCACCGCCCTGTCGGTCCTGGGCGGCACGGACGACCTCGGGCTGGCGGCCCTCATTCCCTTCGTGGTCCTGCCGCCGCTGGGCGCCGCCATCCTTCATGGCCGCTCGTGGAGCGGGCGCGCAATTCGCGGCGACAGCGGGCTCGTACGCTTGGCCGGAGGCAGGCTCGGGCTGGGGATGCCCGGCTTCGCGGTCCACCCGGTCCGCACCCCCGGTTTCAAGGCCGGCGCTGCGTGGCGCTGTGACGTGCGCCTCCTCAGCGTGGAACTGTGATGTGCCGGGCACTCGGGATCGTGAGAGGTGCCATGAATCGGAGACACGAGCCTGGTAGGCATGAGCGGCATGACGGCACAACGACCGTCATCCCGCTCATTCTGCTTCTCGCGTCATTCCCGCTGCTGGCGGCGCGGCGGCGGGGAGCGACGGTGGAGGTGTGGATGATCGACGGCGCCCGGATTCGCGGCGAGCTCCTGTCCGTCCGCAACAACATGCTGGTCGTTCACGACCGGCAGCGGGACAGCGGGGCCGTGCTGGACGCCCGGGACGTCGACGAGGTGCGCATCCTGAAAAAGCCGCGCTGGCTGGCGGGAGTGGCCTTCGGCGCCTTGGTCGGGGCGGCGGCGGGCGCCGTCCTGTGCGGCACGGCCCACGACGGAGACGGCGGAGAGCAGGCGGGGGCCGTTGTCATGGCCCTGAAGATCGGCGGCCTGGCGATGGCCGCCGGCGGCCTCATCGGCGCCCACGGGCCGCCGGTGATGGTCGTGCGTTTCTCCGGCCTGACGGCCGAAGGGATCGAGTCCGGCCTGCGGGGCCTGCAGCCGCTTGCCCGCTGCGGGGGCGACGCTCCCTGCCCCGGAGAACGGACGCCGCGCCAGCGGCCCCGCACAGGACCGATGGCGACGGGCGCGGTGCTCAGCCGAGCTTGAGCTTGCGGTAGTGGATGCGGTGCGGGCTGTCGGCCTCGTGGCCCAGCCGCTTGCGGCGGTCGGCCTCGTAGTCGGAGTAGTTGCCCTCGAACCAGGTGACGCGGCTCTCGCCCTCGAAGGCCAGGATGTGGGTGGCGATGCGGTCGAGGAACCAGCGGTCGTGGGAGATGACCACGGCGCAGCCGGCGAAGTCATCGAGAGCGTCCTCCAGGGCACGCAGGGTGTTGACGTCAAGGTCGTTGGTCGGCTCGTCGAGAAGCAGCACGTTGGCCTCGGCCTTGACGATGCGCGCCAGGTGCAGGCGGTTGCGCTCGCCGCCCGAGAGGACGCCCGCCTTCTTCTGCTGGTCGCCGCCGGTGAAGTTGAACCAGGAGGCGTAGGCGCGGGCGCTGACCTGCTTGCCGCCGAGCATGAAGCTCTCCTGGCCGTCGGAGATCGCCTCCCAGACCGGCTTCTCGGGGTCGATGGCCAGCCGCTCCTGATCGGCGTAGGCCAGCTTGACCGTCTCGCCCAGGCGGATGCCGCCGCTGTCGGGCCGCTCCTGGCCGGTGAGCAGCCGGAAGAGGGTGGTCTTGCCGGCGCCGTTGGGGCCGATGACGCCGACGATGCCGGCGCGGGGGAGGCTGAACGACAGGTTCTCGAACAACAGCTTGTCGCCGTAGGACTTGGCGATGCCGCTGGCCTCGATGACCAGTTCCCCCAGGCGCGGGCCCGAGGGGATGTAGATGCGCGCCTCCTCGATGCGCACCGCCTTGTCGGCGGCCAGCAGTTTCTCGTAGCTACTGAGGCGCGCCTTGCCTTTGGCCTGGCGGGCGCGGGGCGACATGCGCACCCATTCCAGCTCGCGCTCGAGCTGGCGCTGCTGGCGCTCCGACGACTTGGCCTCGTTGGCCAGCCGCTGCTGCTTCTGCTCCAGCCAGGAGGAGTAGTTGCCCTTCCAGGGGATGCCCTCGCCGCGGTCGAGCTCCAGGATCCACTGGGCAGCGTTGTCCAGGAAGTAGCGGTCATGGGTGACGGCGATGACCGTCCCCTTGTACTGCTGCAGGTGGTGCTCCAGCCACTGCACCGACTCGGCGTCGAGATGGTTGGTCGGCTCGTCGAGGAGGAGGATGTCGGGCTCCTGCAGCAGCAGGCGGCACAGGGCCACGCGCCGCTTCTCGCCGCCGGAGAGGTTGGCGGTCAGGGAATCGCCGGGCGGGCAGCGCAGCGCGTCCATGGCCGTCTCCAGGCGGGCGTCGAGGTTCCAGGCGTCCATCTCGTCGAGCTTCTCCTGGATGGCGGCCTGGCGGGCGACCAGCTTCTCCATGTCGGCGCCGCCCAGGTCCGGGTCGGCGAAGCCCTCGTTGACCTTGTCGAACTCGGCCAGCTTGTCGAGGACGGGCTGCACCGCCTCGGAGATGACCTGCTTGACGGTCTTCTCCGGGTCGAGGCGCGGCTCCTGCTCCAGGAAGCCCAGGGTGTAGTCGCGCGCCGGGATGACCTCGCCCTGGAAGTCCTTGTCGATGCCGGCGATGATCTTCAGCAGGCTGGACTTGCCGGCGCCGTTGAGGCCGATGACGCCGATCTTGGCGCCGTAGTAGAAGGAAAGGGAGATGTCCTTCAGCACCTGGCGGTGCGGCGGGTGGACGCGGCTGACGTTGGCCATCGAGAAGATGATCTGCTTGCCCTCGGGCTGGGACATGTCATTCCTCCTGGGACGGGGTCATGGCGGGGGGGGTCAGTGCCGGGAGCGCGGGCGCGGGCCGCCCGAGCGCATGCGCGGGCCGCCGGGGCGCGGGCGGCCGCCGTGGGGCCTGCCGGCGCCGGGACGGCCGCCGCGGCCATGCCCGCCGCGGTCGCCGTGCTCGCGCCGGTCATGGAAAGTGAGGTGGCGGCTCTGGTCGGGCAGGAACAAATCGTCCTCGGGGAAGATGACGGGGATCCGGCCGTGGATCAGCTCCTGGATGCCGTCCAGGTTCTGGGCGTACTTCTCGCAGGACAGGGTGACCGCCTTGCCGCTCTTGCCGGCGCGGGCGGTGCGGCCGATGCGGTGGACGTAGCTCTCGCTCTCGTTGGGCACGTCGTAGTTGACCACCATGTCCAGGTCCTCGATGTGCAGGCCGCGGGCGGCGACGTCGGTGGCCACCACGATCTTCTCCTTGCCGGACTTGAAGTCGTCGATGACCTGCTGGCGCTTGCTCTGGGCCAGGTCGCCGGTGAGGAACTCGTTTTCGTGGCCGTTGGCCGCCAGGCGCCGGCTCAGGCGCTCGGCGTCGCGCTTCATGTTGGTGAAGATCAGGACGCTGCGCGGCCGGTCGCGCTTGAGGATGCCCAGCAGCAGGCTGACCTTCTCCTGGCTGCCCACGTGGTAGAGCTCCTGGTTGACGGCGTCGACGGTGATCTTTTCCGGTGTGATGGCGACGCGCTCCGGGTTGTTCATGTGCTCGCGGGCGATCCCCAGCACCGGGCCCGACAGGGTGGCGCTGAACAGCATGGTCTGGCGGTACTCCACCGCCGGGACGCGGCGCAGGATGCGGCGGATGTCGGGCAGGAAGCCCATGTCGAACAGGCGGTCGGCCTCGTCGATGACCAGGAAGCCGATGCCCTTCATGCTCAGCGTGCCCTTCTGCTCCAGGTCGAGCAGGCGGCCGGGCGTGCCGACCATGATGTCCACGCCGCGCTTCAGCGCCGCCTCCTGGCGGTTGTAGCCGACACCGCCGTAGAAGCAGCCGGTGCGCACGTTGAGATGGCGGCCGATGTTCCTGGCCTCCTCCTCGATCTGCACGGCCAGCTCGCGGGTGGGGGCGACGATCAGCGCCCGGCGCCAGGCGGCGGCCACCGCCAGCTGGCGCTGGAAGATGGTGATCAGGAAGGCGGCGGTCTTGCCGGTGCCGGTCTGCGATTGCACGGCCACGTCGGTGCCGGCCAGGGAGTGGACCAGTGTCTTTTCCTGGACCGGGGTCAGGGCGGTGAAGCCCATGTCCCGGATCCCCTGCAGCAGCCGGGGATCGAGTTGCAGTTCTTCGAATGTCATGATGTTTTATTTACCTCAGGTTCCATATTCATTGAGGGGGCGGGAGTATGGCCGGGAACGGACGCGCGCTGGTTTGGGTTCCTTTCTCGCCCTCGCGAAAACCGGATCTCTTAATCCGCTATGATAGCCCAAGTCGGCGGCAAAGTCAATCAGATCAACCGATCGATCGTGACGCGTGACGCGTAACGCGTGACGAGGAGCCGCGTGGGAACGACCTGTCGTGACGCGTCACGCGTCACGCTTATCTTGTAAAACGGCGGCATCTGTGCTAAAAATATGGCAATGAGCAAGACCCTGGTTTCCATCGTCATCCCCGTCTACAACGAGGCCGAGAACGTCGCCCTGCTGCACGGGGAGATCGCCGCCGCCGTCGCCGGCCGCCCCGAGGAGTACGAGATCATCTTCGTCGACGACGGCAGCGGCGACGGCTCGCTGGCGGCGCTGAAGCAGCTCCACGAGCGCGACGCGCGTGTGCGCATCATCCAGTTCCGCAAGAACTTCGGGCAGAGCGCCGCCATCTCGGCCGGCTTCGAGAACAGTCGCGGCGAGGTGGTGGTGGCCATGGACGCCGACCTGCAGAACGACCCGGCCGACATCCCGCGCGTCGTGGACAAGGTCCTCGAGGGCTACGACATCGTCAACGGCTGGCGCCGCGACCGCCGCGACAAGTGGCTCACGCGCCGCCTGCCCTCCTTCTTCGGCAACAGGCTGGTCTCCTGGATCACCGGCGTCCACCTGCACGACTACGGCTGCACCCTGCGCGGCTTCCGCGGCGAGGTGGTCAAGAACCTGAAGCTCTACGGCGAGATGCACCGCTACATCCCGGCCATCGCCTCGCGCATGGGCATCCGCTCCACCGAGATCGTCGTGCACCACCGCGAGCGCCGCTTCGGCCGCTCCAAGTACGGGCTGGGGCGCACCTTCCGGGTCATCCTCGACGTGATCTCCATCAAGTTCCTGCTGACCTACTCGCACCGGCCGCTGCAGGTGTTCGGCGGCGCCGGCCTGCTGATGTTCCTGGCCGGCCTGGTCAGCGGCCTCTACCTCAGCTACGAGAAGTTCGTCATGCACCAGGCCATCGCCGGCCGGCCGCTGCTCTTCTTCACGCTGCTGATGTTCTTCCTCGGCTTCCAGGCCATCTCGCTGGGCCTGCTGGCGGAGATGCTCTCGCGCATCTACCACGAGGGTCTGGACAAGAACGAGTACGTCATCCGCGAGCGCATCGGGTTCGATCGTTGAAGATCCTGATGATCGCCCCGGAGCCCTTCTTCGAGCCCAGGGGCACGCCCTTTTCCGAGTACTTCCGCATCCGGGCGCTGGCGGCGCTCGGCCACCAGGTCGACCTGGTCACCTATCCCTTCGGCGCCGACCGCGACATCCCCGGGCTGCGCATCTTCCGCAGCTGGCGCCCGCCCGGCATCCGCGCGGTCAGGACGGGCCCTTCGGCGGCCAAGCTGCTCCTCGATCTCTTCCTGTTTTTCAAGGCCCTGGGACGGGGGCTGCGCGGGGGCTACGACCTGGTCCACAGCCACGAGGAGGGAAGCCTGATGGCCGTGGCCATCCAGAAGTTGACCCGCATGCCGCACCTGTACGACATGCACTCCTCGCTGGCGCAGCAGATGGACAACTTCCAGTTCAGCCGCTCGCGGCTGCTCGCCGGCCTCTTCCGTTTCTTCGAGAAGGTCGCGCTGCGCAACGCCCGCTCGGTCATCGTCATCTGCCGCGCGCTGTACGACCATGCCGCCGCCGTCACCGATCCCGCCAAGCTGACCCTGATCGAGAACTTCATGGACGACCGCCCCGCCTGCCTGGACGAGGCGAAGGTCCGCGCCCTGCGCGGGCGGTTCGCTCCCGGCGGCGAGCGTGTCGTCCTCTATGCCGGCACGCTGGAGGCCTACCAGGGCATCCCGCTGCTCCTCGACAGCATGGAGCGGCTGGGCGACGAGTACCGCCTGGTGCTGGCCGGCGGCGACCCGCAGCAGGTGGAGGACCTCCGCCGCTCGCTGGCCGGCCGCGGCCTGCAGGAGCGGGTCGTCCTCCTCGGCCGGCAGCCCGCCGCCGAGATGCCGGCCCTGCTGCAGGCGGCCGACGTCCTGGCATCGCCGCGCTCGCGAGGGACGAACATCCCCCTGAAGGTGTACTCCTACCTGGCCAGCGGCAAGCCGGTGGTGGCCACCGACCTGCCCACCCACACCCAGACCCTCACTCCCGACATCGCCGTGCTGGCCCCGCCCGAGCCCGCGGCCTTCGCCGCCGCCATTGCCCGTGCCGCCGGCCCCGAGGGTCGGGCCGCCGCCGGCCGCGCCCGGGAGTTCTGCCGCCGCCACTACGCGCCGGAGCGCTACCAGGAGCTGGTCGCCGCCGCCCTGGCCAAGGCCGTTCCCGGCTCCGGCGCGGCCTGAAGATCCGCCCAGCGCCTGGGTTTGACAAAGAAATGGTGTTGTGTTAAGGAAATGGCGGAGGCAGGCCATGACGAGTTCAGCCCGGGCGGCCGCCTGGCCGCGGCGGGAAATGCCGGCCGCGGGCCGGCGCAGCCGCATCACCCGTCCCGGATGAACATCCATTTCTTCGCCAAGAGCGACATCGGCCGCGTCCGCGCCGCCAACGAGGATTATTTTCTCAGCGAAAAGATCTCCGACAACGAGTACCTGTTCGTCGTCGCCGACGGCATGGGCGGCCATCAGGCCGGCGACATCGCCTCCAAGCTGGCCTCGGAGTCGTTCCTCGACCACTACCGCGGGCTGAGGAAGAAGGGGGCGGCCGTGGCCGCCGCCATCGACCAGTCGGTGCGCCGGGCCAACCTGGTGGTGTTCCGCAAGGCTGCCGCCGACGTCGAGAAACGCGGCATGGGCACGACCTTCTCGGCCGTGGTCATCGCCGGCATGAAGGCCTTCATCGCCCATGTCGGCGACTCGCGCGTCTACCTGGTCCGCCGCAACCGCATCAAGCGCCTCACCACCGACCATTCCTTCGTGGAGAAGCTGGTCGAGGAGGGGAGAATCTCCGCCGACGAAGCCCGCGACCACCCGCAGAAGAACGTCCTGTACATGTCGCTGGGCGCCCGCGAAAGCTTCACCCCGGAGATCGTGAACGACATCCTCCTCGAGGACGGCGACGCCCTGGTCATGTGCTCCGACGGCCTGAGCAACATGGTGGACGACGACACGCTGATGAACGTCGCCATGGGCGGCTACCCCCAGGAGGCCGCCGAGGAGCTGGTGCGCCTGGCCAACGACCACGGCGGCGCCGACAACATCACCGTGCAGGTGATCCGCCTGGGCACGCTGGAGACGCTGGAGAAGACCAAGCCCATCCGCATCGGCCGGCCGCGGCGCAAGGTGGCCAAGGGGACGGCGGCGCTGCTGCTCTTCGCCCTGCTCGCCGTCCTGGCCTACCGCCTCTTCCTCTCCCCGGGCGGCGAAAACGGCAACGGCGCCGCCGCCGGCGCCCTGGCGGTCCCGGCTCCGCCGCCGCCGCGGGTCTGGACGCCGCGCCTCGGCGAGATCGGCTCCGCGCGCCTGAACGGCCTGGGGGTGACCGCCGCCGACTGCCGTTTCCTGAGCGCGCGCAAGCTGTATGCCGTGCGCGCCGGCCGCCTTTCCGTGTACGACCTGGACACCGCCGGCCTGCTTTCCATCGAGCTGGCGGCGGGCGAGCAGGTCGTCCCCAGCCGCGGCGCCGGCGTTTTCCTGCTGCGGCGCGAGGCGACCCGCGATCCCGGCTATGTGCTCATGCGCCAAGGGATGGCGCGGCCGCTGCTGCGCATCCGCCATGACGGTCAGGTGAATTCCCGGGAGAGCCGGCCGGGCGGCACGTCCCTGTACCGCATCGCCGGCCTCGAGGGGGACGTGATCCCCGACTACATCGACGACGATTTTTTCCTCTTCCACGACCAGGGCCATTATTACGGAATCCGCGACTGGAGCAGGCCCGAGGGGCTGGCCGCGGCCATCGGCGGCCTGGCCGTCGCCGCCGGCGGCCGCCTGGCCTTTCAGGCCCAGGCCGGCGGCACGGTCATGCTGCACCATGATCCGGCCTCCGGGCGCGCCGTCCTCTACCGCCTTGCCGGCGGCGTGGAGAGACTCGGCGAGTACTCCCTGCCGGCGGCGCCGCAGCCGCTGCTGCTGGAGTACGCCGGCGCCGGCGCTCTGGTCGCCTATTATGCCGACGGCTGCGCCAAGTGGTCCGGCGACCGCCAGCAGGCGAAAGGACGCTATACCCTAGGCAATTTCCAGTTGCGCGCCGCCAAGGTCATGGCCGATCTGGCCGACGGCCGCAAGCTCGTCGTCGACGACGGCAACCAGCTGTTCTCCCTGGTCTGCGAACCATGATCAAGGTCGGCGAAAGGCTCGGGAACTTCCTCATCCGCGCCGAGATCGGCCACGGCGGCATGGGCACCATCTATTACGCCACCGATACCATGCTCAACCGCGAGGTGGCCCTGAAAGTCGTGCATCCGCAGCTGGCGGACAACCAGCAGCTGATGGAGCGCTTCAAGATCGAGGCCATGACCCAGGCGCGCCTCAACCATCCCGGCATCGTCACCATCTTCAGCTTCAACCGCATCGAGGACGAGTACGTCATCGCCATGGAATACGTCGAGGGCCGCAGCCTGAAGGAGATCCTGCAGGAGCGCAAGCAGCTCCATCCCGCCGAGGCCGTCGACATCATCACCCAGGTGGCGGAAGGGCTGCGTTACGCCCACGCCCACAACGTCATCCATCGCGACATCAAGCCGGCCAACATCCTGGTCGGCCGCGACGGCAAGGTGAAAATCTCGGACTTCGGCATCGCCAAGATCTTCGGCGTCCAGGGGCTGACCAAGACCGGAATGCTGATCGGCACCCCCTGGTACACGTCGCCCGAGCAGATCCTGGGCAAGGACATCGACTTTCGCACCGACCTCTACTCCCTCGGGGTCACCTTCTACGAGGTGCTCACCGGCCGTGTGCCTTTCGACTCCGACACCAACTCCGAGTTCCAGATCCAGAAGGCCCACCTGGAGACTCCGCCCCCCCGGCCCTCCATCTACAACCCGGAGATCGGCATCAAGCTGGAGCGCTTCATCCTGCTCGCCCTGCAGAAGAAGGTCGAAAAGCGCTTCCAGAGCGCCCGCGAGATGATCGACGAGCTCAACCGCATCCGCCTGGAGCTGACGCGGGCCGGCATGGCCTGTTCCCCCGGCGTCACCCAGAGGATCGACAGGCCCGGCGCCTCCCGCCGGCGCTGGCTGCTGGCGCCGCTCAAGGGCCTGGCCTTCCTGCTGCTGCTGGCCGCCGGCATCGTCCTCTTTCTCCTGCTGTCGGGCAAGAAGGGAATGGACGAGAAGGGAGCGGCCGCCGCGCCCGCGCTCAGCGAGGCCCGGCCGGCCCTATCCGCGGCTGCCGCCGCGCCGGGACCCGTTGCCGGCCAGGACGCGCCGCCGCCCGCCGCCGCCCCGGCCGCCGGCGGAACGGACGCCGGAGCGACCGCGGAGACGCCGGCAGAGGGGACGGCCCCGGTTGAAGCGAAAGAGGAGAAGGCCCCGGCCGGCGGCGCGGGCGCTGCCAGGGAAATGGCCCTGCCCGACCCAGGGAACGCCGCCGCGTCCCCGGCCGTGCCTGCCGGCGGCCGGGCGGACGTTCCGTCCCGGGAGGTGCCGCCGGAAGAGAACCTGGGCCGGCTGGAGGATTCCCTGGTCCGGCTGCGCTCGCTGCTGGAATCGCGCAACCTGCCGGCCGCCGACCGCCTGGCCAACGCCCTGCTGCGCGCCAACGTCGATCGCCGCGCCTACCCCCTGCTGGGCAAGGTCAAGTTCCATGCCGGCCAATTCACCATCGCCGAGCGCCTCTGGACGCAGGCGCTGCAGGACAACCTGCCCGTCACCCTCGAGATCGGGCATGTCCATGGCGGCGTCGATGACGTCTGCTTCGGGCAGCTCAAGTTCAAGAAGCAGCTCATCCTGTTCAACTCCGATTCCCTGGGCAGCCACAGCTTCGCCCTCGGCGCCGGGAACATCCAGCCGCTCACGCTGGGCGACGACATGACCATCCGCATCGCCGGCAGCGCCGGCGGCCAGGAGGTCGGCGAACGCTTCGTGGTGACCGGCATGCTGCGCCGGGCGCAAAAGAGCCGATTCCTCGTGGATTTCATCAATCGCCACGTTCGCTAGAGGAGGGAGGATGAAACAAGACCGTCTCGCGGCGCCGCCCGCTGCCGGGCGCGCCTGCGCCGCCTTTTCCTTTGCCGGCTTTTGGCGGGAGAACCAGGCCACGCTGCTCCTGGCCGTCGTCGCCGTGGCCGTCGTCGCCGCGCTGCTGTTCTGGCTTGCGCGCCGCCGCCGCCAGGACTCCTTTCCCGAGCTGCGCCCCGGGCAGCCCGGAGCCGGGTCGGCCGACGATTTCTCCGCCACGCTGATCGAGGGGCAGGCGGAACCGCCAGAGCGCCCTGCCGCCCCTTCCCCCGGCCTGCACGGAAAGATTGAGGTGCTGGTCCACGGCCAGGTGATCAGCTCCTTCCTGGTCACCGACAACCCGCTGCCCATCGGCCGCGACCCCGGCCAGGCCCTGGTCGTCATCCAGGAGCCGATCGTCTCCAAGCTCCATTGCCAGGTCTTCGCCCGCGGCGGCCAGGTCTTCGTCAAGGACCTGAACTCGACCAACGGCGTCTATGTCCGCGAGGAAAAGATCGCTGAACGCCCGCTCCAAGACGGCGACCAGGTATTCCTGGGCAAGAAAGGAACGGTGCGGATCGTCTATCACGCATAGGAGGAAGAATGAAGCGCTGCGCATGGATCCTGCTGGTCCTCGTTCTCTCCGGCGGGCTGTTCGGGCAGCAGGCGGTCGACGGGGACGCCCTCCTGGCCGACCCCGAGTGGCGGAGCGGCTACGACGGCTGCCAGCCCGATCCGGCTCTCCTCGCAAGCCTGCGCGAGCGGATCCGCGGCTCTCGCCTGGAGGTCTACTTCGCGTTCTGGTGCGGCGACTCGCGCAACCACGTCCCCGTGTTCAAGAAGATCGTCGACCTCCTGGACCTCCCCGAGCTGGCGGTCGAGTATTTCGCGGTGGAGCGCAAGGCCTCTCCGGAGCAGAAGTATTACGTCGCGGGCAAGGGGGTGGAGCGCGTGCCCACCTTCATCGTGTACCGCGACGGCAGCGAGATCGGGCGCATCATCGAGAATCCAAAGGTATCCATACTAGAAGAC
Organism: Acidobacteriota bacterium; assembly: GCA_022711715.1. Taxonomy (GTDB): domain Bacteria; phylum Acidobacteriota; class Aminicenantia; order UBA2199; family UBA2199; genus UBA2199. The sequence goes on from JAKLEC010000004.1 coordinate 55,946, forward strand.
CTATTGAACATCGTACTCTAGGTACTTGGCGTACGGCCGGCGGCCTCGACGGACCGCCGCGGCGTACGGTTGACGGCAACAGCATTCATGAAGAACTCGGTGCCAGTGTCAGTGATGATGTCAGCAGGAAGCTCAGCGGCTTCCTTGTGTTCGTGTTTGTGTTAGCAAACGCATGAACCGATCTCTTGCCGTTTCGAATAACGAATCACGACAGATCCCTTGCTGTCTCTCATCCCGCATCACGCATGACGCATAACGAGAGAACTAGATGCGGCTCATCCTCGTCACCCTGGATCGTATCGTGCTGTTGCCGTACACCGTATGCCGTACGCCGTGAGCCGTACGCCGAGCTCGGCATTCAGTTCAGGTAAGGGCTAAGCTCCAGCACGGACGGCGGATTGCTCTGCTTCCTGAAGTACTCCGGCACGAGGGCCATGCCCAGGGCCGCCTCATCGGCGGTGCGGTAACGGCCCCAGAGCACCAGCCAGCAGGCTCGGCCGTCGCGGCTGGTCTTGTTGAGCAGGAAGAAGCCATCCTTGTCGGCCAGCTGGCCGTAGGCGGCGCGCACCGACGCCTTCAGGCAATCCATCTCCAGCAGGATGCTGAACTTGACGCCGGATTCCAGCATGATGCCGCGCCAGATGTCGCCCGCCGCCTTGAAGTTCCCGGTGGCGAAGCGCCGGCCGGCCTCCGCTTCGCCTTCCCGGGAGGGAGCGGGCGGGGGGTTGGCCGCGGTGACGGCTGGCGTGTCCGGCGGCAGCTCCGTGCGGCTCGGACCGGAGCCGGGCTTCTGCTCCGCGTCAGGAAGGGAGCCGGGCTCGGTGGTTTCCCGGGCGGCGCTCTCTTTCTCGCCGGCGACGGCAGTCCCGGCCGCGGACTCCTGCGCCGGGGGGGCCGCCTTGGGCGGCGCCTGGCGGGTCGCCGTCGCCTTCGCCGCCTCCGGCGCCCGCGGCTTGCCGTCGCGGGTGATCCACAGGAACGCGCCGGCGATGGCGGCCACCAGCAGGATCGTGAGCAGCGGCATGCTCGGCAGGCGCGACTTCGCCTTCTCCGGCCTCTGGAACGGGGCCGGATGCGGCCGCGGCCGCGGCTCCGGCTTCGCAGGCGCGATCTCCGCCTTGTCCTCCGTCGCCGCCGCGGCCGTTTCCGGCGGCAGCAGGTCGGGGAACTCGGGCAGTTCCCGCTCCGCCGCCGCCTCTTGCTGCGGCTCGATCTCCGGCACCGCGGCCAGGGGGATGTCCTGGATGGCCGTTTCGTCGATCATGGCCGGCATCTCGATGTCGACCTCGGCGGGGGCGTCGGCCGGCGACTGGCCGAACATGCTGTCCAGCTCCCCGAAGTCGATGCCGGCCGGCTTCTCGGCTTCTTTTTTGGTCAGCAATCCCGACAGCAGGAAGAAATAAAGGATCTTCAGGATGCGGTATTTCCCCTCGGCGGGATAGTCGAGAAGAACGGATTCCAGCCGCTGGGGCTGGCTGAAGCGCGAGAGCACGCCCTGCATCTCGGTGTCGAGGGGATAGCGGCTCCTCTGGGTGGGATCGGGATTCATCTGCAGCTCTCCCGCCATGGAGCCCAGCTCCTCCCAGACGATGTTCACGTCCATCTGTCCCAGGATGTACTGGATGACGATGACGGGGATGTCCAGGTCCAGGCTCACCATGCGATTGGGGGGCGGCTCCTGCACGAGCTGGTAGTTGCCCGTGCTCCAGCGCAGGACGCTCATGGCGATGAGGCGGGCCTGCTCGCGCGTGGCCTGGATCAGGACCTCCAGGGTGATGACCCCGTTCTCGACCAGGATCTTGCCGAACGTCTCGCTGATCTTGTTGCCGGCCTGGTAGGGGGCGAGGGCATTGGGATCGATCAGCTTCTTGGCCAGCAAGACATGATCGATGCGGTCGGCCTCGTCGGCGGAGATGGCCCAGCTGATCCGGCCGCGGTTGAGATAGAATACCTTCAGCAGCTCGTTCTGGCGGAAGTAGAGGATGCCGGTCTGCTCCTGTTCGTGC
>JAKLEC010000040.1 GCA_022711715.1 Acidobacteriota bacterium
GACATGATCGATGCGGTCGGCCTCGTCGGCGGAGATGGCCCAGCTGATCCGGCCGCGGTTGAGATAGAATACCTTCAGCAGCTCGTTCTGGCGGAAGTAGAGGATGCCGGTCTGCTCCTGTTCGTGCAGCGACAGCAGCAGCTTGACCGGTGCCGTCTCGGCCAGCGTTCCTTGGTCGGGGATCATGTCGCCTCCGCCGGGCGCGCCGCGAGGCTGAAAAGCGCCCTGCCGATGCTTATTGTAGCGGGAGGCGGCAAAAAGTCAAGACGTACGGGAAAGGCCGCTCAGCGGCCGGCGACCTTCTTTTCGTGGTCCAGCAGCCACTGCTTGCGCCAGAGTCCGCCGCCGTAGCCGGTGAGGCGGCCGTTGTGGCCGATGACGCGGTGGCAGGGCACGATGATGGCCACGGGGTTGCGATGGTTGGCCCCGCCCACGGCGCGGCCGGAATAGGGGCTGCCGATAGCGCGGGCCACGCCGCCGTAGGACAGGGTGCGGCCGAACGGTACCTTGCGCAGCGCCGCCCATACGCGCTTCTGGAACGGGGTGCCGCGCAGCATCAGCGACACCTCGAACTTGCGGCGCTTGCCCTGGAAATATTCCTCCAGCTGCAGGCGGGCCTTGCGCAGGCACTCGGGAGCGCCGTCGCTCTCCGGGCCCGGCTGCTCGCAGAACTCGACCGCCTGCACCCATTTCTCGCTGCCGGAGATGCGCAGGAAACCGATGGGCGACTTGTAATACACGCAGGGAGGCGCGCCCCGGCTTCTTTTCCTGCCGGCCATGAGGGCGTTCATTGTTTCAGGATGGCTTCGAGCCGTGTGTCGACTTCCGCCCAGTTCACGATGTTCCAGAAGCCCTCGACGAACTTGGCGCGGTCGTTCTTGTAGTCCAGGTAATAGGCGTGCTCCCAGACGTCGAGCACCAGCAGGACGCGGAACATGGGGATGACGTTGGTGTTGTGCTTCTCGATCTGCATCAGCAGGGGGCGCTGGGTCTGGCGGCAGTAGACCAGCGCGGCCCATCCCGATCCCTCCGCCGTGACGGCGGTCTGGGAGAATTCCTTGCGGAAGCGCGCGAAGGAGCCGAACTCGGCGTCCAGCGCCTTGGCGATGGCGCCCTGCGGCTGGGGCGTGGTCTTGGCCGCCGGCGCCAGGTTCTCCCAGAACAGCGAATGGAGGAGATGGCCGGCGGCATTGAAGGAAAAGGCCTTGGCCAGCGCCTTGGCATCGCCGTCGGTCCCCTCCCGGCGGTTCTTGTCCAGCGTCTCCAGGATGGCGTTGGCGCCGTTGACATAGGCCGCGTGATGCTTCTGGTGGTGCAATTGCAGCTGCGCTTCGGAGATGAACGGTTCCAAAGCATTATAGCCATAACCCAGTTGAGGGAGAGCGTAAGGCTTCTTTTCCATGGTTTCCTCCAAAAAATCTTCAGTTGTCGCGGGTATTAGTATAGAAAGCCGAAAAAAAAATGTCAAGTATGCCGTAGCGAAAGGATAAAAATAGTTTGTTCCTTAAAAATCCAATAGCATGGCCGTTTGTCGTTGCTGATCCCCCGGAATGCCGGATGAAAATGAAAAACGCCGCCGTCCGTTTTCCGGTCCCGGGCCGGCGCCGCAACGGACGGATCCGCCCCCGGGGGCGGAACGGAACATCGGCCGGCTCCTGGCCCTGCGGCCCGGCTTCGGTTATAATGGGCCCTGGAGGCCCGATGAAGAGAACGTCCATCCTGCTGGCCGTGCTGGCCATGCCCCTGCTGCTGGCGGGAGCCGATGATCCCCTGACCGTCGCCGAGAGTTCCGGGTACGCGAGGACCTCGCTGTACGGCGACGTCATGCGCTTCTTGTACCAGGTCCAGGGGATTTCGGGCCAGGTGAAGGTGGTGCCGCTCGCCGTCTCCACCGAGGGGCGGGTGATCCCGCTGGTGGTCGTGAGCCGGGAGGGGATCGCCCGTCCCGGCGAGCTTCATTCGGCGGGAAAGCCCGCGGTGCTGGTCATGGCCAACATCCATGCCGGCGAGGTGGAGGGCAAGGAAGCGTCGCTGATGCTCATCCGCGACCTCGCGCGGGGCGGCTTCCCCGGCCTGCTCGACCGCCTGGTGCTACTCTTCATCCCAATCTTAAACGCGGACGGCAACGACAAGCTGGGCCGTAACCGCCGCGACCTTGGCCCCGAGCTGGCGGGCGTGCGCGCCAACGGCCAGAACCTCGACCTGAACCGCGACTACATGAAGCTGGAGTCGCCCGAGGTGCGGGCGCTGGTCGACCTGTTCAACGCCTGGGACCCGCTGCTGACCGTCGACATGCACACCACCAACGGCTCCTACCACAGCGAGCCGGTGACCTATGCCACCCTGCTCAACGCCAACGGCCACCCGGCGCTGGCCGACTTCATGTGGCGGAAGCTCTTCCCGGCCGTGGCCCGCGGGCTCAAGTCGGAGGACGGGTTCGACAGCGTCCCCTACGGCAACTTCGCCGACCGCGAGCATCCGGAGAAGGGTTGGGAGAGCGACGCCCTGGAGGCGCGCTACGGCTCCAACTACGTCGGCCTGCGCAACCGCTTCAGCATCCTGGACGAGAACTATTCCTATGCCGATTTCAAGACGCGCGTGCTCGCCTCGCGGGCCTTCGTCACCCGGGTCCTGGCCTTCGCCGCCGAGAACGCCGGCGTGATGGCCGGGATCGCGCGCCGCGCCGACCGCGAGACGGCCGCCGCCTTCGCCGCCGCGCCCTTCGCGCTCGAGTTCAAGCTGGAGAAGCTGTTCGACGTCACCGTCAGGAGCTACGAGTTCGTGCGCGAGGCGATCCAGCCCGAGGACCGCGCCAAGTATCCCCCCTGGGTCGGCGACTTCGTCATGAAGAAAACCGACGTGCCGCGCGACTACCGGGTGCCTTACTTCGCCCTGGCCGTGCCCACGCGCACCCTGCCGTTGCCGGCCGGCTACGTGCTGCCTCCCTTCCAGGAGGAGGCGCTGGCCCTGCTCCGGCGGCACGGCATCCGCGTCGAGCGGGTCCTGGAGGGGTTCCGCGCCGAAGCCGAGAGCTTCCGCATCGAGGCGCTGGAGGTCGGCAAAACCCTGTTCCAGGGCCATGCGCTGCTGGCGCTCAAGGGCCGCTACGAGAAGGGGGAGGAGGACATCCCGGCCGGCTCCCATTACATCGGCCTCGACCAGCCGCTGGCCCGCCTGGTGCCGGTGCTGCTCGAGCCCGAGTCGAGCGACGGCCTGGCCGCCTGGGGCTTCTTCAACCGCGTCCTTGTCCAGCAGTGGAGCAATGCCCTGGGCCCATACCCCGTGCGCCGCCTGGCGCGGCGCCCGGCGGCGCCGCTGCGGACGGAGTGAGACCGCCATGCTGGAGACCCTGAGCGAACGCCTGGGCAAGGTGCTGCGCACCCTGCGCGGCGAGGTGAAGGTCACCGAGGAGAACATGCGCGAGGCGCTGCGCGAGATCCGCCTGGCGCTGCTGGAGGCCGACGTCAATTTCCGCGTGGTCAAGCAGTTCGTCGAGAACGTGCGCCAGAAGTCGCTGGGCCGCGAGGTCCACGACAGCCTCAATCCCACCCAGCAGGTGATCCAGATCGTCCAGCAGGAGCTGACCGCCATGCTGGGCTCCGAGAACCGCGAGCTCAACCGCAGCCCGGTCAAGCCCACGGTGGTCATGCTGGCGGGGCTGCAGGGCTCGGGCAAGACCACCAGCGCCGGCAAGCTGGCCCTGCACTTGAAGGGGCTGGAGCGCAGCTGCCTGCTCTGCTCCTTCGACCTGAAGCGCCTCGCCGCCGGCGAGCAGCTGGAGACCATCGCCCGCGAGGGCGGCATCGCCTATTTTCCGCTCGCGGGCAACGACCTGCTGGCGCTGGCGGCGGACGTGCGCCGGGCCGCCGCCGAGACCGGCTATGATTACGTCATCGCCGACACGGCCGGCCGCCTGCACGTCGACGACGAGCTGATGGCCGAGTTGCGCCAGGTCAAGGAGGCGCTGCAGCCGGCCGAAACCATCTACGTCGCCGACGCCCTGACCGGCCAGGACGCGGTGAACTCGGCCCAGGCCTTCGCCGCGACGATCGGCATCGACTCGATCCTGCTCACCAAGCTCGACGCCGACGCCCGCGGCGGCGCCGCGCTCTCCATCGTCAGCGTCACCGGCAAGCCGATCAAGTTCGTCGGCAGCGGCGAGAAGCCCGGCGACCTGCAGCCCTTCCATCCCGGGCGCCTGGCCTCGCGCATCCTGGGCATGGGCGACATGCTGACCCTGATCGAGAAGGCGCAGAAGCAGTTCGACGAGAAGCAGGCCGAGGCCCTGTCGCGGCGCATGCTGGAGAACGAGTTCGGCATGGACGACTTCCTGGCCCAGCTGAAGCAGATGGAGAAGCTGGGCCCCATGGACGAGATCGTGGGTATGCTGCCCGGGCTGGGGCTCAAGGGCGGCCTGGCGGCGGGGGCGCTCGATGGCAAGCGCCTGCGCCACACCATGGCCGTGATCGAGTCCATGACCCGCCGCGAGCGGGAGAACCCGCGTGTCATCGACGGCCGCCGCCGCCAGCGCATCGCCCGGGGCTCGGGAAGGCCGGTTTCCGAGGTCAACCAGGTGCTGAAGGGCTTCCTGGAGATGAAGAAAAATTTCAAGAAGCCCTTTTTCCGCAAGCTGCTCAAAAGATTTGACAATGCCGGAAAAATAAGGTAGATTGATGCTTCGCAAGTTCAATTAGGAGTGTCATTCATGGTTGTCATCCGCCTGACAAGATTCGGTGGCAAAAAGAAGCCCCATTACCGCGTCGTCGCCGTGGACCGGGAGAAGCCAAGGGAATCGAGATACATCGACCTGCTCGGCCAGTACAACCCCCTGACCAAGCCCGCCGGAATCAAGATCGACATGGAGAAATACAACGAGTGGATCCGCAAGGGAGCCCAACCTTCCGTGACGGTCCGATCTCTCGTCAAGCAACTAAATACTGGAAAGTAAGGAGGGCAACGTGAAACAACTCGTGGAAACCGTCTGCAAATCTCTCGTTGACAATCCGGACCAAGTCTCGGTGACCCAGATCGACGGCGAGCAGACCACGATCCTGGAGCTTCGCGTTCACCAATCCGACCTGGGCAAGGTGATCGGCAAGCAAGGGAGGACCGCCCGCGCCATCCGCACCATCCTGGCCGCCGCCGGCATGAAGCAGAGGCGGCGCTACAACTTGGAAATAATCGAGAGCTTCGAGCAGCAGCCCCATTGAGCGTCATTGCTCCTGATCGGCAAGATTACGCGCACCAGGGGGAATAGGGGGGAATTGATCGTCAGCCTGGCCCCCGGCGCCTCCGCGCCGCGGACGGGAAGCCAGATCGAACTGCGCTCGAGCCGGCGCGTCCAACCGTACACCGTCGAGGGGATCGCCTTGTCCCCCGGCGAAGCCGTTCTCTCCCTGAGCGGGGTCGACGGCATCCCCGACGCCCTGCGCCTCGTCGGCTGCGAGCTGTGGGCCGACGGGCCGCCGGCCGCCGCCGGCGACGACCCCGCCCTGCTCGGCTTCCGCGTGTTCGACCGCCAGGGCGACTGCTGGGGCACCGTGGTGTCGCAGCCGCGCTTTTCCCTGAACCAGGTGCTGGAGGTCGCGGAGGAGGGCACGGGCAGGACCATCCTGGTCCCCTGGCACCCGGAACTGGTGGTGCGCGTCGACCGTCCGGCCCGCATCCTGGTCATCGACCCGCCCCCTGGGCTGCGGGAGCTGAACCGATGAAGGCCTCGGTCATCACCATCTTCCCCGACATGCTGCGGGGCTTCCTGGGCTACGGCCTGCTGGAGAAGGCCGTGCGCAACGGGCTGCTGCACGTGGACGTCCTTGACCTGCGCGCCTTCAGCCGCGACAAGCACCGCAAGGTGGACGACCGCCCATTCAGCGGCGGCCCGGGCATGGTGCTCATGCCCGATCCGCTCTTCCGCGCCGTCGAGCACGCGCAGGCCGGGCAACCCGGCCGGGTGATCCTCTTTTCGGCCTACGGCCGGGTCCTCAGCCAGCGCCGGGTCAAGGAGCTGGCCGCCCTGGAGCACCTGGTCCTGGTCTGCGGCCGCTACGAGGGGGTCGACCAGCGCTTCATCGACGAGTGCGTCGACGAGGAGATCTCGCTGGGCGAGTACGTGCTGATGGGCGGAGAGGTGGCCGCCGAGGCGCTGCTGGAGGCGGTCAGCCGCATGCTCCCCGGCGTGGTCGGCAACCCCGAGTCGGTGCAGTCCGACTCGTTCTACCGGCAGGACCAGGTCGCCTTCCCGCAGTACACCCAGCCGCGCTCCTACCGCGGACTCGAGGTCCCGGAGGTGCTGCTCTCGGGCGACCACGAGCGCATCCAGGCCTGGCGCGCGCGCCACAGGAAAACAAGGAGAATGAAGAATGAAGCGAATCGTTGAGTGCGTCCCCAATTTTTCGGAAGGCCGCGACCCGGCCGTCATCGCCCAGATCACCGACGAGATCAAGAAGGTCGCCGGCGTCGAGCTGCTGGACGTCGATCCCGGCCGCGACACCAACCGCACCGTCGTCACCTTCGCCGGCGAGCCGGAGGCGGTGGCCGAGGCGGCTTTCCAGGCCATCCGCCGGGCCGCCGAGGTGATCGACATGTCCCGCCACACGGGGGCGCATCCGCGCATGGGCGCCACCGACGTCTGCCCCTTCGTGCCCGTGTCGGGCGTGACCATGGCCGACTGCGTGGAGATCGCCCGCCGGTTGGGCCAGCGCGTGGGCGACGAGCTGGGCATCCCCGTCTACCTGTATGAGGAGGCGGCGAGCGCGCCGGAACGCCGCAGCCTGGCCTACCTGCGCGAGGGCGAGTACGAGGGCCTGGGCGAGAAGCTGAAGAAGAAGGCGTACAAGCCCGACTTCGGCAGGGCCGCTTTCAACGCCAGGTCCGGCGCCACCGTCATCGGCGCCCGCGAGTTCCTCATCGCCTACAACGTCAACCTCAACACGCGCAACGTCAAGCTGGCCAAGGAGATCGCCAACCGCATGCGCGAGAAGGGCTACACGGTGAAGAACCCCGAGACCGGGGAAAAGGAGAACGTCCCCGGCACGCTCAAGGCCGTGCGCGCCGTCGGCTGGTACATCCCCGAGTACCAGATGGCGCAGATCTCGGTCAACCTGCTCAACTACACCGTCACGCCGCTCTACCGCGTCTTCGAGGAGGCCGAACGCCTCGCCGCCGAGTTCGGCGTGCGCGTGACCGGCAGCGAGCTGGTCGGGCTCATCCCCCTGGAGGCCGTGCTGCAGGTGGGGCGGCACTACCTGCGCAAGCAGGGCTGCAGCCGCGGCGTGGACGAGAAGGAGCTGGTGCGCGTTGCCGTGCAGAGCCTGGGACTGGCCGAGCTCTCGCCCTTCAAGTCCGAGCACAAGATCATCGAATACCGCTTCCGCCGCCAGGGAGCGCTGGCCGCCATGGACCTGGCGGCCTTCTGCGCCGAGCTGGCCTCCGACTCGCCCGCGCCCGGCGGCGGCAGTATCGCCGCCCTCAACGGCGCCCTGTCGGCCGGCCTGAGCGCCATGGTGGGCAACCTCACCTTCGCCAAGAAAGGCTACGAGGACGTCCGCGCCGAGATGGAGATCGTGGCCGAGAAGGCCCAGCCGCTGAAGGATTTCTTCATCGAGGCCATCGACAAGGACACCGAGGCCTTCAACCGGCTGATGGCCGCCTTCGCCATGCCCAAGAAGAGCGACGAGGAGAAGAAGGCCCGCCAGGAGGCCATCGACGCGGCGACCAAGGGGGCGACGCTGGTGCCCTTCACCGTGCTGGAGCGCTCGCGCACAGCCGCCGAGCTGGCCCTGGCCGTGGCCAAGAAGGGCAACCGCAACTCGCTCTCCGACGCCGGCGTGGCCGGCCTGGCCGCCGCCCTGTGCGCAGAGGGCGCCCTCTACAACGTGCTGATCAACACCCAGGAGATGCCCGACGCCCCCTTCCGCAGCGAGACCCGCGCCCAGGCGCGCAAGATGTGCCAGTCGGTGCTGGAGACCGTCGCCAAGGTGCGCGAGGAGATGGACAGGGCTTTGGCGGATTAGAAACGCGCCATCGTGATTCGTAAGGCGTAATTCGTAATTCGCAGGAAAACCGCCAGGGATCGTCCTTGATTGTTTCGAATTACGAATTACGACAGATCGATCGTGCCAGCTATCGCAATTCGTAAGGCGTGATCCGTAACTCGTAACCGTAAAGCTCGCCCCTTTGCCTTCTCTTCCGAATCACGAATTACGAATTACGAATATCTATTTGTCCCGGGCCTGGAAGATCCTGTCCACCACCACCAGCAGGACGTAGAACAGGAACATGAAGGCGAACAGGGCCAGCATGCCCTTGGCCGTAACGGCCAGGGCCATGCGCAGGACGCGGACAACGGCTGCGCTCATGGTGCCCCTCCTCAGTGGACCAGCGCCAGGATCAGGCCGCCGGCCAGAACCGATCCGATCTGCCCCGAGACGTTGGCGCTGACGGCGTACATCAGCAGGTAGTTGCTCGAGTCCTCCTTCAGCCCCATGGTGTGGATCACCCGGGCCGACATGGGGAAGGCCGAGATGCCGGAGGCGCCGACCATGGGGTTCACCTTGCGCCGCAGGAACAGGTTGAGGAACTTGGCGAAGAGGACGCCGCCGGCGGTGTCGAAGATGAAGGCCACCAGACCGAGGCCGATGATGAACAGCGTCGAGAGCTGCAGGAAACGGTCGGCGGTCATGGTCGAGGCGATGGTGATGCCCAGCAGCAGGGTGACCAGGCTGGACAGCTCGTTCTGGGCGGCCAGCGACAGCTTCTTCAGCACACCGCACTCGCGCACCAGGTTGCCGAACATCAGGAAGCCGATCAGGGCCACGGCCGTGGGCGCGAAGAACCCGGTCAGCAGCGTGACCAGGATGGGGAAGAGGATGAGGGTGGTTCGCGAGATCGGCCGCTGGTTGCCGTCCATGCGGATGCGGCGCTCGCCCTTCGTGGTCAGCAGCTTGATCACCGGCGGCTGGATGATGGGCACCAGGGCCATGTAGGAATAGGCGGCCACCGAGATGGGGCCCAGCAGGTTGCGGGCGAAGCGGCTGGCCACGTAGATGGAGGTGGGACCGTCGGCCGAGCCGATGATGCCGATCGCGGCCGCCTCCTTCAGGCCGAAGCCCAGCAGCGTGGCGGCGATCATGGTGAAGAAGATGCCGAACTGGGCGGCGGCGCCGAACAGCAGCAGCATCGGCTTGCGGAACAGGGGGCTGAAGTCGATCATGGCGCCGATGGCCACGAAGATCAGCAGGGGAAAGATCTCGGTCAGGATGCCGGCGCGGAAGAAAATGGAGAGCGCGCCGGCGACGGTCTCCCCGCCCTCGACCTGGTCGAGGACCGACGAGAACGGGATGTTGACCAGGATGGTGCCGAAGCCGATGGGCAGCAGCAGGGCGGGCTCGTACTCCTTGCGGATGGCCAGGTAGATGAGGATGCCGCCGATGGCCATCATGACCAGCTGCTTCCATGTCAGGGCGGTGAGCCCGATGAAAAGTCCTTGCATGGGGTTTTCCTCGCGGGGATGCCCCATCGTACCTCTTTCCCAGCCGCCTGTCAACGCGGCGGGGCCGGCCCGCGGCGCCGCCGGCCCTTTACTTTTGCCTTTGTAGAGTAGGATACTATAGGGGCTTGTCCGGGAGGGGGACGTGAACGAAGCGCAGGGTGAAGGAAACGGCACGGAGTCGCCGGAGACGGTCCGCCGCTCGGCGCAGCAGGGTGACGTTCGCAGCCAGGCGCGGCTGGGACGGATGCTGCTGCATGGCGAGGGGATCGAACGCGACGTGCGGCAGGCGCTCAGCTGGCTGCGCGCGGCGGCGGACCAGGGGGATGGCGGGGCGCAGGCCGACTTGGGCCACATGGTCGAGCGCGGGCTCGGCGTCGAGGCCGATCCCAAGCAGGCGCGGGGCTGGTACGAGCTGGCGGCGGCCCAGAAGAACGCCCTCGGCCTGGTCCGCCTCGGCGACCTCTTCCTGAACGGCGTCGGGCTCGAGCGCAGCTACCGCAAGGCTTTTTCCCGCTATCTGCAGGCGGCCGAGCAGTCCGGCGATCCCGAGGGCGCCGCGCTGGCGCGCCTGCGGATCGCCGCCATGTACGGCCAGGGCCGGGGCGTGGAAAAGGACCTGCGCCGGAGCTTCGAGTACACCCTGCAGGCGGCCGAGCTGGGATGTGTCGAGGCGCAGCGCCTCGTGGGCGCCATGTACCGGGACGGGACGGGGACCGAGCGCGACCACAAGAAGGCCATGCGCTGGCTGCAGAAGTCGCTCCGCCAGGAGGGGACGGCCGCCGACAGCGCCATGGGCGACCTGTACCGCGACGGCCGCTTCGTCGAGAAGGACGACGCCGAGGCCATGCGCTGGTACAAGAAGGCGGCGGACAAGGGGGACGCCTACGCCAAGCAGGAGTGGCTGAAGCTGCAGCAGCGGGAGCTTTCCGCCGAGGCGCCCAGCAGGGCCGCGGCCGCCCCCCCGCCGCCGGCCGAAGCCCGGACGCGCGCGACTGGCGCCGCCGCCCCGGACACGGCGGCTGCGCCCGTTCTGGAAAGAAAGGACGAAGGCGGAGCCGCGCCCCCCGCCGGCCGCCTGCCGGCGGCCCAGCCCCCCGCACCCCCCCGCCCGCGCCGGGATGCCGGGAAGGCGAAGCCCCTCCCGGCCAGGCAGCCCGGCGCCAGGGGGCGAAAAACGCTCGTCCGCGTCGCCCGCGTCTATCTGGCCGGCGTGGTCGCCGTCGCCGCCCTGGCCCTGGTCGTGCGCGTCCTCGCCTGGCGCGGCGGGGCGCCGGACCGCTCCGGGCTGCCGGACCCGGCGCGAGACGATTCCCTGCGCTGGCGCGGATACCTGCCGCCGTTGTCCCCGTCGCCCGCGCCGCCGCCGGAGGCCTTCCGCGGCACCGCGCCGGCGAAGGCCGCACCGGTCGCCAGGGCCGCGCCGCGCCAACCGGCCGTGACCGCCGCGCCCGCCGCCGCGGCCGCGCCGCCGCCCATGCCCCGGCTGCGGAGCGACTCGCGCGCGCTGGACGAGGCGGGGATCCGCGACATGCTGGCGGCGCGCAACCTGTTCGACGCGGCGCGGAATCCCGGCGGCGGCACCCGCCGGCGCTACGAAGAGACGGCCGTCGCGGGCGTGCGCCTGATCGTCGATGCCGACAACGGACTGGTCTGGACGCGGCAGCAGAACCCGGTGCGCATGAACCGGGAGCGGTCGCTGGAGTGGATCGCCTCGCTGAACCGCATCGCCTACGGCGGCCGGCGCAGCTGGCGGCTGCCGACGGCCGAAGAGGCGGCCTCGCTGCTGCAGGCGCCCGGCGGCGCCGGTCAGGGCTTCGTGGACGGGGCCTTCGGAAGCGGGCTGGCGGAGGCCTGGACCGGCGACTCCCAGGCGGCGGCCTCCTCCTGGAGCATCGACTTCCGCGAAGGCACGCTGCGCGGCGCCAGGAACAAAACCCGGCTGATGACGCTGATGGTCAGCTCCGAGCCCGCGCCGGCCGCCCCCGCCGCCGCCGGCGGCAGCGGGGATTGAAGCGCGATTGCCATGGCCGGGAAAAAATGTTAGAATGCAGGCTGATAGGCCCGCCGCCCGCCCGGCGCCGGGGCTAGAGGCCTTCAACAGCTTCTGGAAAAAGCCCGACCGACGCAAGGCAAGGTTTCACCCAATACGGAGGCACGATGGCGCTCGATAAAAAACTGCTCGACCTGGTGACGCGCAAGGAAAAGGCCCGGCTGGCCGGCGGCGAGAAACGCATCGCCGCCCAGCACGAGAAGGGCAAGTACACGGCGAGGGAACGCGTCGAGAAGATCCTCGATCCCGGCAGCTTCGAGGAGTTCGACCTGTTCGTCACCCACCGCTGCGGCGACTTCGACATGCAGAAGAACCAGCCGCCGACCGACGGCGTCATCACCGGCTACGGCACCATCCAGGGGCGGCTGGTTTTCGTCTTCTCCCAGGACTTCACCATCTTCGGCGGCTCGCTCTCCAAGGCTTACGCCGAGAAGATCGTCAAGGTCATGGAGACGGCGGCCAAGGTCGGCGCGCCGCTGATCGGCATCAACGACTCGGGCGGCGCCCGCATCCAGGAGGGAGTCGACTCGCTGGCCGGCTACGCCGACATCTTCCTGCGCAACGTCCTCTATTCCGGCGTCGTGCCGCAGATCTCGCTGATCCTCGGCCCCTGCGCCGGCGGTGCCGTCTATTCGCCGGCCATCACCGACTTCGTGATGATGGTGGAGAAGACCTCCTACATGTTCCTCACCGGCCCCAAGGTGGTCAAGCAGGTGACCCAGGAGGACGTGACCACCGAGCAGCTCGGCGGCAGCGGCGTGCATGCCAGCAAGAGCGGCGTGGCCCACCTGGTGTATGCCAGCGAGGACGCCTGCTTCGAGGGGCTGCGCCGGCTGCTCTCCTTCCTGCCCCAGAACAACGCCGCCCCGCCGCCCGTCCTGCCCGGCAGCGACCCCGTCGACCGGCTGGAGGCGAAGCTGAACGAGATCGTCCCCGGCAACCCCAACCAGCCCTACGACATGAAGGAGATCATCACCCGGGTGGTCGACCACCGCGACTTTTTCGAGACGCAGCCGCAGTACGCCGCCAACATCATCACCGGCTTCGCCCGCCTCAACGGCCGGCCGGTGGGGGTGGTGGCCAACCAGCCCAAGGTCATGGCCGGGGTGCTGGACAACGCCGCCTCGATCAAGGCCGCGCGCTTCGTCCGCTTCTGCGACGCCTTCAACATCCCGCTGCTGGTCTTCGAGGACGTGCCCGGCTTCATGCCCGGCACCAACCAGGAGTATAACGGCATCATCCGCAACGGCGCCAAGCTGCTCTTCGCCTTCGCCGAGGCCACCGTGCCCAAGATCACGGTGATCGTGCGCAAGGCCTACGGCGGCGCCTACTGCGTCATGAGCTCCAAGCACATCCGCGGCGACGTCAACCTGGCCTGGCCCAGCGCCGAGATCGCCGTCATGGGCCCCGACGGCGCCGTGGAGATCATTTACAGCGAGGAGCTGAAGAAGGCCGAGGACGCGGGGCGAAAGAAGGAAGAGCTGAAGGACCTGTACCGCGACCTGTTCGCCAACCCCTACAGCGCCGCGCGCAAGGGATACATCGACGACGTCATCGAGCCGGCCGGCACGCGGTTGCGCCTGGTCAAGGCGCTGGAGATGCTGGCCGCCAAGCGCGACGCCAACCCGCCCAAGAAGCACAGCAACATCCCGCTGTGAACCGGAGGCCCAGGTGGACATCAAGAAGAGCCTGAAGGACTGGCTGGCCGGGCGCCGGCAGAAAGAAGAGGGTGCCGCGGAGCCCGTCGCCGCGCCCAGTGCGGCCGCGGAGGCGGCGCCTGCCGAGGAACTCGATCCGGCGGTCGTCGCCGCCATCGCCGCGGTGATCGCCGTCGAGGTGAAGATGTTCCAGTCCCTGCAGGGGGCGCGCTTCACCTTCGGCGCCGGCGCCGCCCCGCAGGGCTGGAGCGAGACCGGGCGGCTGCTGGTCCGCCCCTACCAAGGAGTACGCTAAAATGAACGAGTACGTGCTGAGCATCAACCAGAAGGAATACCGCGTCGAGCTCGGCGAGATCAATGCCGACTACGCCCTGCTGCAGGTCAACGGCCGCGAGTTCCGCGTCGACCTCAAGCAGCTCGGCCTGGCCAAGCTGATGCCCGTCCCGGCGGCGGCCGTCGAGGCCCGCCCGGCGGCGGCAGCGGCCGCCCCGGCCGCCGGCATCGCGCCCGCGCCCGCCGCCGCGCCCGTCGCCGTCCCCGGCGGCGAAGCCTCCAGCGTCGTCAAGGCGCCCCTGCCCGGGCTGATCATCGACGTCAAGGTGCGCGAGGGCGAGAAGGTCAAGGCCGGGCAGAACATCGTCGTCATGGAGGCCATGAAGATGGAGAACCAGATCCAGGCCACCGCCGACGGCACCGTCAAGAAGATATTCGTCAAGAAGGGCGACAACGTGGCCGAGGGGAACGCGATGGTCGAGATCGCCCGTTCCGACATGGCCAGCCTGTAGATCCCCATAGGAGGAGAACATGAGCAAGATCATCTCCGTCGTGCCGAACATTTCGGAAGGCAGCGACCAGGCGTTCATCTCCGGGCTGGTCGAGAAGCTGCAGGCGGTCCGCGGCCTGGTGATGCTGGACACCTCGCGCGACAGCGTGCGCAACCGCACCGTCTTCTCCTTCAGCGGGCCCCAGGAGGCGATCTTCGCCGGCGGCCTGCTGCTGTACCGCGAGACCTTGGCCCGGGTCGACATGCGCAAGCACCGCGGCGAGTACCCGCGCCTGGGAGCCGTCGACGTCTTCCCCTTCGTGCCGCTGAAGGAGGCGACGATCGAGGAGACCGTCGCCATGTCGGTGGCCTTCGCCGAGAAGGTGGCCGCCGAGTTCCAGATCCCCGTCTACCTCTACGGCGAATCGGCGCGCTTCCCCATGCGCCGCTTCGTCGAGAACATCCGCGAGGGCGAGTACGAGGGCCTGGAAAAGAAGCTGCAGGACCCGCGCTGGAAGCCCGACTTCGGCCCCGCCGCCTTCCGGCCCGAGGCCGGCGCCACCATCATCGGCGCCCGCTATCCCATGATCTCCTTCAAGGCCGTCCTGGACTCCCCCGAGGAGGCGGTCGCCGAGGCCATCGCCTGGCCCATCCAGCACGCCTGCGGCGGCCTGGCCCACGTCAATGCCTACGCCGGCCTGGACAGCGAGCACCGCGCGGCGCAGATCACGGTGACCATCGCCAACTACCGCGCCATGCCCATGTACCGCGCGCTGGAGATGCTGCGCTTCGAGGCCCGGCGCTACGGCGTGAGCGTGCGCAAGGTGGAGATGATCGGCCTGGTCCCGGAGACGGCCTTCATCGAGTCGGCGTTCTACTACATGGGCATCCAGGACTTCTCCTTCGACAAGATCCTCGAGCGCCGCATCCAGGCCGACATCGACGAACTGAACCGCCCGCTCTGATCCGCCGCCGGCGGCAGGCCGGAGAATGGCCGCGATCCTCGAGATATTCCGCGCCGCCCTGGCCGCCGTCGATCCCCGCCGGTTGGTCTCCGCGGAGCTCCGCCGGCTCGACCTCGCGGGCGCCTTCGACCCGCGCCGCTTCCCCCGCATCGTCATCGCGGGCGCGGGCAAGGCGGCGGCGGGAATGGGGCTGGCCGCCGAGGAGGTGCTCGGCGAACGGATCGCCTCCGGGGTCCTGGCCCTGCCCCGCGGCGTTCCATCCCCCTTCCGCGTCATTACGCCCATCGCGGCCGGCCATCCGCTCCCTGACGAGGAAAGCGAGCGGGCGGCGCGCGCCGCCCTGGCCGCGCTGCGGGCGTCGGGCGGGGAGACCCTGGTCCTG
>JAKLEC010000041.1 GCA_022711715.1 Acidobacteriota bacterium
CGTGTCGTTGTCGCGCCAGTACACCCCCTGGCCGTCCCACGTCCCCAGCAGCTCCACCCGGCCGTCGCCGTTCATGTCCCCGGCGCCGATGTGCCGCGCCGTCGTGGAGAGCTTGGCCCAGGCGCCGCTCGCCGAGTACTTCACCCACACCCCGCCCTGCGTCGGCCAGATGCCGATGATGTCGTCGATGCAGTCCCCGTCCAGGTCGCCGTTAGTGATCAGGGTGGCTGGCGACGCCAGCTTCACCCAGGCGCCGGTGTTCGAGTTCTTGTAGTACACCCCCTGGCCGTCCCAGGTGGCCAGCAGATCGTCGCGGTCGTTGGCCACGCAGCCGCCGATGGCGACGGCGTACGTCTCCGACCACAGCGACTCCACCGTCGTGTGCTCGACGCAGCGCGCCATGGCCTTGACGTTATAGCTGCCGGCAGCCGCCCAGCTGTGGGACGCCGAGGTGGTGCCCACTGCCAGCCAGCCTGAATCCGTCCCGTCGCCCCAGTCGAGCAGGTACTGCACGTCGTGCCCCAGGGAGGAGGTCGAGTCACCGGTCTGATAACTATAGCTGGCGCCGATGTCGCCGCTGGCCGGGCCGGTCGGGGTCATGGGCGCCGATACAGTCTCCACCGGCGCCGCGACGATGGTGAAGGCGGCATCGCTGCCGTCATTGGGCGTGCCGTCGGCGTGGTCCAGCACCTGCACATAGCAGTTGGCGGCCGGCGTGTCGGGAACGGTCCAGGAATAGCTCCCGTCGTTGTCGGTATTGGCCGCCACCGAGGTCCAGTTCGCGCCGCCGTCGAAGCTGTACAGGATGTCGACTCCGCCCGTTATCCCGGCCGAGGTCCAGGTGATGTCGTGGGCGGTCCCCGCCGTCCAGCTCTCGCCGCCGTTGGGCGAGGTGACGGTGACGGACGGGGGCGGCAGGATGGTGAACACGGAGTCGCTGGCGTCGAGCGGGGCGCCGTCAGCTTCATAAACCCGCACCAGGCACAAGGACGACGGGGCGTTGGGGACGGCCCAGGAAAAAACGCCGTCGTTGGCCTCGTTTGTCGTCACGGATGTCCAGCTGCCGCCGCTGTTAGTGGAGTAGTCGATGTGGACGTTCCCCGCCACGCCCCCGGAGGTCCAGGTGACGTCGTGGGCGGTCCCCGCCGTCCAGCTCTCGCCGCCGTTGGGCGATGTGAGGAGGATGAACGGAGGCGGCAGGATGGTGAACACGGAGTCGCTGGCGTCGAGCGGGGCGCCGTCGGCTTCATAAACCCGCACCAGGCACAAGGCCGACGGGGCGTTGGGGACGGCCCAGGAAAAAACCCCGTCGTTGGCCTCGTCCGTCGCCACGGACGTCCAGCTGCCGCCGCTGTCGGTGGAATAATCGATATGGACGGCGCCCACCGCGCCCGCGGAGGTCCAGGTGACATCGCGGTTCTCGCCCGCGGTCCAGACCTCGCCGCCGTTGGGCGAGGCGACGGTGATGGACGGGGGCGGCAGGATGGTGAACATGGAGTTGCTGGCGTCGAGCGGGGCGCCGTCGGTTTCATAGATCCGCACCAGGCACAAGGCCGATGGGGCGTTGGGGACGGTCCAGGAAAAAACGCCGTCGTTGGCCTCGTTCGTCGCCATGGATATCCAGCTGCCGCCGTTGTCGGTGGAGTAGTCGATATGGACGTTGCCCACCGTGCCCCCGGAAGTCCAGGTAATGTCATGGCTCTCGCCCACGGTCCAGGCTTCGCCGCCGCTGGGAGAGGTGAGGGTGAGAGAGGGGTCGACCGTGACCGGCAGCGAGAAAACCACCCCCTTGTTGCTGTCGCCGCCAGATTCAGCCACGCCATATAGGGTCGAGCCGGAAATGACCACGTCTCCATGTGGTAATTCGCCGTCAGCGGCGCCGCCGAGAAATTCGTGCAGCAGCACGTAGCCGCTGCCGTCGGTCTGCAGCTTGAAAACCGTGCCGCCGTAAACGGCGCCGTCGCCGCCGTTCGGCGTCATGCCGCAGAGGGTGGAGCCGGAGAGCGTCAGGGACGCCAACGGCCTGCGGCCGTCGGAAGTGCCGCCGGCGAATTCGTGCAGCAGGGAAAATCCCGTGCCGTCGGTCTTCACCTTGAAGACCGTGCCGTAGTTGAGGTCGCCGCCTTCGCTGGTCATGCCGTACAGGTAGCCGTCTGCGAGGACCAGGGATCCCCAAGGAAGCGCGCCGTCGGCACCGCCGCCGACGAAAGAATGCAGCACGGTGAAGCCGCTGCCGTCGACCTGAAGCTTGAAGACGGTCCCTTTGTTGTAATCGGAGCCGCCTTCAGGGGCCATGCCATAAAGGGTCGAACCGGCCAGGATCAGGGCTCCATTCGGTGAGGCTCCATCCGGATATTGTTTGAATTCATGCAGCAGGGTGAAGCCCGCCCCGTCGGTATTGACCTTGAACACAACGCCATCGTTGTAGTCGCCGCCGCCGGCCGTCATGCCGATAAGGGTGGAGCCGTACAGGAGCAGGTCCCCCCATGGATACGCTCCGTCATCGGCGCCGCCCACGAAGCAGTGCAGCAGGGCAAAACCCGTCCCGTCGGTATTGACCTTGAACACCGTGCCGGGACCTGTGTTGCTGACGCCGCCGGCTCGGGTCATGCCGTAGAGGGTGGATCCGGAAAGGACCAGCGAACCGGTAGGAGCACAGCCGTCGCCGGCCACCCAGTCGAAATTGTGCAGCACGGTGAAGCCGCTGCCGTCATTCTGCATCTTGAACACCGTGCCCCGGTCGTTGCTGCCGCCCAAACTGGTCATGCCATAGAAAGTCGATCCGGAAACCAGCAGGGGGCCATTGGGAGCTTCACCGTCAGCGGGGTCGCCGGCGAACTCACGCAGCAGGCTGATCTGGGCCCGGGCCGGCAGGGCCAGGAGGAAAAAGGCGATGCCAATCAACAAAAAAGTCTTTTTCATAACGCTCCCCCTATTGTTGTTTTTTTTATGGAGTTTCGGCGCCTTATGGTCTTTCTCCTCCGACCCGGATTCAGGCGATTCCTTCCGGGCGATTTCCCCTTTTATCCTATTTCGCTTTATCATATTGCCCCCCCGGCTGGATGGATCCAAGTCGGCGCTTCCCATCCGCTTCCACCTTGTTTGAAAAAGCAATTCATGTGCCAAAGCAGATCGCGATGAACGGGGCTGGAGCACGGGTTGGCGTGCGGAACCACAATCTTCGCAACTGCCTGCACGAGCATTTCCTTTTTCAGCCGGGGAAATCCCGAGGGCAAAGGCCATGATCAATGGGAAACCGCCCCGAAAGCACAGGCCCAAAAGTGCTCCCCTACGGGAAGCCCGGGAAACGACAGCCCACGGGATTTTTGCGGCCGCTGCGCATGGAATCAAGGGAACCGGGTGCTCCGTATCCCGGTGGCGGCGATATGCAGCGGACGGACCCGATCGCCTCTCCAGGGCCTGAAGGCCGACGGAGAAGGCGGCGGCCAGGGGACACAACGCGGATACAAATGCGCCCGGAAACCTACATGGCCTGAGGCGCCTGGTCAAGATCATGATGCCCATGACGCGATCCAGGGGTGAACGTCTCCGGGTCATGCCGATAGGAAAAGCATGAAGGCGGTTCATAGCCGCTTTATTCGCTTCATATGAAAATGATAGAATGGGCGCGATGAAATACCTCATGTACTACCTCGACGGCTTCGTCAAGAAATTCCCCCTGGACCAGCCGCGGCTGACCGCCGGCCGGGGGGGCGCCAATCACCTGGTCATCGACGACGAATTCATCTCGCGGGAGCACCTGGACATTGAGGTCGGGGCGGAATCGATCACCCTGCGTGACCGGGACTCCTCGAACGGCATCTTCGTGGCCGGGGAGAGGGTCACGAAGGCGACGCTGCGCATCGGGGACTCGTTCAGCATCGGCCGGATGGAGTTCTTCCTGAGGGAGGGAGGGCTCGACGAATTCGCCACGGCCAAGGAGCTGCACGGGGTCTTCCACAACATGCGCAGCGACAACGAGCGGAAGTTCCGCCAGGCCAGGACCCGGGCCAGCGGCGACGTGCACGCGGAAATCCTGAAATCGGCATTGAAGGAGGGCATGGCCAGCCCCAATTTCTCCGGCTTCACGGAGCGTCTGTCACGGATCCTGTCCGGGCTCGGGCCGGCGGGCGATTTCGCCGTCATCGGGGAAGGCCGCGACGAATTCCAGGTCCGCATGCTGGTGCAGGGAGCGCCCGGCAGCCTGGAGGCGTTGAAGAAGGTCGTCGGCGACCATCCGGGAATTTTCCGTGAGAGCCTTCCTTTTCAGCGCCTGCAGGACGGCCGGGGCTTCATCCAGTCCACCTGCTTCGAATGCGCCGGGGAGAAGCTGGCCCTGGTGTACCTGTCCGGCAAGCTCCCCGCGGACCGCCAGAAAAAGACATCCGCTTTCGTCGCGCTGCTCGGACAGGAATTGAAATTGCTTGCCGGTCTCCTGGGTGAAGCCCGCCCGGCCCCCGGGAAGGAGACAGTGGACGATTTGCTGAAGGTCGACGTGGTCGCCGGCAGCATGCGCATGAAGCAGCTGATCGAGCAGGCGAGGAAATTCGCCCGGAGCGGCCTGTTCATCCTGATCCAGGGCGAAAGCGGCACCGGCAAGGAGCTGTTCGCCCGCATCATTCACCGGCATTCGCCGCGGGCCCAGGGCGAGTTCGTGGCCATCAACTGCGCCGCCATCCCCGAGAACCTGCTGGAGTCGGAATTGTTCGGCTACGAGAAGGGGGCCTTCACCGGCGCCTATGCGCAGACGAAGGGCAAGCTGGAGATCTCCTCCGGAGGGACGCTGGTGCTGGACGAGATCGGCAGCATGTCGGCGGACCTGCAGGTCAAGCTGCTGCGGGCGCTGCAGGAGCAGGAGTTCTACCGGCTGGGCGGCTCCAAGCGCATCCAGGTGGACCTGCGGGTCGTCTCCATCACCAACAAGGACCTGGGGGCACTGGTCGAGGCGGGACAATTCCGCAAAGACCTCTATTACCGCCTCGTGCACCGCGTCATCGAGATCCCGCCCCTGCGGGAGAGAAAAGAGGACATTCCCATCCTGATCAACCATTTCACCGAGAAGTTCTGCCGCCTCTCAGAAAAGAGGATCAGCGGCTATGCCGTGAAGGCGTACGAGGCCCTGCAGGCGCACGACTGGGACGGCAATGTCCGCGAGCTGGAGAACGAGGTCAACAGCCTCGTCAACCTGGCCGACGACGGGGCGACCATCGGCTTCGATCTCCTCTCGGAGCGCATCCGCCTGGGAGCAGCGGCCCGCCGGCCGCAGGCGGAGGCCGTTCCCGGGAGCCCGGACGGGCGGACGAAGGAGGAGGCGCTGCTGAGGCTGCTGGAGAAGAACGGCTGGAACAAGTCCCGGACCGCCCGCGAGCTGGGGATGACTTATCGCGGCCTTCATGAAAAACTGAAGCGGCTGGGGATCAGGAAACCGGAAGGCGCCGGGGAGTGATCAGGACAGGTCGCTGAGGCTGCGAAGAAAGCCCTCGGCCGTAGGCCGCCGCCGGGGATCCTTGCTCAGCAGGCTCAGGATCAGGGTGTTGCGCCTGCCGTCCAGATCCGGGTTCAAGGCCCTGGGGGGGAGGGGATCCCCGGCCAGTATGCGCTTCATCACCTCCAGGGTGGTTTCGCCCGCGAAGGGGAGATGGCCGGTGGCCATTTCGTAGAAGATGACCCCCAGGGAATACATGTCCCCGGGAAGGCCGAATTCAGCCGAGGAAACCTGCTCGGGCGGGATGTAGCCCACCGTGCCGACGAGCATTCCCGATTTCGTCAGGCGCGTCATGCCCTCCGTCCGCGCCACGCCGAAATCCAGCAGCTTGACGAAGTTCTCCCGGCCGTTCACGCGGACCAGCATGATGTTGCCCGGCTTCAAGTCCCGGTGAATGACGCCCTGCCCGTGGAGCGCCGCGACCGTTTCCCCCAGCTGCCTCATGACGTCCAGGGCCTCGGCGGCGGGAAGGATCCCCTGCCGGCGGATCCGTTCTTCCAGGGTCACGCCCTCCAGGAATTCCATGGCGATGAACAGGTCATTTCCCTGGCAGCCGCGCTGATGGACCTTGACGATGTGGGGGTGGTCCAGGCTGTCGATGATCTTTCCCTCGTTGATGAACCTCCGTCTCTGCGCCTCGCCGAAGGCCTGCTCCTCGCGCAAGACCTTCAGGGCGACGATCCGGGACTTGTCCGCGGCGCTGACCGCCTTGTAGACGACGCCCATGCCCCCGCTGGCGACGCGCTCGATGATCTTGTAGCCGCCGACGTAGCTCCTGCTTCTCCAGAAATGGATCAGGCGGAGGTGCCCGCGGATGAAGGCGACGAACAGGTAGGAGAGGTAGCCGAACCCCAGCAGCGCCAGCAGCCGGAACCACCATGTCCCCCAGAACGGCGGCGCGATGACGAAGGCGACGGCCAGGCCCCGCTCATTCCAGACGCCGTCGTTGTTGGAGCCGGTGACCCGGAAGACGTACCGGCCGGGGTCGAGGTCCCTGTAGTCGGCGACGCGCTGGCGGGAATCAACTGAATTCCAGCTCTTCTCAAGCCCCTCCAGGATGTAGCGGTAGCGGTTCTTCTTCGGGCAGTTGAAGTCCAGGGCGGAGAAGGCGAAGGAAAGGAAGTTCTGGCCGTGGCCCAGCTTGATTTCGCCCATGTCCTGGATGGACCGGGCATAGCGCTTTTCCCGGCCCGCGATGCGGAAGGATGTAATGGCCAGCGGCGGGGGACGGGGATTTTCGGCGATCTCCCCGGGGAAAAAGGCGTTGTAGCCGTTGATGCCGCCGAAATACATCCTGCCGCCGGCGTCCCGGAAGAATGCCCGCGTGTTGAACTCGTTGCTCTGCAGGCCGTCGTCGACGTCATAGTTCCGGAAGCTTCCGGAGCGCGGGTCGAAGCGGGACAGCCCGCGGTTGGTGCTCATCCACAGGCGGCCGCCCTCGTCCTCCAGGATGCCGTAGATCACGTTGCTGGCCAATCCATGACGCTGGTCGAAGCGCCTGAAAGTGCCCCGCTTGCGGTCAAAGAGGTTCAATCCTCCTCCCCACGTGCCGATCCACATCCGGCCGCGACGGTCCTCGTGGATGGCCCAGACGCGGTCGTGGCTCAGGCTGAGCGGATCGCGCTCGTCGTGCACGAAGTGGGAGAAGTCGTCGCGGCCGCGGTTGTAGCGGTTGAGACCGGCCGCCCAGGAACCGATCCAGATGACGCCCTCCCGGTCCTCATAGATGGGGTATCCCGGCCCCAGGCTGATCGAGCCGGGAACGGCGGGGTCATGGCGGTAGTGGACGAACTCCTCCCGGCCGGCCGGCCGCCGGTCGAGAAACACGCTGGCGGTCACCCACAGGTCGCCGCGGCTGTCGCGGAACGTATTGCCGACGTCGTCCCGGATCAGGGAGAGAGGGTTCGCCGGGTCGTGCCGGTACACGGTGGCGATCCCGGTGGCCTTGTCCAGGAGGTTCAGCCCGCTCGACGTGCCGATCCACAGGCGATCGGGATCGGCGTCCGGCGTGATCGAGGTGACGTAATCGTGGCTGAGGCGGACATGGGGGCTCCGCGCATCCCGGCGGTACACCCTCACCCGGGAACCCGCCTCGTCGACGCGGTTCAAGCCCGTCCCGCCCGTGCCGATCCAGAGGAACCCCGCGGCATCCTTGTGGATTGCGGTCACGTAGTTGCCGCTGATGGTGCCGCCGTCTCCGTAACGGTGCCGGTAAAGGGGGAATTTCAGCTTGCCGCCCCGGATCAGGCTGACGCCGCCCCCCTCGGTGCTGATCCAAACGACCCCCGAGCGGTCCTGGAACAGATGATAGATGATGTTGTTGCCCAGGCTGGACGGATCATTGGCCGAGTACTGCCATTGGCGGACGCGCCGGTCCCGGGCGTCAATCTCGAACAGGCCGTCGCCCAGGGTGGCGATCAGCAGGGTGCGGCCATTGATTGCCAGCGCTCCATTCACCGGCTTCACGGCCGGAGGCAGCCGGAAGGGCCTGCCGGCATCCAGCCACTCCCTTTTCGCCAGATCGAAGCGGAACAGTTCGTTCCCCAGGACGGCCAGCAGGATATCGGACTGAGCCACGAAATGCCAGCCGATGATCCCCCCGGGTTTCCTCTGCGAGGGAAGCGAGAGGGGAAAACGGATAAAGCGCTGGGTCGCTTCGTCGAAGGCATGCAGCTCCCCGCCCGGGACGGCCAGCCAGATTTCCCCGGATGGGGCTTCATGGAGCGTGCCCTTCTCCGGGAAGACGTGAATGAACCCGTTGCTTTGCGGATCCAGGCGGTCGATGGTAGCGCCGAGAACGATCCAGATCCGGCCTTTTTCATCGGGAAGGAGCTGGCGGACATCGTTGTCGCCCAGGCTGCGCGGGTTCCGCGGGTCATGGACATAGCGCGTGCAGGCTCCGGAAAAGGGATCGAGGCGGTTCAGCCCGCCGCCAATCGTGCCCACCCAGATCATCCCCTGCGCGTCCTCGCACAGGGCGCCGACGGCGTTGTCCGACAGGCTGCCCGGGTCGCCGGGGACATTCCGGTACACCGTGAAATCATAGCCGTCGTAGCGGTTGAGCCCGTCGTGGGTGCCGATCCAGATAATCCCGGAGCGGTCCTGAATCACGAGGGTCACGGCATTTTCCGAAAGGCCATCGTTCACGGTCAGATGCTCGAAGCGCAGGTCAGGCGGGACGGTTCCGGAGAGGCCGGCCAGCAGGAGAATGGCCGCAAGATGAATCCGGATGCCCGTCACGACGGCTCGTTTCATGCACGCGACGGCCGTGATCCGTCTGCTGACGACGGTTCCGAACGCGCCGAAAACAGCCTGGCCTTCGCCTGGGCCGGCATCCGGCCCCGGCCGGCGGCGTTCTTGCGGCCGCACACGAAGCTGTTCCGCTTGCCGGCGAATGCCCTCATGCCGACCGTTGCACTTCCTTTCCCCGGCCAAGGCCGATGTCTCCCCGGTGGCGTTGAACTTCATCGGCGTCCCGGCGCCTGACGCGCATCCCGGAAGCCGCGCGCACGCCGGACATCATCGTTGAGTGCCGAGTGGCCAGCGGCAAGCGACGAGTCCATTGAAATCCGGCGCCTGACAGTGCTTCCAGGCCGGTCCAGCAGCGTTCCCTCATGGATGCCCATTACATCGCGGCTGTTTTTTGCGCCTCTCCCGCGGATCCCGCCCGGGAAAATGGCAGCGCAACCGTGAGCAGGAGGAAACCCTTCCCCATCCCCCACCTCCTCAAGCACAAGCTACAATGGTAAAATAATGCTCGAACTGAAACAATAGGGATAGCTCCAATCCCTGAGAGTTTATGAGTGAGGACGGCAATCCTATGGTTTTCATGGCCGGCCTTCATGGTAATGCAATCGGATGACAATCCCCGTTCCCCCACGAAATCCGGTGAATCGCCAGGCGTACAAGACAAGCGAAGGTCCCGGAACCTGGGTTCCGGAGCCTTCGCTATGATCCGTACAGGCCGATAAAATTCGCTCTTATTGCACTTCGGGATCGCTCTCGCGCTTTGCGTTCCTCGTCAGACGGGGCTCAAGATTGGCCTGCTCTGCGCAGGTGAACCCCGGCTCGCCCGGTCCGGGAACGTGAACGGCATCACTCGCTGCGCGGGGCTCCATGTTCTCGCCGTCTACGCTGTGGAAACTCCTGCCTCCGGGGCCGTATTCGGAGAGGTCCAGTCCGCCGGCCAACGCATCCGGGCCGCAGTTGTTATCATTGTCCCACTGAGCGGCCGCCTCGGGCTCGCCGCCGGCTCCGCCCGCCGCCCGCATCCTGCCCGCGCCGATGTCCCGCGCCGTCGAGCCCAGCAGGGCCCAGCTCCCCGTCTGCGAGTACTTCACCCATACGCCCGCCTGGCTGGGCCAGATCCCGATCACGTCGTCGGTGCCGTCACCGTCCAAATCGCCCGCGGTTACTTGAGTGGCTGGGCTGGCCATCTTCACCCACGCCCCGGCGTCCGTCCGGTAGTACACGCCCTGCCCGTCCCACGTCGCCAGCAGCTCGTCCCGGCCGTCGCCGTTCATGTCCCCTGAGGCGATGTCCACCGCCGTCGTCGATAGCTTCGCCCAGCTGCCGCTGGAGGAGTATTTCACCCAGACGCCGCCCTGGCTCGGCCAGATGCCGATCAGGTCGTCGGTGCCGTCGTTGTCCAGATCCCCCGACGTGATCAGCGTCGCCGGCGACGCCAGCTTGGTCCAGGCGCCCGTGTCGTTGTCGCGCCAGTACACCCCCTGGCCGTCCCACGTCCCCAGCAGCTCCACCCGGCCGTCGCCGTTCATGTCCCCGGCGCCGATGTGCCGCGCCGTCGTGGAGAGCTTGGCCCAGGCGCCGCTCGCCGAGTACTTCACCCACACCCCGCCCTGCGTGGGCCAGATGCCGATGATGTCGTCGATGCAGTCCCCGTCCAGGTCGCCGTTGGCGATCAGCGTGGCCGGCGAGGCCAGCTTCACCCAGGCGCCGCTGTCCGAGTCCTTGTAGTAAACCCCCTGGCCGTCCCAGGTGGCCAGCAGGTCGTCGCGGTCGTTGGCCACGCAGCCGCCGATGGCGACTGCATGGCTGTCCGACCACAGCGAGAACATCATGACGTGCGAACTGCAGCGCGCCAGGGCCCTTACCGGGTAGGTGCCAGAGGCGTTCCAACTGTGAGTGGCCGAGGTCACGCCCTGGGCCAGCCAGCCCGAGTTCGTGCCGTCGCCCCAGTCGAACATGTAGCGCAGGTTGTGCCCCAGGCTGGAGACGGCGCCCCCGGTGGTGAACGAATAACTGACGCCGGCCTCGCCCGCACTGGCGCCGGAGGGAACGGTCGGGGACGAAATGGTCTCGCCGCTGGAGGAGGCGATGGTGAATACCTCGTTGCTGATGTCGAACTCGGCTGGATTGGCGGCGTTGCAGACCTTGACCCGGCAGGTTGCCGAGGAAACGGCGGGGACGATCCAGTACTCGAAGCCGTCGTTGGCGACGTTGGCGGCCGCCAGCCCCCAGGAGGTGCCGTTGTCGGTGGAGACGTAGATAATGACCGAGGAGATGGCCGGGCTCGCGCTCCAGAAGATGTCATGGTTGCTGCCGGCGTTGTAACTCTCTCCGCCGTTGGGTGAAATGACGGTAATGGCCCGGGTGCTGAACTTGGCCACGAAGGTTTCACCGAGGCCGTCGTAGACGGTGTCGAAAGACGCGGAAGTGACCGGGAAATCGGCGGCATCCTCCGTCTCCCCGACCAAGCAGAAGTCGTCGCCGCTGACGGCGATTGCCCTGCCTGTGTCCATGGCGAGGGTCCCGCCCAGGAACGTGGCATAGGCCAGCCCCGAGCCGTCGGCGGTGAGCCGGGCAACAAAAGCGTCCTGGTTACCGTTGTAGCTTGAGTCGTGCGCGCCGGAGGTGGCCGGAAAATCGGCTGAAGCTGTCGACCCCACAATATAGGCGCTGCCGTCGCCGCCGAGAGCGAGGTTTTGGCCGACCTTATCGTCACCGTTCCCGCCCAGGTAGGTGGAATAGAGCAATGCCGTCCCAGCGGCGTTGAACTTGCAGACATAGGCGTCATAGCCGCCGTTGTGGCTCTCGTCGAAGGCGCCGGCGGTGACGGGAAAATCGCTCCCGTCCTCGTAGCCGCAGACCGTCGCGCAGTTGCTGCCGTCCACCCGGATCCCGAAAGCCCCTCCGTAGCCGCTACCGCCAAGATAGGTGGACCAGACCAGCGCCGAGCCTGAGGCGTTGATCTTGGTGACGATGCCGTCGGAATGGCTCCTCGTCGCATCGAAAGCGCCTGCCGTGACCGGGTAATCGTCGGACCAGGTGGCGCCGGCTACGTAAGCATTGCCGCTGCCGTCCACGGCGATGCCGTTCGCCCAGTCCCAGCTGCTCCCCCCGATAAAGGTTGAGTAATCCAGGGCGCTTTCGCCCACGTTGAACTTGGCGACAAAAACATCCTGTTCGCCGTCGTTGAAGCTCGTGTCGTAGGCGCCGGCGGTGGCCGGGAAATCGGAAGAAAACGTCTTCCCGGTCACGAACAAGTTGGAGCCGTTGTGAGCGATGGCCCACGCCTCGTCGCGGGCGCTGCCGCCCAGGTACGTGGCATAGGCCAGCCCCGAACCGTCGGCGGTGAGCTTGGCGACAAAGGCGTCCATGCTGCCGTTGAAGGAGGCGTCGTACGCTCCGGCGGTGGTCGGGAAACTGGAAGACCCGGTCTGGCCGGAGACATAGACCATGTTGCTGGTGTTCAGCGCGATGCTCAGGCCTATATCCTCACCGGTTCCGCCGAGAAAGGTGGAGAAAACGATCGCCGTCCCCGCAGCGTTGACCTTGGTGATGAAGACATCGGATGATCCGTTCAGAGTGCTGTCATAAGCCCCGGCCGAGACCGGAAAGTCGCTGGCCTGCGTAGTGCCAGTCACGTAGGCATTGCCGCTGCCGTCGAGCGCTACAGCCCAGCCATACTCTTTTTCGGATTCGTCGCTCCCGCCCAGGAAGGAGGCGTAGACCAGGGGATCGATGGTGAGCGCCCGGCTCCGGTCATAGCCGCCGGTCTCGAAGCCGTATTCGTTCTTGCCGAGCTTCTTGAACCCGGCTGCCACCGCGACCCGGCGGCCCTCGATCTCCTGGTAGGCGGCCGGCCGCTTGTGGGTCAGTTTGCCGGTCGCGGTCTCCACCAGCAGGTCGCCAGCCGGAGTGATCCGCGTCCGTTTCACGCCGGCGTAGTGGAAGCGGATCGCCCGCGGGTCGCCGCCGGGCAGCACTTCCCAGTCGTATTCGATCCGGCTCTCCGCGCCATAGACCCGGAGATCGATGCTTTTGTAAAGGTTGCGATAGCGGACCTCGGCGAACGTCGCGATGGCAGTTTTCCACTTCGAGCTGTCGTTGCCTATGAAGTAGTTCACGCGGCAGGGCTGTTCCCGTTCGCCGCTGATCTGGGGATCCAGGTTGGCCCCAACGAATTCCAGGCGGCTGACATCGCGGCGGAAACGGCCGGGGATTTCGGGCCTTTGGCCGCCGGGGGAAACGGGTTTTTCGCCTTCCGCGGCAGCAGCTCTGATCCGATCGAAAACCAGCCCGTCGGCGCCAAGCCAGAGGGTGTAGCGGCCGGTCTTGGCATAGAAGCTCGCCCGCGGATCGACCTGCCCCTGGTTGCGGATGAAATAGAGGGGGAGGCGGCCGAAGCCCTCGTCGAGCCGGAAGCCGGGCTGCGGCGCGACATCAGGGCTTGTGGCTGGAGTGATCCGCCTCTGCGTCATTGCGCTGCCGCCGTGGGCCGGAACTGCGAGGAACGCCGCTGCTGCCAGCACGATCGCGCCAGCCAATGATAGTCTTCCACCTGCCTGTTTCATACATCCTCCTTGTCGCCGGCGATCGAAGCACCGCGCTGTTGAGCGAAAACAACAAAAGGTAGAATCTTACTATTATAATTTTTTTCTTTCAATGAGCCTTGAAAAGAATATCAGTGGCAACCGTGTCGGCGGCTGGGGACTCACCGAACCAGCAATGATCCAAACCAGGGAAAGTACTGGTGATGGCAACAGCCATCAAGGGGCCACGTAATATTGGAGGATGATGCGCAAGCACTTGCCCGTGCTAAAAAAACAAGGCCCCGGGACCTGAGTCCCGGGGCCGCCGCCATGATCCGGTCAGGCTGAATAAATAACTTCTACTGCATCCAGGGATCGCCCTCACGCGTTGCGTTATTCGTCAGAGGTGGCTCGAGATTGGCCTGCTCTGCGCAAGTGAACCCCGGCTCGCCCGGCCCGGAAACGTGAACGGCATCCCTCGCTGCGCCAGGTTCCAGATTCTCACCTTGCAGGCATTCAAAATATCTCCCTCCGGGGCCATATTCAGACCGGTCAATATCACCGGCCAACGCATCCGGGCCGCAGCTGTTAGCATTGTCCCACTGTCCGGCCACCTCGGTCTCGCTGCCGGTTCCGCTCGCCGCCCGCATTTTCCCCGCGCCGATGTCCCGCGCCGTCGAGCCCAGCAGGGCCCAGCTCCCCGTCTGCGAGTACTTCACCCATACGCCCGCCTGGCTGGGCCAGATCCCGATCACGTCGTCGGTGCCGTCGCCGTCCAGGTCCCCCGCCGTCACTTGCGTCGCAGGCGAGGCCAGCTTCACCCACGCCCCATTGGCCGAGTTCTTGTAGTACACGCCCTGGCCGTCCCACGTCGCCACCAGGTCGTCCCGGCCGTCGCCGTTCATATCCCCGGAGGCGATGTCCACCGCCGTCGATGACAGCATGGCCCAACTGCCGTTGGACGAATACTTCACCCACACCCCGCCCTGCGTGGGCCAGATGCCGATCAGGTCGTCGGTGCCGTCGTTGTCCAGGTCCCCCGCCGTGATCAGCGCCGCCGCCGAAGCCAGCTTGGTCCAGGCGCCCGTCGTGTTGTTGCGCCAGTACACCCCCTGGCCGTCCCACGTCCCCAGCAGCTCCACCCGGCCGTCGCCGTTCATGTCCCCGGCGCCGATGTGCCGCGCCGTCGAGGAGAGCTTGGCCCAGGCGCCGGATTGGGAGTATTTTACCCACACCCCGCCCTGCGTGGGCCAGATGCCGATGATGTCGTCAATGCAGTCTCCGTCCAGGTCGCCGTTGGTGATCAGGGTGGCCGGCGAAGCCAGCTTCACCCAGGCGCCGGTGTTCGAGTTCTTGTAATACACCCCCTGGCCGTCCCAGGTGGCCAGCAGGTCGTCGCGGCCGTTGGCCAC
>JAKLEC010000042.1 GCA_022711715.1 Acidobacteriota bacterium
TCCGGCTGGCGCACGACGGGGTCGAGATCACCGCCCGCGCCGTGAGCGAGGGCCGGACCGGGGTGGAGATGGAGGCGCTGACCGCGGTCAGCGTGGCCGCCCTCACCCTGTACGACATGTGCAAGGCAGTCGACAAGGGCATGATCATCGGCGCCATCGCCCTGCTGGAGAAGCACAAGCGTGAAATTCTCGGTTGAAGCGGTCTGCCTGGCCGGAGAAAAGGGAGTGGCGAAGCACGAGGTGGCGGAGATCGTCCTGCGCCGGGAACACGGCGTCGAGGGCGACGCCCACGCCGGCTCCTGGCACCGCCAGGTGTCGCTCCTGGCCGGCGAGGCGGTGGACGCCATGCGCGCCAAGGGGCTGGAACTGGCCCCCGGCGCCTTCGGGGAGAACATCGTCACCCGCGGCGTAGACTGGACCCGCGCCCGCGTCGGTGAGGTCATCGAGATCGGCGAGGCGCTCCTGGAGATCACCCAGATCGGCAAGGAGTGTCACAGCCGCTGTGCCATCTATTATGCCGCCGGCGACTGCATCATGCCCCGCCAGGGCATCTTTGCCCGCGTGCGCCGCGGCGGGAGGATCCATGCTCAGAGCAGCGGTGATTACCGTATCGGACCGGGCATCGCGCGGTGAGTACCCCGACCGCTCGGGGCCGCGCGTCCGCGAGGTGCTCGAGCGCGAACTGCCCGGCATCGACGTCGCCGTCGAGGTGGTGGCCGACGAGCCCGGGGCGCTCCTGGCGGCGCTGCAGCGCCACCTGGACCGCGATTACATCCTCACCACCGGCGGCACCGGGCTGGCGCCGCGCGACATCACCCCCGAGACCTGCGCCCGCTGGTGCGACCGCGAGGTGCCCGGCCTGAGCGAGTGGCTGCGCCGCGAATCGCTGCGCGAGACCCCGCATGCCGTCTTCTCCCGCGCCTACAGCGGCATGAAGGGCCGGACGCTGGTCGTCAACCTGCCGGGCTCGCTGCGCGGGGCGGAATTGTGCGCCCGGCTGCTCGCCGGCGTGATGCCGCACGGCCGCGACATGGCGCACGGCGGCGACCACGAGATCCATAAAAGGAAAGACGGCTAGGCTCTTGGCGTAAGGCTCATGGCGTAAGGCGTAGGGGAAGGCGATCCTTGTGTGTATCGAACCGCTTAAGCCGGTCAGGCTTCGCACCGCAACCGTCTTATGAATTCGTCAGTTGTTGTGAACACAATCACGATCACGAATACTTCATGATCGTCTCTTTCTTCCCTTGCGCCCTAAGCTATCAACCCTATTCCAATCTCGAACTCAGGATAGTTCATTTTTTCTTGCCGTACGCCTTACGCCGTATGCCGTACGCCAAGCTCTAGTCCTTGGAAGCCCTATTTCTTCTTGCCGTGCGCCCAGCTGACCAGGTCGTCCAGCTCGCTGGCCACGGAGCGGCCGGGAGTCTTGCGCTCCTGGCGGTCCGGCTGGGGAACGGCCTGCGCCGGCGGCTGGACCAGCGCCTTTTCCTCGCCCGGGCCGATGAAGCGCTCGATCTTGAGCAGCAGGTCCTTGTCGCGGAAGGGCTTCTCGATGAAGTCGTCGGCCAGCCCCTTGTGCACGTACATGCGCAGGTTGACGTCCTTGTAGACTCCGGTCATGAGGATGATGGCCATGCCCTTGAAATCGTCGCGGGCGCGGATCTTCTCGCAGAGGGCGATGCCGTGAAGGCGCGGCAGCAGGATGTCGGCCAGCAGCAGGTCGGGTTTCTCGCGGTCGATCAGGTCGAAGCCGCTGGCGCCGTCGGCGGCCAC
Organism: Acidobacteriota bacterium; assembly: GCA_022711715.1. Classification (GTDB taxonomy): domain Bacteria; phylum Acidobacteriota; class Aminicenantia; order UBA2199; family UBA2199; genus UBA2199. Next base: position 1,774 of record JAKLEC010000042.1, read on the forward strand.
GGAAACGGCATAGCCCGCTTCGCCGAGCAGTTCCTGCAGGGACTCCTGGATGATGTGGTCATCGTCGACGATCGCGATCTTTTTGGCCATCCTTCCCCAATTCCTCGCAGAAGCGTGCAACCATTATAGCATAAATCCCAAAAATCAAGCCCCGGGCCCGATCAGGAAATTCCTGAGCGAAGTCCGGGCGGCTAGTCGATCGGAATAAGCTCTATCCACGGCATCGGCGTACGGCCATCGAGCTCCAGGGAAGAGGGAGGGAAGCCAGAGAGAAAAGCAGAGGGAAGGCAAAGTGGGAAAGATGTTCTAAAACAGGCTTTTCCCACCCTATCTTCCCTCCTTCTTCCCTCTCTCTTCCCTTTGGCTTCCCTGAACCGTATCGTGCGGTTGCCGTATGCCGTCAGCCGTATGCCGTATGCCGAGTTCATAAAGGCCCCAAGGCAGGAACGTTGCCATCCGAGCCGCGGCGGGGTATAATCCCCTTTTCCGCATCACCATGAACGACACGGTCATCATCTACTGCGACGGCGCCTGCAGCAACAACCAGCAGCGGCAGAACCGCGGCGGCTGGGGAGCGGTCCTCCTCTTCCGCGGCAAGGCGAAGGAGATCTCCGGCGCCGAGCGCGACACCAGCAACAACCGCATGGAGCTCATGGCCTGCATCCAGGCGCTGGAGGCGGTCCGCAACCGCGAGCTGCCGGTGGCGGTCCACACCGACAGCGCCTACCTGGCCAACTGCCTGCGGCAGAAATGGTACCAACGCTGGCAGCGCAACGGCTGGCTGACCGCGGCCCGCAAGCCGGTGGAGAACAAGGACCTCTGGCTGCGGTTGCTGGCGCTGGTGGAACGCTTTCCCCGCCTTTCCTTCCACAAGGTGGCCGGGCACCGGGGCGACGAGTGGAACGAACGCGCCGACCGCCTGGCGCGCGAGGCCCTGCAGCGCCTGGACTAGGCGCGCCGGGCCGGCTCAGAAGCGGTTCAGGCGCATGATCTCCTCGAGTGGTTTGCGCTCGGGGCGTTTCGCCTCTCCCTCCTTCTGGGCCGGGCTCAGCAGGTCGCTGGCCGGCAGCAAGTGACGGCCGACGATGACCAGGGCGATGACGGCCATGTCGGCCGGGATGCCCAGCGCCTCCCGCACCTTGTCCTCGTCGTAGCCGGCGATGGGATGGGCGACCAGTCCCAATTCCGTGGCGCGCAGGATCAAGAAGGCGGCGGCCATGCCGGTGTCGAAGGCGAAAAGCTCCCGCCCGGGGTTCGGGCAGTCCAGGTCGCGGCGGCTGCACGCGGCGATGACCAGCGAGGCGGCCTGGGCCCAGCGGTTGCCCTTGCTCAGTGATCCCTTCACCCTTTCCAGTGCCACCGGTTCGTAGGCGAAGACGAACCGCCAGGGCTGATGGTTGAAGCAGGACGCCGCCAGCGACGCCGCGCGGGACAGGTCCCTGGCCAGCGCCTCGCCGGCCTCCGCCGCCTGCAGCGAACGATAGGCGCGCCGGGCTTCGATGGCTTCCATCACGGTCATGTTTTCCTCCCCAGGCGCCCCACGGCCGGCCTTACGGCCGCGCCAGGGCGCTCTTCATCGCGACGATCTTCCTCAGGTGGCCCATCTCCTCGCGGATGACCTTTTCCAGCGCCGCGGTGCTCCCCCGCGCCGCCAGCTCCTTCAGCTCCGAGAACAGGACGATCGAGTCCTTCTCGAAGCCCATGGCCAGGTCGAGGACATCGCCCAGGGTCTTCAGGCGGGCCAGCTTCTCCTGGATCGCCTCACGGTCGCCCAGCTGGTGGGCCTTGACGAATTCCCGCATGTAGGCCTGGTACTCGGGATCGGGCTCCATGGGGCGGAATCCCCCCTCCTCGTCCATCATCTTCTTGAACAACTTCTCGTGCTTGAACTCTTCGTCGGCCAGGTACTGGAAGAGCTCGGTGGCACGGGAGTCCTCGAGCTTCTTCATCGCCCCGACGTAGAACTCGTACCCCCGCTGCTCGATGTACACCGCGAATCCCAGGATCTCCTTCACGTCCAGCAAGTACGACATGGGCTCACCTCTCATCGCCGCCGGAATCGCCGCCGAATCGAACCCGGCATGGTTTTGGATCCATGGCCGGTACTATAGAACAAACTCCCGGCAAATGCAACGGAGCGGTGGTCGCGTCCCATTGCTGTCCAAAACAAATCGTTTTTCGGATAGACAATCAGTACTGAAAAAGGTTTTGGGGCTAAACCAGACGGTTTTCCGGGCAAGGTCATACGCTCGTTAGACTAAAAGTCCAAGCACCAAGCACCAAATTCCAAACAAATTCCAAGTTCCAAATCCCAATGCCCCAAACCAGGGCTCTCGATCGATCCGCTGCCAATACCGCGAAATAGGGCAGTCATTCTATAAACGAGTGCGTTAACTCTTCGTTTTGGTCATTTGGACATTGCTGCTTGGTGCTGATTTGGAATTTGGTGCTTGGAACTTGGTGCTTCAGTCCTACCAGCTTCTGAAACCTGTTTTGGACAGATCTGATTGCGTCCTGGAGCTCAGGAGAAGAGGATGGTGAGCTTCTGGTACAGGGCGGCCTTCAGCTCGCGGAAGGCATGACGGCGGTTCATGGCCACCTCCAGGTTGCCGTGGCTGCCGACCAGCAGGAAGGGTTGGCCGGACGCCGAGGCGTAGTTCTGGCGGTATTCGCCGATCTCCCGCTCGTTGAGGCGCAGGACGAAGTTCTTGAAGCCGCCGGCGCCGAGCGTCTCGAAGAGCCATTTCCCCGGCACGTTGGTGATGATGTTGCCGAACTTGTCGACCCAAATGATCCGTCCTTCGGCCAGTCCGGGGCTTGCCAGCCGCGGGTGATAGTCGGGGTTCACGACATATTCGCTGGTTTCGCTGCCGACCTCGGCGGCGGAGGTGCCCTTGGCCAGGTGGGCGGCGACCGGCGCCATGCGGTCGCGCGCCTCGAACGTGGAGGAGCCGGATATCAGGAAGAAGCGTTCCTGATCGAGTTCGCGGACGACGACGTCCCGGCCCTGGGTGAAGATCGGGGTCAGGATGCCGTTGTCCGGAGCAACGAAGCTGCAGCCGCCGGCCGTTGCCAGCAGCAGCTTGCGCTGCGTGCCCACGCCGGGATCGACCACCACCAGGAAGACCGTCCCGGCGGGGAAGAAGCGCCAGGTCTTCTCCAGCACGTAGGAGCCCCCGGGGATGAAATAGGATGGAACCCCGTGGCAGATGTCGATGATGTCGGCCTGGGGGCTGATCCGGCGGATCACGCCCTTCAAAGTGCCCACGAAGTAGTCGTTCTCGCCGAAATCGGTGATCATGCCGATGGTCATGGCCCTCCTCCCCGGCGGTCCGCCGCCTCAGCCGGCCAGCTTGGCCAGCATCCCCTTCAGGGCATCCTCGCGCTCGCGCAGGAATTCCCGGAACTCGGCGTGTTTCGTGTGGTGCAGCTCCACGCGCGTCTCCTCGATCTCCTTCTTCAGCAGGGTCGACAGGATCTCGAACTCGCCCTCGGTCAGCTCGATGCGGTGCATGCTCCCCTCCCTATCCCGTAGCATACCCCCCAGTGGAAAGATATTGCAAGCGCCGGCCCCGCGTGGTCCCTCCCCGGCCCGATCGCTGGGCCGTTCGCACCATCCCCCCGGTTCGACGCCAGGCCTCCGTCCCGGCGACTTGGTTAAATATGACTTTCATGGTATAATATCGGCATGAACAATAGAGCCCTGCTTCTGCTGGCCTTCGTTCCGTTGCTGGCCGCTGGCCTGCCCTGCCCCGCGCAGGGCGTCGGCAGCGCTCCGCCCGACTTCACCGTCACCGACATAGCCGGCGCCCAGGTCACGCTTTCGGCGCTCAAGGGCAGCGTCGTGCTGCTCGATTTCTGGGCCACCTGGTGCCCACCCTGTCGCGTCGAGGTTCCCAACCTGCTCGGCATCCACAGGAGCTTCAAGGACCGCAAGTTCGTGCTCATCAGCGTCAGCCTAGACCGCGACCTCGATGCCGCCCGCCGCTTCGTCCGCGAGAAGGGCATGGACTGGGTGCACGTCATCGACCGCCAGGCGGCGCGCGCCCTGGCCGAGAAGTATGCGATCGAATACATACCCTCCACCTTCGTCATCGACCGCCAGGGGCGGCTGGCCGCCTCCCAGCTGCGCGGGGATGAGCTGAAGGACAGGATCGCCGAGCTGCTGCGCTAGCCCTAGTACTGCGAAGCCAGAGGTTTCACGAAAGGATGAAATCCGAACTGGGTGTACGGTAGACGGTACACGGTGGACGGCAACAGCAAACGAACGTCCGGTTCATTGTTATGGCTTTCCCGTATACCGTAAACCGTCTGCCGTCTACCGAGTTCTGCCGTCCGCTGTTGCTACCACTACCACTATCACTACCACTTGTTCTTCTTGCTACTGGATCTCGACCTCGACGTCGAGCCCCTCGATCTTGCGGCTGATGTAGAAGGTCTTCAACTGCACGAAACCCGAGTTGTGCGACTTGGCGAACACCTCGCAGAAGGAGTTGCGCCAGTTCTCGCGATTCTTCTCGAAGGCCGCCATCGACGTCGCCCGGTAGCCGAAGCCGGGATTGAGGGTGATCGGCGGGCTGGCCGCTCCCGGCGGCAGCGGCTCGCGCAGCGCCATGCGGTAGCCTTCGCCGATGGTTTTGCCGGTGTCCATGAAGCGGAAGACGCCCAGCAGGAAGACGTAGCTCAGGTTCCGCCGCGAGACGTTGCGGATGCGGAACGACACCTCCGGGGCCAGGACAACCCCCTTGAAGTCCGGATCATCGACTTTTTCCGTGACCTTCCACTGGCTGGAGATGTTGAAGAACTCGACCGCCGCCTTGAGGTCGGCGGCGCTCATGGCCGTGTCCATCACCTTGCGCTTGTAAACCGCGGCGAAAACGGCCAGGACCAGCAGCAACACCACGCCCAGCCAGAACTTGGAGTTCTGCCAGAAAGGGCGGCGGTACTCCTCCAGGATCTCCTGCCCCCGCGCCTCGGGATTGACGGGGCTCGGCGCCGGCTTGATTTCGCTTGATTCCATGCGGTTTTCCTCGCTGGGGCCATTATACCACATCCCCGGCCGGAATGGCCTTCGCCGGCGCCGAATTGGTCGCGGCGCGGCCCGCGCCGCCATTGACAACGGGGGCGATTTGTTCTAAAATTCCCTGATGAAAGAGATCCCCGGCCGCGATTGGTTCATCATCCACTGCAAGCCCAAGCAGGAATTCGACGCCAGGAAGCACTTGCAGACGCTGGGGGTCGAGGTCTACCTGCCGCTCTATGCCAAGAAGGTCCGGGTTAACCGCATGCGCGTCGAGCGCGTCGCGCCGCTGTTCAGCGGCTACCTGTTCTCGCGCTTCGACCTGCGTGAGTCCTACCAGAAGGTACGCTATACCCGCGGCGTCAAGGCCGTACTCGGCCGCAACGAGAGGCTGTGGACCCTGGCGGACGAGAAGGTCCAGGACATCCGTTCGCGGGAGAGCGGCGGCCTGGTCGTGCTGCGACCGCGCCAGGTGCAGTTCCGCCCGGGCGACCGCATCCGCATCGACGAGGGCGACTTCGAGGGCTGGGAGGGGATCTTCCGCGAGGAGCTCCCCGACCGCGAGCGGGCCATGATCCTGCTGACCAACGTCCAATTCTCCAGCACGCTCATCCTGCCCAAGGAGTACCTGGTCGCCCAGCGCTAGCGTTCATGACATCATCAACCATATCAGAAGGAGTCACCATGAAAGGAGTAACGGTTTGGTTCACCGGCCTGCCCTGTTCGGGGAAGACCACCCTGGCGCTCAAGTTGAGCGCCGAGCTCAAGAAGCGCGGCATCCTCACCGAGGACCTGGACGGCGACGTCACCCGCAAATACCTGAGCAAGGGCCTGGGATTCTCCAAGGAGGACCGCGATGAGAATATCCGCCGCGTCGGCTTCGTCTGCTCGCTGCTGACCAAGCACGGCGCCACGGTCACGGCGGCGTTCGTCTCCCCCTATCGCAGCATCCGCGACGAGATCCGCGGCATGATCGGCAACTTCGTCGAAGTCTACGTCAAATGCTCGCTGGACGAGTGCATCAAGCGCGACGTCAAGGGCATGTACAAGAAGGCCCTGGCCGGCGAGATCAAGAACTTCACCGGCGTCTCGGACCCCTTCGAGGAGCCGCTGCATCCGGAGCTGGTCATCGAGAGCGACAAGGAGAGCGTGGAAGAATCGCTGCGGCGGATCATCGCCCGGCTGGAGGAGCTGGGCTACCTGCGCGCCGCCGGCGCCCTGGCCGTCCCCGAGTACCTGCGCCAGGACCTGCTGCGCATCCTGGCCCAGCAGAACTTCCCCGACCTGAACACGTTCGTCATCCACATCCTCAGCCAGTACGCGGCCCAGCACGGCACCGCCGGCGACCTGTCGCAGTCCGAGGAGGACGCGGTGCGCGAGAAACTGAAGAAGCTCGGCTACATCAGCTAAGGAGAACACCATGATCGTCAAACCCCATGGCGGCGAGCTGATCGACCGCGTGCTGTCGGCCAAGGAGCGCGAGGCCATCCTCTCCTTCGGCGACAAGTTCTTCAGCCTGGAGATCGACGAGGAGAAGGCCATCGAGGTGCAGAACATCGCCACCGGCGTGTTCTCGCCGCTGAAGGGCTTCATGAACCAGGAGGACTACCGCGAGGTGCTGCACCACAGCCGGCTGGCCAGCGGCCATGCCTGGACCCTGCCCATCGTCCTGCCCGTCGACCGCGAGACGGCCAAAAAATTCGCCAAGAATGACACCATCATCCTGCGCACCCGCGAGCGCGTCGTCGCCTCCATGCAGGTCGAGGACGTGTACGCCTGGGACTTCGAGGAATACGCCCAGAACGTCTTTGCCACCACCGACCTCAAGCACCCCGGCGTCCAGCAGGTCCGGGCCGGCGGCGAGCTCTTCGTCGGCGGCAGCATCAACTTCCTGAGCGAGCCCCTCACCCACTTCCCCGCTTATTACCTGACCCCGCGCGAGACCCGCGTCCTGTTCAGGGAGAAGAAGTGGAACACCGTGGTCGGCTTCCAGACGCGCAACGTCTCGCACCTGGGCCACGAGTACGTGCAGAAGACGGCGCAGTCCACCGTCGACGGCCTGTTCATCAACCCGGTGATCGGCAAGAAGAAGCCGGGCGACTTCACCGACGAGGTCATCCTCGACTCCTACAAGGCGCTGATCGACGAGTACTACAACAAGGACCACACGGTGATGTCCATCCTGCAGTTCGAGATGCGCTACGCCGGGCCCAAGGAGGCCATCTTCCACGCCATCGTGCGCAAGAACTTCGGCTGCTCGCACTTCATCATCGGCCGCGACCATGCCGGCGTCGGCAGCTATTACCACCCCTTCGCCGCCCAGAAAATCTTCGAACACTTCCCTGACCTGGGCATCACCCCCATGTTCTTCATGAGCTTCTTCTTCTGCAAGAAGTGCAACTCCATCGCCAACGACAAGACCTGCCCGCACCCGCAGTCGGAGCACATCGACTTCGCCGGCAAGATCATTCGCGAGAAGCTGGTCAGCAAGCAGGTCCCGCCCGAGTCGATGATGCGCAAGGAAGTCGCCGAGGCGATCATCCGCCACGGCAAGCCGCTGGTCGAATAGCCGGCTCCCGGTGGCGCGCAAGGGCGGAAACGGGCGGCCGCGGCTGCTGGTCATCGGCCTGGACGGGGTCGCCCACGAAATGCTCGTGGGCGCCCAGGGCCGGCCCTCGCTGCTGCCCGGCCTGCGTGACGCCTTCGCCGGCGTCGTGCGGCCGATGACGGTCTCCATCCCGGAGATCTCGGCCGTTTCCTGGTCCAGCTTCATGACTGGCGCCCAGGCCGGCGCGCACGGGATCTACGGCTTCGTCGACCTGGTCCCCGGCACCTACCAGTACCGTTTCCCCGACTTCCGCGACCTGAAGGTCCCGCCCTTCTTCGTCGAACTGGGCGCTCACGGCCTGCGCTCGGTGATCATCAACCTGCCGGCCACCTACCCGGCCCGCCCCATGCCCGGCGTGCTGATCTCGGGTTTCGTGGCCCTGGAGCTGGAGCGGGCCGTCTTTCCTCCCCGCTACCTGCCCCTGCTGCGCCAGGCCGGCTACCAGGTCGACGTCGACGCCGGCAAGGGCAAGGAGCGCAAGGCCGAGTTCCTGGCCGACCTGCATTGCGCCCTGCGCGTACGCAAGCAGGTGGCCGACATGCTGTGGGAACGGGAGGAATGGGACGTGTTCATGTTCACCGTCACCGGCACCGACCGACTGCAGCACTTCCTGTTCGAGGCCGCCGCCGATCCCGGCCACGAGTTCCACGGCGAGTTCGCCGCCTTCTTCCGCGAGGTCGACGAGGCGGCCGTCGACTTCCTGCGCCGAGCCCGGGACATCGGCGCCGAAGCCATCGCCCTCTCCGACCACGGCTTCGGCCCCATCCGCCGCGAAGTCTATCTCAACCAAGTGCTGAAGCGCCATGGCTTCTTGGAATTCGATCCCGGCGGCGCCCGCGGCCTGCCGGGGATCAGCGGCCGCTCCCTTGCCTTCGCCCTCGATCCTTCCCGCCTGTACGTCCACCGGCAGGGGCGCTACCCGCGCGGCGGGGTCGCCGCCGCCGACTGCGGCAGGGTGCGCCGCGACCTGCAGGCCTTCTTCAAGGACTACCGGGTCGACGGCGAGCCGGTCGTGGAGCGGGTCTGGGCCGCCGAGGAGCTGTACCATGGCGAACAAATGGACGCCGCGCCCGACCTGGTGCTGCTCTCGCGGCCGGGATTCGATCTCAAGGGGGGGATGGAGAAGGACCGCGAAGCGGGGACCAGCCACTTCACCGGCATGCACCGCCAGGACAACGCCTTCCTGGCCTGCACCCGCCCCGACCGGCTGCCGGAGCGGCCGACCATCTTCGACGTCAAGGGGCTGATGCTCGAGCTGCTGGCTATTTCCCCTTGTTCTTCTGCTGGTCGAGGTTCTGGGCCAGGGTGCGGATCACCGGGCTGACGTTGCGGTCCTTGGCCAGCAGCTTCAGGTCGCGGTCGTGCAGCTGCTTGACCAGGCTCAGGGCCCGGCTCACCGGCGTCTTGGGGTTCTCCACCAGGGCCTGGATGAGGGCGTAATTCTTCGTCCACTCGCGGTTGTTGGCGATCTTGCCGATGATCTCCCCGGGCAGGCTCAGGTTGCGGGCGTGGATGATCACCTCGTCGACGGCCATCTTCGGGCTGTCCAGGACGGCGGCCTGCACCATCTTGTTGGCATCCTTGATCAGCACCAGCCGCTCGGTCTTGTTGCCGGTCAGGGCCAGGCGCACGCGTTCGGACACGCCCAGGCGGTTGATGCGCTGCAGGGTGGTCAGCGCCTCCTGCTCGACCTGCACCGGGTCGAGCGGCCCCGCCTCCTCCTTTTCCTCGGCGATGGCGCTGGTCAATTCGGTCATGACCGCGGTCTCGGGGATGGGCTCCGCCGCCTGGGGCTGCAGGTAGAACTCGCGCAGCTCGCGGACGCGGCCGCGAATGAATGAGTTGCAGTCGGAGTTGGCCTCCATGCGCTCCAGGATCTCGGGATAGGCGATCAGGCGAATCTGGTTCTCCAGCAGCGTTTCCAGCACCGCCGCCTTGGCCTGGGCGGCGATGCGCAGGATGAACTCCACCGGCACCGACTGGTTGTGGATGATCAGGGTCATGACGTTGAAGTAGCCGACCTCCAGGGCCTCCTGCAGGATGAAGTCGATGACGCGCGTTTCGGCGTCGCGCTTCTGCACGTACTGCTCCTTGACCGCCTGCGGCACGAACCCCAGCAGCTGCCGCGCCGCTTCGCGGCGGCGCGGGTCGGGCAGCACGAAGACCAGGCTCTCGAGGTATTCCTCGTCGGTGAAGGCCAGCTGCTTGGCGAGGAGGTACTTGAGCAGCTCGTCGCCGGGGGCGCCTTCGGCGATCTTCAGCACCAGGGGGTTCTTGGAAACCATGACTCAGCGGCGCAGGACGTCGGCGAGGGAAAGCGGGTCGACTACCAGCTTGACGGCCTCAGCGGAACGGCGCAGGGAGCCGACCTCGCGGCCGTTGAGCCGCAGGCGCAGCGCCGGAGGGGAGGCGATGACCAGCGTCAGCCGGTAGCCCGAGAGCGCGACGCTTTCGCCGGAACGGAAGGTGCGCTCGGCGACCTTCTCGCTGCCCCGCCACAGCGAAAGCCAGCACGGGGCTTCCAGGTCCAGGCGCGCCTCCAGGGGGGCCCGCGTCAGGCATGACTGCTCCTCGGCCAGATCCAGGTGGTCCGAGAAGGGGGGGATGGCCGGCGGCGGCGCCGGGCGCGAGGCCAGCGCCTTGTCCAGCCAGCGCGGCGGCCCCAGCAGCTGCCAGGCCAGCAGAGCCAGGAGGGCCAGCGCCAGCAGCGCGATCAGCAGCGTGCGCCGGCGGCGGAAGCGGGCGTAGTTCATCTTGTGCATGTATTGGTCGGGCGGAAGTTCCTCGCCGCGGCGCAGCGCCCGCTTCAGGTAGTCCTGGTAGGTGTTGAAAAAGGCCGTCGCATCGGCCCCGCAGGCTTTGAGGTAATTCTTGATGTAGTAATGTACATAAAAGGCGCCGGGGAACAGGTCGAAGTTCTCCTCCTCCAGCGCCTGCAGGAAGCGCGTGCCGATGCGCGTCTCGCGGGCGATGTCATCCAGGGAGACGCCGCGCGCTTCGCGCTCCTTGCGCAACGCATTGCCGACGACCATATCCATGGCCTATTGGTAGCATAAGGCAGGGGGCAAGTCAATAAAGCGAACTCGGCCAAGGAAGAAGAAAGTGATCGTGATAGTGGTAGTGGTAGCAACAGCATGAACCGATCTATTGCTGGTGCTCGTCACGAGTTACGCAAGCTCATTTCAACGCCGCTTCTCGTCACGCGTCACTTGTTACGCGTCACGAAAGCTCGGTGATTTCACGGGTGGGATGGCACGGGCGGCCCCATGAGGGGCCCGCCCGCCGCAGAAGGCGGACTCGCTTCGCGAGTCCGTGCCGATTTGGGCTACTCGCCCAAATCGTCGAACCCAGGTACTGCGTGGGTTCGAACCCACCCTCGTGGGTTTGTTATGACAAAAGAGGAAGAGACAACCACAGATTATCGATACGTTAGAGATTGAAGGAAACGGAGAGGGTGGGATGAGCTCGCTTCGCTCGCAGTTCCCACCCTCGAGGGTTTGTTTTGATAAAAGAGGATGGGACAACCACAGATTACCGATACATTAGAGGTTGAAGGAAACGGAGAGGGTGGGATTCGAACCCACGATCCGAGTTTACCCCGGATAACTGCTTAGCAGGCAGCCCTGTTCGGCCACTCCAGCACCTCTCCCTGCATTGCCGAGGAGGGGACTCGAACCCCTACAGGCAAATGCCCACAAGCACCTCAAGCTTGCGTGTCTACCAATTACACCACCTCGGCATGTCTATGATGTCAACGCGAACCCGGGAGATCGTCAGCGCCTCCGCCGCGGGCGCGGGCCTATTTCTTTGCCCCGCCCGGCTTCTGAGTCTGGGAGGCGGCCGGTTTGTCGCCGCCCGGCAGCACCGAGCCGGACCGGCTCTTGCGGGACTCCAGCACCTGCAGCATCAGCGACGTCACCATGAACAGGATGGCCAGCGTCGTGGTGATCTTGGAAAGCAGCGTGGCGGTGCCGCGCGGACCGAAGGTCGACTGGCTGCCGTAGCCCCCGAACGCCCCGGCCAGATCGGCGCTCTTGCCGCTCTGCAGCAGGACGACGATGACCAGCAGCAGGCATACGACTATATGGATAAACAGCAAAACACCCTGCACGTTGCCTCCTATGAACGCAAAAGTTGTGATCCAGCGAGGATTATAGCAGAAAACGACTCGGCGTTCAAGGAGGCGCCACCCACCAGCAGGCCGTCGATGTCCTGCTGGGAGAGCAGGTCCATGCTGTTCTCGGGCTTTACCGATCCCCCGTACAGGACGGGAACGCGCCGGGAGGGGGCCTTGGCCTCCAGCCGCTTGCGTAGGTGGCGGTGCACCTCCTGGGCCTGCTGCGGCGTGGCGGTGCGTCCGGTGCCGATGGCCCAGATGGGCTCGTAGGCGACCAGGACGCGTTCCCAGTCGGCTGCGGAGACGCCGGCCAGGCCGGCATCGAGCTGGCCGTCCACCTTGGCCAGCGTGGCGCCGGATTCCCGCTCGGGCAGGGTCTCGCCCAGGCAGAGGACCGGCTTCAGGCCGGCGCCCAGGACGGCCCGCAGCTTGCGGCCGACGTCAGCGTCGCTTTCGTGGAAGATCTGCCGCCGCTCGGAATGGCCCACCAGCACGAACTCCGCCAGCCCGGCCAGCATCCGCGGCGCGATCTCCCCGGTGTAGGCACCCTGTTCCTCGTAGAAAACGTTCT
>JAKLEC010000043.1 GCA_022711715.1 Acidobacteriota bacterium
GTGGAGCTGAGGAGGATCGAACTCCCGACCTTCTGAATGCCATTCAGACGCGCTCCCAAACTGCGCTACAGCCCCACCAGGGCGTTAATATAGCATAGTTCTAGCAGAAAATCAACTTGCAAGTGATAGGCTTGCTGAGCGCTATGTGTTAGTGTTTGTGTTAGTGTTAGTAACCGCAAGGGGGCGAACTATTGACTTGCCGGCATTTTCCATCCGGGGACATGGCCTGTTCCTGAGTTCGTCGCTATTCAGGGATCTGGCTTTGCTAACACAAACACAAACACTAACACAAAGCTGTTCTTGACAATTATTGCCATTCCCGGCTATGCTGTCCGCGCAGGGGGAAACGCGGCGCCGCATGCCCAAAAAAGAGGATTCGGACCAGCTGATCGTCGTCGATGCCGAGCGCTACCGCAAGGTCAAGAAAGCCCTGGAAGATAAAAAAGCAGGCGGCCAGGGACCGACGCCGCACCTGGACGTGAAGGAGAGCACCCGCGAGCTGGTCGTCGTGGACGTCGGGCGCTACAAGAAGGTCAAGCAGGCCCTGGAGGCCAGCGAGGAGCGCTACCGCCAGCTCTTCGAAAACGTGCCCATCGGCATCTACCGCACTACCCCCGACGGCCGCATCGTCGATGCCAATCCGGCCCTGGTCAAGATGCTGGGCTATGACAACTCCGCCGAGTTGGCGAAGCGCAACCTGGAGGACGACGCCTTCGAGCCCGGATACCGGCGCGCCGACTTCGTCCGCCGGCTGCGGCGCGAGGGGGAGATCAAGGCGCTGGAGGCGGGCTGGAGGCGCAAGGACGGCAGCCTGATCCAGGTCCGCGAGAACGCCAAACTGGTGCAGGGTGACGGCGGCCAGCTTTTCTTCGAAGGGACGGTCGAGGACATCACCCAGAGCAAGCTGGCCGAGGAAGCCCAGAGGATCCGCACCCAGCAGATCGAGATACTCAACCACATCATCTCCAAGGGCAACCTGGCCGAGTCCATCGCGGACATGCTGCAGGTAATCCTGGACTGCGTGGCCGAGCCGCTGGCCTTCGACGTGGTCGCCGTTTTCCTGTTCGACCCCGGGACCCGGAAGGGAAAGCTGGTGGCCCAGCGTGGCCTGCCGGAGGGGGTCTCCTTCGACGAGGAGTACCTGTCGATCGATCACGAGCCGTTCGCGCAGGTGCTGCAGCTCGGCCGGCCGTATTTCATCGACAACGCCCAGGAAAAACACCCCCATTATTTCAAGAAATGGGGCTGGCGCATGGCCAGCAGCGTGCCCCTGGTCTCCAAGGGGCGCGTGATCGGCGCCCTGAACGCGGCCAGCAGCCAGCGCGCCGCCTTCACCCTGGAGGAAAAGGGCATCCTGGAGATGATCGGCAAGGAGGCCGGCACCCTGGTCTCCAAGCTGCAGACCGAGACGGCGCTGCGCGAGAGCGAACAATATTACCGCACGCTGGTGGAGACCTCGCCCGACTTCGTCTTTACCCTCGGGCTGGACGGCACGATGGCCATGGTCAACCAGCGCTTCCTGGAGGTCACCGGCTTTGCCAACGACGAGATCGCCGGCCACAACGTACTGGAGTTCGTCGGCGAGATGGCCCCGGCCTTTTTCCGCGACGGCATGCAGAAGCTGGCGCGGTCGGGCGCGATCCTGCAGTACGAGCACCCGGTGCGCCGCAAGGACGGCGTCGTCTTCCCCATGGAGATGTCGCTGTCGGTGCTCACCGACGCCGGCGGCGCGCCCTCCGGCATCATGGGCGTCGGCCGCGACATCAGCGCGCGCAAGCGCGCCGAGGAGGCCCAGCGCCTGCGCACCCAGCAGATCGAGATCCTCAACTGCATCATCTCCAAGGGCAACCTGGCCGGGTCGCTCTCCGAGCTGCTGGAGACGGTCCTCGACTGCCTGGTCGAGCCGCTGAAGTTCGACAACGCCGGGATCTTCATGCTCGACCCCGAGGGCCGGCGCGTGGAGGTCAAGGCCCGCCGCGGCCCGGCCACCGACTTCGCCCGCAGCGTGAAATACATGGCGCTCGACGGCCTGCCCTTCTCGCAGGTGCTGCTGGGCGGCCGCCCCCTCTACGTCGACGACGCCGAGCGCAGCCAGCCGGAGTTCTTCGAGAAATGGGGCTGGCGCATGGCCGCCAGCGTGCCGCTGCTGTCCAAGGGCCGGGTGGTCGGGGCCCTGAACGTCGCTTCCCGCCAGCGCAGCGCCTTCACCGCCGAGGAGCGCGAGACGCTGGAGATGATCGGCAAGGAGACGGGGACGCTGGTCTCCAAGCTGCAGACCGAGGCCGCCCTGCGCGAGAGCGAGAAGTATTACCGCACGCTGATCGACACCTCGCCCGACATCGTCACCGTCATGGACCTGGAGGCGCGGCTGCTCACCGTCAACCAGCAGTTCCTCAAGGCCGGCGGCTACTCCAGCGACGAGGTGATCGGCGTCTGCGCCTTCGATTTCATCGCCGGGCTCAGCCGCGAGATGCTGCAGCGGCAGATGGCGGAGTTCATCGCCAGCCTTCAGGCCGTGGGCTCGGAGTACATCTTCCGCCGCAAGAACGGGGAGACCATTCCCCTCGATGTTTCCGCCGGGTTCCTTTTCAACGACGCCGGCAAGCCCTTCGGCGTCATCGCCATCGGCCGCGACGTGCGCGAGCGCAAGCGCGCCGAGGAGGCGCTGCGCGACAGCGAGGAGAAGTTCCGCTCCATCGCCGAGCAGACCAGCGACCTGATCGCCGTCACCGACGGCGCCGGCATCATCACCTACGCCTCGCCGTCGTCGCTGGCGCTCTTCCAGTACGCGCCCGAGGAGATGCGCGGCCGCAACTTCATCGAGTTCCTCGACGAGTCGTCGGTGGCGAAGGCGCTGGGGGCGTTCCGCGGCGACCAGAATGCCGGGAGCCGCTCGATCGGCCTCGAGCTGACCATGAAGCGCAAGGACGGCTCGCTGTTCCCCGGCGAGTTGAACGGCTCCGGCTTCCACTACGGCGACCAGCACGGCTCGCTGGTGGTCATCCGCGACATCAGCCCGCGGCGCCAGGCCGAGGAGGAGCTGCGTTTCCTCAGCTCCATCACCGAGAACACCACCGACGCCATCATGGTCACCGACACCGACTTTCGCATCACCTACGTCAACAAAGTGGGCGAGCAGTTCTTCGGCTACCCGCTCTCGGAGCTGAAGGACCGGACGCCCGCCCTGTTCAACGCCGACCCCGACGCGGAGCGGATCCAGCAGCAGATCTACGAGACCGTCTCCCGGGGCGACACCTACCTGGGCGAGTCGCTGAACCGGCGCAAGGACGGCTCGACCTTCTACTGCGAGTACAAGGTGATGCCGCTGCGCGGCGGCGACGGCCGCATCCGCTCCTATTTCTCGGTGCAGCGCGACATCAGCGAGCGCAAGCACAGCGAGGAGGTGCTGCGCCAGAGCGCGGAAACCTTCCGCCGCACCTTCGCCGCCATCCCCAGCCCGGCCTACATATGGGCGCGCCGGGAGAACGGGCGGATCGCGCTCGACCAGTTCAACCTGGCCGCCGAGGCCATCACCCACGGGCGGATCCGGGAGTTCCTGGGCGTCGATGTCGACGAGCTCTACTCCGACCGGCCCGAGTTCTCCCGCAAGATCCGCCTGACGATGGAGCACGGCCAGGCGCTGAACGAGGAAGTGAGGTATGTCTACCGTTCCACCGGCGAGGAAAAGTGGCTGGTGGTCGACTACGTGCCCACGGCGCCCGGCCATGTCCTGGTCATCACCCGCGACGTCAGCGAGCACAAGGAAGCCGAAGCGAAGCTGCTGGCCTACCAGGAGCAACTGCGCGCCCTGAGCTCCGAGCTGACCCTGGTCGAGGAGCGCGAGCGGCGGCGCATCGCCTCGGACCTGCACGACCAGATCGGCCAGAACCTGGCCCTGTGCAAGCTGAAGGTCGCCGCCCTGGAGAAGGAGCCGGGGAGCGACGCGGCCCGCAGCGAGCTCTCCGCCGTGCGCCGGCTGCTGGAATGCAGCATCCAGGACGCCCGCTCGCTGATCTTCGACCTCAGCCCGCCCATCCTCTACGAGCTGGGCCTGCTGGCGGCCCTGGAGTGGCTGGCCGACCGCATCAGCGAGCAGTACCGCGTCACGGTGGAGTTCGAGAACCAGGCGGGCGCCGTCACCCTGGAGACCGACCGCGGCGTCATCCTCTTCCAGGTCGTGCGCGAGCTGCTGGTCAACGTGGGCAAGCACTCGCGCGCCGGCCGCGCCAAGGTCATCGTCACGCAGGGGGACGGGGTGCTGCGCATCCAGGTCAACGACGACGGCCAGGGCTTCGACGCCTCGCGGGCCTACGACCCCCGGGGGCGCGAGGGCGGCTTCGGCTTCTTCAGCATGCGTGAGCGCCTCAACTACCTCGGGGGCGCCATCGAGATCCGCTCCAAGGCGGGCATGGGCACCCAGGTCTTCCTGACGCTGCCGCTACCCGCGCGCTTGGCCGCGGAGCCAGGGAGAGACGAGACATGAGCGTACGGATCATCATCGCCGACGACCACAAGATCATGCGCGACGGCCTGCGCAACATGCTGGACAAGGAGACGGGCATGGAGGTGGTGGCCGAGGCCAAGAACGGCCGCGAGGCGCTGCGCCTGGCCGAGCAGCTGCGCCCCGACATCCTGATCATGGACATCTCCATGGACGACCTCAACGGCATCGACGCCACGCGGGCGCTCATCGCCAAGGGGCTGGGCACGAAGGTCATCGCCCTGTCCATGCACGCCGACAAGCGCTTCGTGGCCGGCATGTTCGAGGCCGGGGCCATGGCCTACCTGCTCAAGGACTGCTCCTATGACGAGCTGCTGCAGGCCGTGCGCCAGGTGCTGGCCGGCCGCACCTACCTCTGCTCGATGATCTCCGGCGTGGTCATCCGCGACTACATCCAGCGCATGCGCCGCAACGAGACCTCGGTCCTCAGCCCGCGTGAGAAGGAGATCCTGCAGCTGATGGCCGAGGGCAGCACCACCAAGCGCATCGCCGACCAGCTGAAGGTGTCGGTGAAGACGGTGGAGACCCACCGCCAGCACATCATGGAGAAGCTCAACATCTTCAGCATCGCCGAGCTCACGAAATATGCCATCAAAGAGGGCATTACGTCATTGGACACATAACCTAAAGTGGTAGTGATAGTGGTAGTGGTAGCAGAGCTAAAGCGCTGAATTTCGGCGAGTTATCGTGATTCGTGATTCGAGAAAACCCTAAAATGTCTTGACCTATTGGAACCAAGATCAGCACCTGACTAGAAATCTTAAGCACCCAAGCGAATTGGCCTTCGTTACGTCGAACGTCGAACCTCGAACGTCGAACCTTGAAGCGCTTGGAGCCTCAGCATGCACCTGGGAGTTATCACTGAGCCATAGGGGATTCCCCGATTGTCAATCGTCCCGGCCCAATACATACTATTGGCAAGTTCGTCACATAGGGTCACAATGTAAGGGGGGAGAGGGGAAGGATTCTTCCCCTTTTCTCTTTTAATAACCGAAACCAAGTGATAGTGGTAGTGGTAGTGATAGTAGCTGCAAAGTAACGAACTGCCAGAAATCCCGATTTCTAAAATTACTTGGCCGTTGACGTTCATTGACCTGGCTCGACTACCACTATCACTATCACTACCACTATGGCCTTGGTCTTGATAATGTGCCCCGAAAATTGGTATGATTCCCCTGATGAAACGGGCATCGGCGATCCTTCTCCTGCTGGCGGCCATGGCGGTGGCGGCGGCGCCGGCTCAGGCCCGCCTGGAGAACATCCGCTATTACGCCTATCCCGAGTACACGCGGGTGGTGATCGACCTGAGCCGCGAGGTGGGCATCTCCGAGAAGGTGCTCAAGGGCGGCGAGGGCGGCCGGCTGTTCTTCGACCTGAAGAACTGCCGCTTCGCCCTGAACTACCCCGCCGAAAAGGCCAGCGAGATCCGCGTCGCCGCCGGCAACCTGCAGCGCATCCGCGTCGGCAAGTTCCAGGCCCAGACCATCCGCGTGGTCTTCGACTTCGACCGCATCGGCCGCTACAACCGCTTCTATCTCACCTCGCCCTTCCGCATCGTCTTCGACATCTACCGCCAGGAGGAGTACGTCAGCCGCGGCGAGCAGGCGCGCGACGCCCGGCCGGCCGGAACAACTCCGGGAACGGCCGCCAACGGGGACCCGGCCGACCCCGGCTCCGGGGACGCCGCGCCGGCGGAGGGCCAGCCCACCGGCTCGGGCACGCCCTCCATCGCCCGCCAGCTGGGGCTCGGCGTCCACCGCATCGTCATCGACCCCGGCCACGGCGGCAAGGACCCGGGAACGGTGAACCGCCGCCTCGGCCTGCAGGAGAAGGACATCACCCTCGACATCGGCAAGCGGCTGAACGCCATCCTCAACGAGCACCAGGAGCTCGAGGTCATCCTCACCCGGCCGCGCGACGAATACGTGCCGCTGGAGGAGCGGGCGGCCATCGCCAACTCCAACCAGGGCGACCTCTTTGTCTCCATCCACACCAACTCGGCGCCGCGCCTCAGCGCCCGCGGCGTGGAGTCGTTCTACCTCAACATGACCAGCGATCCCTGGTCCATGCAGGTGGCGGCCACCGAGAACGCCATGAGCAGCAAGTCCATCTCCGACATGCGCAACATCCTGGACCAGATCCTGCGCCACAGCAAGGTGGCCGAGTCGCATATCTTCACCCGCAGCCTGCAGGAGAGCATCGTGGCCAACCTGCGGGGAAAGTACGACGCCATCGACGACCTGGGGGTCAAGAAGGCGCCGTTCTACGTCCTGCTGGGGGCGCAGATGCCCTCGGCCCTGGTCGAGGTCTCCTTCCTCAGCCACCGCGACGAGGCCCGGCGCCTGGCCAGCCCCGAGTACCGCCAGGCGGTGGCGGCCGGCCTCTACCTGGGCATCATCCGCTTCATCCGCGGCCTGGGCAAGGGGTGAAACCTTGCGGCCCGTTTGCGCGTCTTGAGATAAACGAACATAAGGAGGACTCCATGAAAAAGACGGGACTGATAGCCGGGATCAGCTTCCTGGCCGGGGCGCTCTTCTTCGCCCTCAGCTTCGGATTCCTGCAGCATACGGCCGACCGCGGCACGGTCATCGCCCCCGAGGTGGCCCGCGCCGAAACCGTGGCGCCGGCCCCCGCCGCCCCCAACAGCTTCGTGGCCATCGTGCGCAAGGTGCGGCCGGCGGTGGTCAAGGTCGTCTCCGAGTCGGTGGTCCAGCGGCGCTCGATGTTCGGCGACGACTTCTTCGACCAGTTCTTCAACGCCCCCCCGCGCCAGGAGCGGCGCTCGGGCAGCGGCTCGGGCTTCTTCATCTCCGCCGACGGCTACATCCTGACCAACAACCACGTGGTGCAGGACGCCGTCAAGGTCAAGATCCTCGACATCGACAAGAAGGAGTACACCGCCAAGATCATCGGCACCGACCCGAAGACCGACCTGGCGCTGCTCAAGATCGGCGCCCAGGACGTGCCCTTCATCCCCCTGGGCGACTCCAACGCCATCGAGGTGGGCGAGTGGGTGCTGGCCATCGGCAACCCCTTCAACCAGGACCTGACCGTGACCTCGGGGATCATCTCGGCCAAGGGGCGGCAGCTGGGCATGGCGCAGTACGAGGACTTCCTGCAGACCGACGCGGCCATCAACATGGGCAACTCGGGCGGGCCGCTGATCAACATGCGCGGCGAGGCCATCGGCATCAACTCCACCATCCTCACCCCCAGCCAGGGCAGCATCGGCATCGGCTTCGCCATCCCCACCAACATGGCCAAGAAGGTGGTGGCCGACCTCAAGACCAAGGGCAAGGTGGTGCGCGGCTGGTTCGGCATCCAGATCCAGGACATCAGCGAGGGCGACGCCAAGGACCTCGACCTGCCCAGCGGCGGCGTGCTGGTCGGCCGCGTGGAGGACGGCTCCCCGGCGCAGAAGGCGGGGCTCAAGCGCTATGACCTGATCGTGGCCATCAACGGCCGGGCGGTCAAGTCGGCCGCCGACCTGCAGATGGAGATCGCCAACTCCGCCCCCGGCGACGAGGTGGCGGTCACCGTGTACCGCGGCAAGGAGAAGCAGGCGTTCAAGGTCAAGGTGACCGAGTCCCCGGATGCCGCGCGCGAGCAGGCCGCCGAGGCCAGCCGCAGCCTCAACCTGGGCATGACCCTGACCAAGAACACGCCGGCGCTGGCCCGGGAGTACGGGCTGAAGACCTCCCGCGGGCTGATCGTGGAGAACGTGCAGCGCGGCGGCGCGGCCGCCGAAAACGGCATCCGCCCGGGCGACGTCATCCTGGCCGTCAACCGCACCGAGGTCGACGGCGTCGAGGAGTTCAAGCGCCTGCTGGCCAGCCGCCGCGCCGGCTCGACCGTGCTGCTGCTGGTCAACCGCGACGGCGACGAGGTGTACCTGCGCTTCGAGCTGCCCGAATGACGTTTTACAAGGCCAGCTCCTTCGGCAACGACTTCATCGTCGTGGCCGAAGGGGAGCTGGCGTCGGCCATGCCGCGCCGTCCCCTCGGGGAGTCCGGCCGGGGTGCGGACCGCGGCAGCCTGGCGCGGGACATCTGCGACCGCCAGCGCGGCGTCGGCGCCGACGGCGTGGTCTATTTCACGGCGACCCGCGATGGCGCCGTGTTCCGCATCTTCAACCGCGACGGCGGCGCCGCCGAGCTGTCGGGCAACGGCATGGCCGCCCTGGCCGCCGTGCGGCTGCGCCGGCGCTCCGGCGGGGCGTCCCTGACCCTGCGCTCCGGCGTCGGCCCGCGGCGGGTGGCGCTGCTGGCGCGGCGCGGCGCCGAGTATGACCTCGATGTCGAGATCGGCCGCCCCGATTTCTCCCGCCGCGATTTCTTTCCGTTCCTGAAGCGGGGCCGCGGCGGCTACCGCGCCGCCGGGGTCGAGTTCCACCCCGTCTCCGTCGGCAACCCGCACGCCGTGGTCGTCTGCCGCCGGCTGCCGGCGGCGGCCCGGCTGCTGGCGCTGGGGGCCAGGCTGGAGAGGCATTCCCTTTTTCCCCGGCGGGCCAATGTCGAGTTCGTGCAGGCGTCGGGGAGGGGCCGCTGTCGGGTGTTCTTTTACGAGCGCGGGGTGGGGCCGACCCAGGCCTCGTCCACCGGCAGCGCGGCCGTCTTCGCCGTGCTGCGCCGGCTGGGGCTCGCCGGCGACTCCCTGGAGATCGAAAGCGCTGCCGCTGCCGGCGGCGCGGGGCAGGACGGCCCGATCCGCCTCCACTGGCGGGAGGGCATCCACGTCCAGACCCGGACCCGGCTCATCTGCAAAGGACAGTACTTCCCGAACTCGGCATGACGACTATGAAGATGCTCTCTGAGTGCTGTAAGGTTCGACGTCCGACGTTCGACGTTCGACGTAACCAAAGCCCTTTGCTTGAGTGCAGTAACGATCTCTAAGAATGAGCGGTTTGCTGTTCCTATCACTATCACTATCACTATCACTACCACTACCATTCGTTTCGTTTTTATTGAGGGAAAACGGCCCGAAATGTGTTAAAATATGCAGGCAAGCAGTCCTGATGCCGGGTTTCTCCAGGAGGCAGGTATGAAAAAGCTGGCGGCTTTGATCCTCGTCGCCCTGTCGGGCAGCGCCGTTCTTCCCGCGGCCGGCGGCCGGGCGATCCTCAACCTATACGGCACCGGGCTGAAGGTTGCCCAGAACAAGTTCACCGAGCAGGAGCGCCGCGACAAGGCCTATTTCGAGGTGAAGGCCGCCTTCGCCTTATCCGGCAACCTCTACCTGTGGGCCAGCCACGGCTATTTCCCCATGCGCGACTCCTGGAAGGACTGGGACCAGAAGGGTTCCTTCGATCCCGACCTCGACGTCAACCGCAAGCTGGGCAAGCGCATCATCGCCGGCGGCTGCGGCGTCTACATGGGGTATTTCGAGCCCGGGCAGTTCGCCGTCCGCGCCGAGGCCGGCGTCTGCCACGTCGCCAACGACATCACCACCGTGTCGAACTATGTCGCCGACGGCGGGATGCTGCGCACCCTGGAGGACCGCCAGCGCGCCATCGGCGGCCGGGCCAGCCTGGCCTTCACCTACGGGTTCTACCGCAGCGTGTTCGCCGAGCTTGCCCTGGGATACACGCTCGCCCCCGACAAGACCGGCGGCAAGCGCAGCAACCTGGGCGGGGTGCACCTGGCGCTGGGCCTGGGCATGCAACTGTAGTCGCGGAGAACAGCCATGAAACGAACAACGACCTGGATCGGCGCGGCTCTCATCCTGCTGCTGGCGTGCGCCGCCGGCAGCTGCAAGAAGAGCGAGGTGGAGACCGCCACGCTCAAGGTGATCCTGTCCGTCGGCGTGACCGGCACCCCCGCCGCCGGCGAGTACACGATGAACGTCGGCGAGGAGCGCTCCTACGCCTACAGCCTGGAGACCGGCTACAAGACGCTGACCGTGCTGCTGGACGGCAAGGCGGTCGCCGCCAGCGGCTCGTTCACCGTCAGCGGCGACCACGTCCTGCAGGCCTTCAGCGAGGGCAACCAGATGTACACCCTGTCGGTGACGCTGGAGGACGGCGTGACCGGCACCCCGGCCTCGGGCAACACCTACCACACGCAGGGGACGACGGTGCCCTACAGCTACGCCCCGGCCAGCGGCTACGTCGACCTGAAGGTCAAGCTGGACGGCGTCGACGCCGCCGCCAGCGGCACCGTGGCCATGACCAAGGACCGGGTCATCTTCGTCACCGTCGAGAAGCTGTTCAACATCCTGGGCCAGTGGCGGATGGAGGAAGCCTACAACGACGGCAGCGACTTCGATGTCGTCGCCACCTTCAGCGGCACGGCCGCCAAGGGCACGGTGAGCGACAGCCAGGGCGGCAGCGGCGATTACGTGGTGAGCGGCGGCGAGATCAACTTCACCCTGAAGTTCCCCGACGTCACCTACGAGTACGCCGGCGACTTCACCGACGACAACACCATGAGCGGCACCTGCAAGCGCTACCGCTCGAGCGACAGCGTGGTGATCGGCGAGTGGACGGCCACGCGCGTCACCAGCGCATCGAACGCATCTGTTGGCGGGGGTCGCAAAGGATAAGCCGGGCCGGGTTGATTCAGCCGCGGCGGGGCGTGTGCTCGGCGTACGGCATACGGCTGACGGCGTACGGGCAAGCAACCTTCTATAAAGAGCGTCCAGGTACCACGTACCACGTACCATGTTGGAAAAGAGCTTGCACTTAGTTTGGTGTTTGGAGCTTGGGATTTCGCCTTCTCCCGTCACGCGTTACGATAGATCTTCTTCGTGCCGCTCCGAATCACGAATTACGAATCACGAATTACGATAGATCGTTCCATTGCCTTGCCGTCTGCCGTATGCCGTACGCCGAGTTCAATCATACGTCTAAGTTTTTTCTTTTGCCTACGCCTTTGGCCTTACGCCTTGGGTTTTTCCTACCTTCTGCCGTACGCCGTATGCCGTACGCCGAGTTCAATCACTCGTCACTTGTCACTTGTCACTGAATTGCGACCCTAGTCCTGCGAGTCCTCGGGGATCACTAAATATGGCTTGAAGCTGAGATTGTGCGGCTCCTTCTCGGCGATGGCCAGCAGCTTGCCCTCGTCGTCAAAGATGCGGAAGAAGTCGCGGCGGTCGGTGGGGTAGACCTTCAGCACGTCGGAGGCTTTCAGCGCCATGCCGTTGCACACGCAGCGCCGGCCGGCCTGGCTGACGATCATCTTCGGGTATTCGTCCAGCAGCTTCTCGATGGGGATGACCGCCTGCAACAGCCGGCCCTCGGCGGCCAGCGCCGCGGCCTGCTCCAGGGTCACCGCCTGCTCCAGGCCGAAGCGGCCGATGCGCTCGCGGCGCAGCTCCAGCAGGTAGGCGCCGCAGCCGAGCCGCCGCCCCAGGTCGTGGGCCAGGGAGCGGATGTAGGTTCCCGAGGAGGTTAGGGCGCGGAACTCCAGGGTGTCGGCCGCGACCGCGCGGCCGGTCAGCTCGTGGACGAACACCTCCGCCGCCTCCAGCGGCACCACCTCACCCTGGCGGGCGTAGGCGTAGAGCGGCTTGCCCCTGAACTTCTTGGCCGAATAGGCCGGCGGCACCTGGAGCAGGCGGCCGCGGAAGGCGGACAGCAGCTCCTCCAGGTCGACCGCCGCCAGGTCGACGTCCCGGCGCGGCCCCAGCGGCTCGCCCTCGGCGTCGTAGGTGGCGGTGGCCTGGCCGAAGCGGATCCGGCCGGTGTAGAGCTTGTCCTGCTTGACGTAAAAGTCGAAGAAGCGCGTGGCCTGCCCCAGGGCGATGAGCAGCAGGCCGGTGGCATTGGGATCGAGGGTGCCGAAGTGGCCGGCCTTCTTCGTGCGCAGCAGGCCGCGCATGCGGGCCACCGCGTCGTGGGAGCTGATGCCCTTTTCCTTGTCGACGGCGATCAGGCCGTGGATCATGGCAGCTGAGCGGCCACCAGGCGCACGACCTCCTCGCGGGCGGCCGCCAGGGGGCCGCGGTAGAAGAAGCCGGCGGCGTGATGATGGCCGTCGCCGCCGAAGGACTGGGCGACGCAGCGGGCGGAAAATTCGCCGCGCGAGCGGACGGAGACGCGGTAATAGTCGGCGTCGAGCTCCTTGAAGAAAAGCAGCACCTGCACGCCGTCGATGGAGCGGGCCACGGCGATGACGTCCTCGGTCTCGATCTGCTTCAGGCTGAGGCGGTCGAGAAAATCGCGGCGGAAGTGAATCATGGCCACGCGGCCGTCGAGGGCGGTCTCCAGCGTGGACAGGACGCGGGTCAGCATGCGGATCTTCTCCGGCGGGTTGGAGTTGAAGAGCAGGTTGCTGACCTCGAAGGGCGGGAAGCCGCCGCGGCGGGCCAGGTCGGCGGCGACGGCCAGCGAGCGCGCCGTGGTGTTGGAGTACTTGAAGGAGCCGGTGTCGGCGGCGATGGCCGCGAAGAGGTTGAAGGCGATGTCGCGGTCGAACCCGGCGCCCAGCTCCAGGGCGAGGTCGTAGACGAGCTCGCCCACGGCGGCGGCTTCGGGAACCACCCAGGCCAGGGACGGGCCGTCGTCGCCCGACGGCAGGTGGTGGTCGATCAGCAGGCGGTCGTACTCCCCGAGGCGCTTCTGGCCGGTGCGCTCCTCATTGCCGCCCTCGATGAGCACCACCAGGTCGTAGGGTTGCGGGTGGATCTGCCCGTGGCGGACGAGGGCGTAGCCCGGAAGGCGGTCGATGGGGGAGGGGGCGCGGTCGACGTTGATGAAGTCGGCCTGCAGGCCCAGCCGGCGCAGCAAGAGGCAGAGGGCCAGGCCGCTGCCGACGGCGTCGGCGTCGGGGCGCAGGTGGCAGCTGACGGCCACGCGGCGGGCGGCGCGGATGCGCTCAGCGATCTTCTGCTTCACCGGGATCCTTGGCCGCGGGTTCGGTCCCCGCGGGCGCGCCGGCACCCTGCAGGGCCGCCAGCCCCCCTCCGGGTCTTCCGTCGGGGACGGCACCCTGAAGGGATGCCAGCCCCACTCCGGGTGCCCCGTCGGGGACGGCGCCCTGAAGGGCCGCCAGCCCCCCTCCGGGTCTTCCGTCGGGGACGGCACCCTGAAGGGATGCCAGCCGGCGTTCGAAGTCGAGGGACTCGTCCAGGTGGAAGTCGAGCTCGGGCATGGAGCGCAGGCGCATGCGCCGC
>JAKLEC010000044.1 GCA_022711715.1 Acidobacteriota bacterium
CCATGCGCGTCCAGGTGGCCAGGGCGCCGCGGGCGCTGACCAGCACCTCCTTGTTGCGCACGGCCGCCTTGATCAGCTCGCGGCGCTTGGGATTGACGAGCGCGCCCTCCTTTTCCCCGATGACGGTGTTCAGTTCCTTTATGAAATCCATGGTTTTCTCCTTTTGTTAAAGGAAAAATTATAGCGCGACGGGGCGGGAAATGCAACCGCTTCTTGCCCGGCGGGTCGGGCATGCCGGACCGACCTGCAGCCGCCGGGCCCGGCCGTGAATTTGACAAGATCGGCGGGAACATGCTACAATCAGCCATTCTGGAGGAACCATGAAGAAAGACATCCATCCCAAATATATGGATTGTACGGTGATTTGCGCCTGCGGCAACACCTTCAAGACCCGCTCCACCCTGCCCAAGATCGAAGTGGAAATCTGTTCTTCCTGCCACCCCTTCTTCACCGGCAAGCAGAAGTACGTCGATACCGAGGGCCGCATCGAGAAGTTCAAGAAGAAGTATGGCTACAAGGAACAGTGAGCCGATACTCTCCTACCTCGAAAAGATCCATTCCCGCTTCGAGCAGGTCAGCGCTGAGCTGAGCCTGCCCGAAACCGCCCAGCAGACAAAGAAGTTCCGCGAGCTTTCCAAGGAGCTCCATTCCCTGCGCGTGCTGGAGGAGAAATTCCACCAGCTGCGGCGAGTGGTCGGCCGCCGCCGCGACGCCGAGGCCCTGGCCGCAGGCGACGACGCGGAGATGGCCGCCCTGGCCCGCGAGGAGCTGGCCGGCCTCGAGGCCGATGAGGAGGGGCTGATCCGCGAGACGGAAGTGCTCATGGTCTCCGACCAGGAGGAGGACAGCCGCAACGCCTTCCTGGAAATCCGCGCCGGAGCCGGCGGCGACGAGGCGTCGCTGTTCGCCGCCGACCTGCTGCGCATGTACACGCGCGTGGCCGAGCGCAAGAAGTGGAAGGCCGAGGTCATCTCCACCACCTACTCGGGCATCGGCGGCATCAAGGAGGTCATCCTCTACGTCCGCGGCACCGAGGTGAACAAGCACCTCAAGTTCGAGAGCGGGGTGCACCGCGTGCAGCGCGTCCCGGCCACGGAGGCCTCGGGGCGCATCCACACCTCGACGGTGACCGTGGCCGTGCTCCCCGAGGCCGAGGACGTCGAGGTCGACTTCAACCCCAAGGACATCCGCATCGACACCTATGCCGCGTCGGGCCCGGGGGGCCAGCACGTGAACAAGACCGAGTCGGCCATCCGCATCACCCATTTCCCCACCGGCATCGTCGTCACCTGCCAGGACGAGAAGTCGCAGCACAAGAACAAGGAGAAGGCCCTCAAGGTGCTGAAGGCGCGGCTGTTCGAGCACGAGAAGCACAAGCGGGAGGAGTCGATCGCCCAGAACCGGCGCGCGCAGGTCGGCTCGGGCGAGCGCTCGGAAAAGATCCGCACCTACAACTTCCCGCAGAACCGCGTCACCGACCACCGCGTCAGCGGGCGCAATTTCAACATCGGCTTCATCATCGACGGCGACCTGGACGACCTGGTGGCCGACCTGAGCGAAAGCCACGTCCGCGCCCGCATCGCCGAGAAGATCAAGAGCCTGACCGCCTAGTGCTGTATTCGCAGCTCTTCGCCTCCGCCCTGCGCTCCCTTCCCGGCCGCGAGCTGCCGACCGCCGTGGAGGCGCTGATCGAGAGCTCGTTCGCCATCAGCCGCGCCCGCTTCTGGATCCTGCGCGACCAGCCGGTGCGCGACGCCTCCGGGCTGCGCCGCTTCCGCCGTCGTTTGCGCCGCCTGCTGGCCGGCGAGCCCCTGGCCTACATCCTGCGCGAGAAGGAATTCTACGGCGAGACGTTCCGCGTCAGCCCGGCCGTCCTCGTTCCCAGGCCCGAGACCGAGCTGCTGGTCGAGAAGGCGCTCGAGCTGCTGGGCCGGGAGGCGCTGACCGTTTTGGACATCGGCTCGGGCAGCGGGGCCATCGCCGTCGTCCTGGCCCTGCGTTCGCGCGCCGCGCTGACGGCGCTGGAGCGCAGCCGGCCGGCGCTGGCCGTGCTGCGGCGCAACGTCGCCCGCTTCGGCCTGCAGGAGCGGGTGCGGGTGACGGCCGGCGACCTGTTCCCGCGCCGGCGCGGCCGCTTCCGCATGATCGTCGCCAATCCCCCCTATCTTTCCCGGCGCGACTGGCGGCGGGCGCCGCGGACGGTGCGCCGCTACGAGCCGCGGCCGGCGCTGCTGGCCGGCCCGCGCGGCACCGAGGTCCTGGCGCGCATCATCGAGCGGGCGCCGTCCCGGCTGGAGCCGGGAGGCTGGCTGCTGCTGGAGATCGGCCAGGGGCAGCGGCGGGCCGTGCAGGGCTTCCTGAAGTCCGCTGGCCTGAAGGAAATCGACTGCGTGAAGGACTATGCCGGCATCGAGCGGGTGATCGTGGCCCAGAAGAACGATCTCTCGTGACGCGTGACGCGTAACGCGTGACGAGGAACAGCAATAAACGATCTATCGTAACGCGTGACCCGTAACAGTACGAGAAAGGCCTTTTCCTGAAACTGGAATGAACGAGGATGGATCATTCCCGCGTCTAAATGAAGTCCGTAATGCCAAATCCGGCAGATCGCTGATTGCGGCTACTTGTCACGCGTCACGTGTTACGCGTTACGATAGGTCTGGTTTACTTCGCTCTCTTTCTCAATACCCAGCCCTTGATGTTGCGCTGGCGCTGGCGGGCGACGGCCAGGGCGTGGCGCGGCACGTCCTCGGTGATGGTCGAGCCGGCGGCCACGTAGCTGTCCGCCCGCACGATGACCGGGGCCACCAGCTCGGTGCCCGAGCCGATGAACACGTTGTCGCCGATGCGAGTGGGGTTCTTCTTCACCCCGTCGTAGTTGCAGGTGATGGTCCCGGCGCCGACATTGACCCTGCGGCCGATTGTCGCGTCGCCGATGTAGGAGAGGTGCATGGCCTTGGAGCCGGCGCCGAAGTCGCTCTTCTTCATCTCCACGAAGTTGCCGACCCGGGCCCCGCGGCGGATGCGGCTGCCCAGGCGCAGGTGGCAGTAGGGACCCAGCTGCGCGCCGCTCTCCACGAGCGAGTCGAAGACCAGCGAGCCGGGCAGGATGACGCAGCCGTCGCCGACGCGTGAGTCGCTAATGCAGCAATTGGGGTGGATCACCACGTTGCGGCCGATGCGGCAGTCGCCGCGCAGCACGACGCCGGAGCCGATGCGCGTGCCGCGGCCGACAACGGGCAGTCCTTCCATGTAAAAGCGGCTGCGGTCCTCGATCGCGACGCCGGCGCGCTCCAGGCGCCCGATCTGCAGGGCAATCACCGCCGCCTCGAGCGCCAGGGGGTCGCGCTCGGGGTCCAGCACGGTAACGACGGATCCCAGGTCCAGGGGAGCGCAGCCGGGAAGGGCGAGCAGGCGGCGGAACAGGCCCGGTTCCAGGCGCAGGCCATTTTTTCGCAGCACGGACGGGGAAATAACGAAGAACGGCTTGCTGGGGGGGGCCAGGAGGCCGGCAACGGGCCGAATGCCGCCGCGCGCCAGGCGCCGCAGCGCGCGCGCCATGCCGGCGCTGGGGACCGGGAAGCGCTGGGCGCTGAAGACGATGATCAGGCCGCTGCCGGCGGGAGAGGCGGCGGAGAAGCGGCAGAAGGGAAGGGAGCGCTCGATCCAGTACGCCGCGTCGCGGCCGCGGAACAGCAGGCGCCCGGCGCCCTGGCCGCGGTCGACGTAGGCGGGGATCATTCCACCAGCTTCAGGAATTCGGGATTCTGCTGCAGGGGCTCGAAATCGGGCTCGTTGTAGATGATCACCTTGTAGGCGGGATCCTTCTTCACGCACTTGTCGACGTAGCGCAAGGCGCCGTCGGCGTCGTCCTGGCGCAGGCTGGCGGCGGCCATCAGGTAATACAGGAAGGCATCGCGGTAGTTGCCCTTCTCGGCCGCGGCGAAATGCTCCAGGGCCTTGGTGGCGCTGCCGGCGTTCAGCTGGTACACCCCCTCCCAGACGTGGTCCTGGGGGTTCTCCAGCTTGAGCTTCACCGGATGGGTCTGGGCGTTGGCGATGTTCAGGTAGACCTTGGCCCGGGTCTGGATCTCCAGGACGCTGTAGAATTCCGAGTCCTTGTAAGCCTCGATGATGCGGGCGAAGGATTCGCCGGCCTTGGCGTAGTTCTTCTTGTGGAATTGTTGCAGCGCTTTCTCGTATTCCTCGCTGATGGACTGCAGTTCCTTTTCTTCCTTCAGTTTCATGGCTGGCGGGACCTCCGGGCCCCTATTCTACATCTTTCGGGGCCATTTTTCAACCGGAAAACGGCAAAACCGCTCCCCCGGCGGGTCGTGATGGGAGGGAAAGGCCTGCGCGGCTTAGATACCGCTCTTGTAGCGCTCGGGAATGACGCCCAGGACCTCGATGCCGGCGCCCTTGGCGATGTCGATGATGCGCAGCACGTCCTGGTAATTGAGGGTCTCGTCGGCGCGGATGAAGATGGTCTTGTCGGTGCGGGTCTGGTAGAGGTCGCGCAGCGTGTTCTCCAGCAAGGTCATCTCGACCACGTCCTGGTTGATCTTGACGGTCTTGTCGCTTTCGAGGGTCAGCACGATGCCGCGGACGTCCCCGCCGCCGCCGGTTCCATCGTCCTGCTGGGTCTCGGGGAGCTTGATGTCAATTCCCTTCTGCATGACGGGGGTGATGACCATGAAGATGATCAGCAGCACGAGCAGGATATCGCAAAGGGGGACGACGTTGGGTTCGGATTTCTGTTTGCTGGCACCAATATCGACACTCATAGGGGGACCTCCTCGATTGCAGGAAATACCATAGCAAAGAAAAAGTTCCTTGTCAAGTGGCGGCGGAAACCCGCCCCCCCCCGGAGGGAGCCCGCCGGCCGCGGAGACTTGCAATCAAATCGCCCTTTGCGTATGATGGCAGCATGGCACGGAACATCGCCCTGCGCGAGAACACGATCAACTGCCTGCTGGAGACGAGCGCCGAGCGCTACGCCTCGCGCCCGGCCCTGGGCATGGCCCTGGAGGAGCCCCTGACCTACGCCGAGCTCTTCCGCCGGGTGCGCGACATGGCCGACACGCTCCGGCGCGACGGGGTGATCAAGGGCGACCGCATCGCCATCCTGGGGGAGAATTCCCCCCACTGGTGCATCGCCAGCCTGGCCGCCCTGCGCCTCGGCGCCGTGCTGGTGCCCATCCTGCCCGATTTCCCCGAGGCCGACATCCACCATATCCTGCTGGATTCGGAGGCCAAGGTCCTCTTCACCACCCAGCGGCAGGTGGAGAAGGTGCTGGGCATCCGCGAGCACCGGCTGCTGAAGGTGATCACCCTCGACGACTTCCGCGCCGGGTCGGACCTGCTGCCGGTCGAGCCCCTCTCCAAGTTCGTCGAGCGGGCGCGCCTGTTCCTGCGCCAGCTGCCCGACAGGATCGGCCTGCGCTCCAACGCGGTCTCCTCCGACGACGTCGCCTCCATCATCTACACCTCAGGGACGTCGGGCCACTCCAAGGCGGTGATGCTCACCCACGGCAACTTCGTGGCCAACGTGCTGACCGTCGCCAACCACGTCCTGCCGGTCCCGCCCGAGTGGACTTTCCTCTCCATCCTGCCCCTGTCCCATTCCTACGAGTTCACGCTGGGCTTTCTCTTCCCGTTGCTCAACGGCGCCCGCGTCGCCTACGTGGGCAAGACGCCGACGCCGAGCATCCTGGAGAAGGTCTGCCAGGCGGAACGGCCGAACATCATCGCCGCCGTGCCGCTGATCATGGAGAAGGTCTACAAGAAGAAGGTGCAGGCCGCCTTCGAGCGCAAGGCCCTGCTGCGGCTGATCGCCCGGGTGCCGGGATTGAAGCTGCGCATCTACCGCAAGATCGGCGCCAAGCTGATCGAGTTCTTCGGCGGCCGGCTGGAGATCATGGCCATCGGCGGGGCGGCCATCAACCGCGAGGCCGAGCTATTCCTGCGCCAGTCGGGCTTCCCCTACCTCATCGGCTACGGCCTGACCGAGACGGCGCCGCTGCTGGCCGGCGGCCCCTGGGGCGACGAGACCATCGTCGTCGGCTCGACCGGCAAGCCCATCGCCGGCGTCGAGATCCGCATCGACGATCCCGACCCGCGCAGCGGCATCGGCGAGATCGTGGCCCGCGGCGCCAACGTCATGAAGGGCTATTACAAGGACCCCGAGGCCACGCGCCGCGTCCTGGACGGTGCGGGCTGGTTCCGCACCGGCGACCTGGGCAGCTTCGACCGCGCCGGCAACCTGACCATCCGCGGCCGCTCCAAGAACATGATCCTCATGTCCAACGGCGAGAACATCTATCCCGAGGCCATCGAGGACAAGATCAACTCCTGCATGCACGTGGTGGAGTCGCTGGTGCGCGAGAACGGCGGCCTGCTGGAGGCGCTGGTCTACCTGGACTACGACCTGGTTGACGAGGAGACGAAGGGCCGCAGCCCGCAGCATAAGCGCGAGCACATCGACGGCCTGCTACTGCGCCTGAAGGAGGCCATCAACCCGCAACTCTCCTCCTTCTCCAAGATCGCGCGCTTCGTGGAACACGAGGAGCCCTTCCAGAAGACGGCCACCAGCAAGATCAAGCGCTATTTGTATACCCACTAAGAAAGTGATAAAAACAGTGTTGGTGTTTGTGTTCGTGTTGGTAAAGGCAACAAAAGTACTTTTCTGATTTAGCCCTTTCCAGATATAGGGCCTTTATATTTTACCTGATTACCTCGTTTCTTTACGGTAGCCGGAGTTCGTTCGTTGCGGTTACTAACACTATCACTAACACTAACACTTTCTTCTATTATTTTTTAATGCGGATGCTCAGCTTGCCGTGTTGCTTGCTGACGCTGATGCGGGCCTCCACCAGGTTGTGGGTCACCATCTTGGCCTTGATGCTGGTGATGATCTGCTCCCGCTCCTCCTCGCCGCCGCCGGGGAGGAGCTCCTGGTAGGCGCTGGCGAAGCGCTCGAAGGTCGCCTCGTCGTTCAGGGTGAGGAAGATCTCCCGCGGGCCCTTGTCGGCGCGGGGCGCGGCCGGCGGCGCCGCCGCCTTCTTCTTGCCCGGCAGCGTCCCGGATTCGCGCTCGTTGAGCTGCTTCAGCCACAGGTTGTTGTAGAGGCTGAAGCGCTGGGCCACGTTCTGGATGATCAGGTCCATGCGCGCCGTCTTGGCGCCGCCGAATACCAGCCGGCGGACCGCCTTCTCCAGGTCCTCGCGCTTTTTCTCCGGCGGCTGGCGCGTTTCGCCGTTGAAGTACAGGATGTACTCCTGCTTCAGGTCGTCGATGCGCTTCTCCAGCTGGGCGATCTGCTGATCGCTGGCGGTGGAGGCGGGATTCAGTCGTTCATCGACCGGCATGTGCTCATGCTCCGTACGTCCGGGCGGCCTCCTCGCCGCGCAGGACCCGGGCCACGCCCTCGGCCAGGGCCTGCATCTCGTCCTCGCCCGGATAGACGTGGATGGGGGCGATGAAGGCCAGCCGCTCGCGGAGCAAGTCGACGAAGAAGCCGTTGAAGGCGATGCCGCCGGTGATGAGGATGGCGTCGACCTTGCCGCCGGCCACGGCGGCCAGGCCGCCGGCCTCTTTGGCCACCTGGTAGGCCATGGCCTGCACCGCCTCGATGGCGGCGCCGTCGCCGGCCAGGTACTTGTCGCGCGCCTTCAGGAAATCCTTGGTGCCCAGGTAGGAGTAGAGGCCGCCGCTGCCGAAGACCATCTTCTCGAAGTCCTTGAAGGACATGCCGTTGTCCAGGACGTGGCGCACCACCTGCAGGATGGGCAGGCCGCCGCTGCGGTCCATGGAGAAGGGGCCCTCCTCGGAGGGGTTGACGGCGTCGATCATGCGGCCGCCGCGGTGCAGGGAGATGGAGTTGCCCGTCCCCAGGTGGATGACCAGCAGGGTGACGGAGCCGTAGGGTACCCCCTTCTCGGCGCAGTGGCGCTTGGCCACGGCCTTCATGTTCAGGGCGTGGGTGAGCATCACCCGCTTGAACAGCTTGTGGCCGGAATAGCGCGCCAGGGGTTCGGCCTCGTCGACCGACACCGGGTCGACGATGTAGCAAATGATCCCCAGCCGGCCGGCCAGCGAGAAGCCGATCTGGGCGGCCAGGTTGGAGGCGTGGCGCCCCTGGCGGGCCTCGACCAGGTCGGCCACCATGCGCGCATCAACGACATACGTGCCGCTGGCCAGCGGCTTGAGCAGCCCGCCGCGGGCGGCGATGGCCCGGATCGACTTGGGATCGATCGCCTTCTGGCCCAGGAAGTCGAGGATCAGCCCCTCGCGGAAATCCTTCTGGGCGTTGATGTCGGGGAAAGCGGCCAGCTCCTCGTCGGAGTGCTTGATCGATTCGACGCACAACGGCGCGGCGCCGTCGTAGACCGCCACCTTGGTGGAGGTGTTGCCGGGGTTGATGACCAGGATCCGTTCGTTGTCCATGCTGTCCTCAGATGCGCGAGCGGATGTACTTGCCGATGACGAGCTCGAGCTTCTTGTAGGTCCTCTCGGGGATCAAGGCCGGCGCGGTGATGATGGCGTCGGCCAGGGAGGCGGCGCAGGCGCAGGCGCTGCGCCCGCTGCGCTCGCCGGGCATTTGCCGGACGAGCTCGGGCAGCAGCTTCTTGACCGCCGCGACCCCCTTCTTCAGGTTGGTCACGACCATCTCCACCGTCACCGGCTCCTCGCTGTGGTGCCAGCAGTCGTAGTCGGTGACGAAGGCCAGCGGCAGGAAGCACATCTCCAGCTCGCGGGCCAGCTTGGCCTCCACCGCCTGGGTCATGCCGATCAGGGAATACCCCATGCGGCGATTGGCCAGCGACTCGGCGCGGCTGGAGAACTGCGGCCCCTCCATGTTGCAATAAGTGCCGCCCCGGTGCGCGACCAGCCCGGCGCCGCCGGCCAGGCGCTGGGCCAGCGGGGCCAGCTCCGGGCAGACGGGATCGGCGAAGGCGACGTGGGCGACGATCCCTTCCTCGAAGAAGGTCTTTTCCCTCTTGAAGGTCTGGTCGACGTACTGGTCGGGGATGACCAGCTCGCCCGGCTTCAGCTCCTCCTGCAGGGAGCCGACGGCGGTGATGGAGATCAGGCGCTCCACCTTGAGCATCTTCATGGCGAAGAGGTTGGCCCGGTAGTTGACTTCCGACGGGCTCAGGCGATGGCCGTGGCCGTGTCGCGAGAGGAAGGCGACCGATCGCCCGCCCAATTTGCCCAGCATCAGCTTCTCCGAGGGGGCGCCGAACGGGGTGCGCAGGCGGACGGAGTGGGCGTCCTCCAGGCCATCCATGTCGTAGAAGCCGCTGCCGCCGATGATGCCGATCTCCGCGTATTCCATGGCGCCTCCTCCGTGGAGCTGATTATCGGGAAAATCGCCGTCCATGTCAACCGCGGCCGCGCTGCCGTCTAATTTGGGTGCAGGCAGGAGACCGCCATGGAGACCGTTCTCGCCATCGGGCCCTATCCCTGGACACGCCCGGCGCCGGGTGCCCCGGCACTTGACAGGGGACGCTCGCCTGCGGGTATAATCGGAGCCATGAAGTGGCTGTGGGACAGCGATGCCCGGCAGGTGAACGCCATCCTGGCCGGCGACGAGGAGGCGTGGCAGAAGTTCATCCTGCGCCATTCGAACTACATCTACCGCGCCATCATTCGCTATACGGACGACTACGACGAGAAGATGGCCGTCTACCTGCACGTCCTGGAGAAGCTGCGCGAGGACCGCTTCGCCCGCCTGCGCCGCTTCGGCTTCCAGTCCAAGCTGTCCACCTGGCTGACGGTGGTGGCGCGGCGGCTGGCCCTCGACTTCCTGCGCTCCCGCTACGGCCGCGACTTCAGCCTGAAGAAGATCCGCGTCGTGCCCATCGACGGCGAGCCCGACTTCACGAAGATCCTGGCCGACATGCGCACTCCGGAGGCCGAGCTGGACGGCGAGGAGAGGCGGGCGCTGCGCCGGCGGCTTGAAGCCGGGCTCGAGGCGGCCGTGGCCGGGCTGGGGGAGCGCGAGCGGCTCCTGGTGCAGCTGGTCTACTTCCAGGGCATGCGGATCAACGAGGCGGCGCGGCTGCTGCGTCTGCCCTCGGCCTACAAGCTCCTCGCCCGCGTCCTGAAAAAACTGCGGGCCGACCTGGAGGGAGGGCAGCAGCTCGACCGCGGGGAGGTCGCCGATGCCCTGCAGGGGGAAGCCCATGAATGAGCACCTGAGCGACGAGGCCCTGGCCGCCTTCGCCGACGGCCGGCTCGATGCCGTCCCGCGGCGCGCGGCCGAGGCCCACCTGGCGCTCTGCCGCGAATGCCGCCGGGAGCTGGCCGAACTCGTCGAGATCCTGGCCGGCCGGGAGGCAACGCCGGACGGGTTCGTCGGCCGCGCCCTGGCCATGGCCGGCGGCGGAGCGGCGAAGCGGCGTCCGGAAACGAGGGTCACGCTCCTGCGGCCGGCCTTCGGCGTCGCCGCCGTCTTCCTGGTGGCCGTCGTCGCCGGCTATTTCTTCCTCGGCCGCGGCCGCGTGGCGGTTCCGCCCTCCGGCGAACGGGCGCTGCCCGAAGCGGCCATGCAGAGGAAGGCGGAGCGCGCGCCCGCGGAGGCATCGCCGCTGAAGGACGCGACGGCGGCGAGGGATGAGGTCCCGGCGAAGCGGGACGGCGCCGCCCCGGATTGGAACCTGAAAAAGAACGCCCCCGGGGGGGGTGATTCCGGGAAGGAGGCGCTGGCGGAAGCAAAAGGGGAAGAGCAACAGGCCGCTCCGACGGTCCTGGCCGAAGCGCCCCAGGCGGTCCCGGCCGCCCCGGAACGCTACCAGGCGGCCGACAAGCGGGAAGCCGCCGAAGCCGAGGCGATCGCCGACGGAGCGGCCGGGGGTGTGATCGGCGGCCTCGAGCAGGAGCAGGCCCAGGAGAAATCCAGGCTGGCCTCCGCCCCGGCTCCGGAGCTCCGCCGCCGCGATTTCGAGCTGCCGCGACCCCGCGGCCCGGCGGACGCCGGAGCGGTCTTCGGAGCGCGCCAGCTCTTCCTGGCCGCCAGCGGGCGCGCGGCCGCGCCGCCGAGCCTG
Source organism: Acidobacteriota bacterium (assembly GCA_022711715.1). Taxonomy (GTDB): domain Bacteria; phylum Acidobacteriota; class Aminicenantia; order UBA2199; family UBA2199; genus UBA2199. Next base: position 11,049 of record JAKLEC010000044.1, read on the forward strand.
GAGATGGTCGAGCTGGCCGCCGGGCCGCTGGTGATGGTCGAGGGCGACGTCGGCCGCGCCGATGTCCTGCCGCCCGGCCTGCGCGACGCCAGCGAATGGCTCCCCGCCGGCGCGGCCGTCGAGGTGACGATCAGCGCCGGCGGCGAGGTGGCCTCTGTCCGCCTGCTCGGCGAGTGGCGGCCCGCAGCGGCGGCGCGGGCCCGGGCGGCGGCGGCCCGGCTGGCGTTCCCGCCGGCGGCGGCGCCGGAGCGGCGCGCCGTCATTTCCCGCCCCCGCTTCAATTGACGGCGAATTCCTTCCGGGCCAGGAAGCGGCCGCCGGCGGTGATGACCACCGTCCAGTTCCCCTTCTTCCCCGCCAGCCCCTCGCGCGGCAGCGTGTCCCAGGCGGCGAAATAGGCCAGATACTTGGAGCGGGCGTTGACCTCCACCGTCCTGGAGCTGCGCACGCGGATGTTGTCGGGCGAGTACCAGTGCCACTGCAGCACGACGGGCCGGCTCACCTGCAGAACCTTGACCAGGGAATGGACGGCCGCCGCCTCCGCGCTCACCGGCTCGTCGGCGACCGGCTTCTCCAGGTCCAGCAAAGAGGGCGGCGAGCACAGGATGGCCAGCGCGCCGATCACCTCCTGGGGCTCGTCGGGGACGACGACGCGGAAGCTGAAGCAGGCGGGCAGGAGGAACAGGAGGGCCAGGGCGGCCGCCCGGGGAACGCTGCGCGTGTCCATCGCGTCCATTCTAGCCTTTTCGCCGGGTGCTGGCAAGCGGCGTCCAGGCTGCCTTTCTTGACTTTGGCGGGTGAAGATTGTATAGTGGGGCCCTTGTCGAGGCATCGGGCCGGCGAGGCCCGCCTGCAACTATGCGCAACTTCATCATCTCGATCCGTGGCGGCCGGCCGCTGGCCGGGGACGTGGCCGTCGCCGGCGCCAAGAACGCCGCCCTGCCGGAGCTGGCCGCCGTTTGCCTCGCCTCCGAGGCCCTGGAACTCGCCAACGTGCCCCAGGTGGAGGACATCCGCGTCATGGTCGCCGCCCTGCGCGCGCTGGGCGCCGAGGGACAGGGCGAGGACATCGTCCTGGACGGGCCGCAGGGACGCCGCGTACGCCTGGCCATGCCGCAGCTGCGCACGCCGCTGGTCTCGCCCGAGGTCGCCCGCACCACCCGGGCCTCGGTGCTGCTGCTCGGCCCCATGCTGGCCCGCTGCGGCGAGGCGCGCGTCTCCATGCCCGGCGGCTGCCCCATCGGCGAGCGCAAGATCGATTTTCACCTGCTGGGGCTGGAGCGCATGGGCGCCGAGATCCGCGCCGAGGGCGAGTACCTGGTCGCCCGCTGCCGCCGGCTGCGCGGCATCGACTTCACCTTCCCCGGCAAGACGGTCACCGGCACCGAGAACCTGCTGATGGCCGCCGCCCTGGCCGAGGGGACGACCGTCTTGCGCAACTGCGCCCGCGAGCCCGAGGTGGCCGACCTGGCTGCCCTGCTGGCGGGCATGGGCGCAGACATCGAGGCCGACGGCGAGGAGACCTGGGTGGTCCGCGGCCGCGCGGCGCTGCACGGCGCCCGCCACCGGGTCATTCCCGACCGCATCGAGGCCGGCACCTACCTGATCGCCGGCTGCTTCGCCGGCAACGACGTGCGCGTCAAGGGCGTCATGCCCGCCCACCTGGGCAGCCTGCTGGAGACGCTCGCCGCCATGGGCGCCGACATCCAGGTCGGCGCCGGCGAGTTCCACGCTTGCGGCGGCCGGGCGCTGCGCCCCGCCGCCGTGGTCACCGAGCCCTATCCCGGTTTCCCCACCGACCTGCAGGCGCAGCTGACCACCCTGCTCACCCAGGCCGAAGGCGTCTCGCGGGTGCGGGAGACGATCTTCAACGACCGTTTCCGCCATGTGAACGAGCTGAAGCGCCTGGGCGCCGACATCGAGGTGCGCGGCGACGAGGCGCTGGTGCGCGGCGGCGCGCGCCTGCACGGCGCCGTGCTGCGCACCACCGACCTGCGCGCCTCGGCGGCGCTGGTCCTTGGCGGCCTGGCGGCGTCGGGCGAGACGCGCATCGAGAACGCCTACCAGCTGTTCCGCGGCTACGAGGACATGCCGGGCAAGCTGCAGGCGCTCGGCGCCGAGATCGCCATCGAGGAGGAGTGAGCCCATGGAATCCTGCATCTTCTGCCGGATCGCCGGCGGCGCCATCCCCACGGAGTTCGTCCACGAGGACGGCGACGCCGTCGCCTTCCGCGACATCCAGCCGCAGGCGCCGGTCCA
>JAKLEC010000045.1 GCA_022711715.1 Acidobacteriota bacterium
ATGACACCCTGACAGGGCGGCGCACGGCCGGAATACGCAAATCAAAACTAGTCAGGGGCTTTCAGTACGACGGCCCTTCAAGGTTCCACGTTCCATGTACCACGTTCCATGTTAAAGCACTTTTCTCCGTATGGCTTTCAACGTGGTACATGGTACGTGGTACGTGGAACCTCGACGGACTGGGAGGTTTTTCGGTTCTGAATCGGCACGAGATACGTGGGATCTCGATGCTCTTTCAGGTTTTTTCTTCCGTCAACCGTATGCCGTACGCCGTCTGCCGAGTTCTGGGAATTGCCTGACGTGGAACCTCTGGCTTCGCAGTTCTAGCCGATCTTGTTCTTGACCTCGGTCATGATCAGCTTGGAGATGGCCTTCAGGGTCTCGACCACGCCGTCGCCCTTGTAGGCCACCGCCTCCAGCACCGGCTCATCCTTTTTGCGCAGGGCGGCGATGAGCTCGTTGGCCGGGGTGACGTTGGGCAGGTCGCGCTTGTTCAGCTGCAGCACGTAAGGGATGGTAGCGAAGTCGATCTTGTAGTCCTGCAGGTTCTCCAGCATGTCCTGGATGCTTTCCAGGTTGGCCTCGAAACGCTCGGTCTGCGAGTCGGCGACGAAGACCAGGCCGTCGACCCCCTTGAGGATGAGCTTGCGCGAGGCGCTGTAGTAGATCTGCCCGGGGACGGTGTAGAGGTGGAAGCGCACCTTGTAGTCCTTGATGGTGCCCAGGTCGAGGGGGAAGAAGTCGAAGAACAGGGTGCGCTCGGTCTCGGTGGCCAGGCTGACCAGCTTGCCCTTGTTGTCCTTCTTGATCTTTTCGTAGATGTACTTGATGTTGGTGGTCTTGCCGCTGAGCCCGGGGCCGTAATAGACGATCTTGAAGTTGATTTCCCGCGTGGAATAGTTCAGGAATGACAAGGTCAGTCTCCAAAGATGCGGTCGATGTCCTCGTCGGACACCCCTTCGAATGGCGAGCCGCCGGCGGCCTGGTCGCCGGACTTCAGCTTCTTGTTGATGGTCTGGAACACCTTCACCAGCTCCTCCAGGGCGCTGCGCACGCGGAAGCGCACCAGGCCGAGGTTGGAGGAGTTGTCGAAGATGACCACCAGCATGGTGCGGTCGTTGATCAGCGAGATGTGCAGGCACTCCTTGGACGATTCGTTGAGCACGGCGGAGAAGTTCTCGATCTTGAGCATCTGGGCGATGCTGTTGATGGCGGCGACGCTGCCGGCAATCAGGGAAGAGATGGAGTTGAGGTTGACGTCGTCCATCTCCCCCGAGGAGGCGATGCAGTGGCCCTCGGAATCGGTGATGAAGACGGCCTTGGAGCTGGTGTTGCCCTTCAGTTTGCGAAGAATCTCCTTGATCAGGACGTATTCTTCGTTGTAAATGATGAAGTTTTCTTGCATGTTATTCTCTTCCCCGCGAATTATAGCATCGGCGGAAAAAAATCACCACTCTCTCCCCGGCAACCGCACCTCCTACTTCACCTCGGAACGGCCCTCGATGGCCTTGGCGATCGTGACCTCGTCGGCGTAATCCAGGTCGGCGCCGACCGGCAGGCCGAGGGCGATCCGTGAAATGGTGATTTTATACTGGCGCAGAGCCTCTGTCAAATAATGGGCGGTGGCGCTGCCCTCGGTGGTGGGGCTGGTGGCCAGGATGACCTCGCGGTAGCGGCCGTCGCGCACGCGCTGCAGCAATCCGGCGATGCGCAGCTCGTCGGGGCCGACGCCGCGGATGGGCGACAGGTTGCCCAGCAGCACGTGATAGTGGCCGCGGTAGAGCCCGGTGCGCTCGATGGCCTGGATGTTGAACGGCTCCTCGACGACGCAGATCTTCTCCGTGTCGCGGCCGGCATCGGCGCAGATCTCGCAGGGATCGACCGCCGTGATGTTGTTGCAGCGCGAGCAGTAGAAGGTCTTGTCGCGGGCCTGCACGATGGCGTCGGCCAGGGCCAGGGCATGGCGGCGTTCGCCGCGCAGCAGGAAGAAGGCGATGCGCTGGGCCGACTTGCGGCCGATGCCGGGGATCCTCTTCAGCTCCTCGATCAGCCGGGCCAGGGGCGGCGTATACTCGGCCATGGCAAGGCGCCGGGCGTTACAGCGCCCCGAAGGGGAAACCGCCGGGCATGCCGGCCAGGCCGCCCATCTTTTCCTTCAGCTTCTCCTCCACCCGGGCGCGGGCGTCGTTGACCGCGGCCAGCACCAGGTCCTGGAGCATCTCCACGTCGGCGGGATCGACCGCCTCGGGGGAGATGCGCAGCGACTTCAGGCGCTTGTGCCCGTCCATGCTCACGGTCACCATGCCGCCGCCGGCCTGGCCCTCGACCTGCAGCGCGTCCATCTCCTCTTCCATGCGCTTGGCCATGCTCTGGGCCATGCCCATCATCTGGCTCATGTTCGGCAGTTTAGGCATCCTTCCCTCCCTTGACGGTCTCGATGGCGATGACGCTGCCCTTGATGCGATCCTTGAGGCTGCGGATCTTCTTGTCGTCCTTGAGCTCCTGGACGATGCGTTGGCGGCTTCCGGCGTCCGCGTCCTCGCGCTGGGAGAGCTCCAGGGCGATCTCGCGCCCGGCCAGCTCCCGGGCCAGGGCGGCCAGGTAGGGCTGGCTCTCCTTCATCAGCCGCCAGGCGTTCTCCAGGCGCGGCTCGACCTCGATGAGCAGCGCGCCGCCGCGCGGGACCAGGCGCGACTGGGAGATAGCCGAAGCCAGGCGCGGCTTCTCCTTCTCCACGCGAACCTTGAGCTCGGCGAGCCAGGCCTCCCCCTCCCCGGCCGGGCCGGCGTCGGCGGCCGGGCGCGGGGCGGAGGCCGCAGGGGCGGCCGCAGCAGCGGGGTCCGGGACGGCGGGTGGCGGGGCGGAGGCCTTGCCGTCGCGCAGCCGCTTCAGGTAGTCCTCGATGCTGACCAGCGCCGAGAAGTAGCTAAGCTTGAGGAACATGTACTCCAGGATGATGGAGGGATGCTCGGTGTTGCGCATGGTCTGCTCCAGCTCCTTCACGGCATTGAAGAAGCGCAGCAGCTCGACCTCGCTGACCTCCTTGACCATCTCGCGGATCCCCGGCACGTTCTCGGGATTGAGGTTGTGCAACCGCTCCGCCTCGGGAATGGACTTGATGACGATCACGTCGCGCAGGAAGCGCAGGTACTCGGTGTAGAAAAAGCGCACGTCGGTGCCGCGCTCGATGAGCTCGTTGATGTGCGCCAGGATGCCCTGGCGGTCCTGGGTGAAGACGTCGCGCGTCAGGGCGATGAACGTCTCCTCGGCGATGATCCCCAGGATGGCCACCACGTCGTCGTCCTTGACGTCGCCGCTGGAGATGGCGATGGCCTGGTCGAGGATCTTCTTGGCGTCGCGCAGGCTGCCCTCGGCCGAGCGGGCGATGAGGTACAGCGCGTAGTCGGAGACGCGGATGCCCTCCTTCTGGCAGATGTCCTTCAGGACGCCCTTGATCACCTCGAAGGGGATGCGCTTGAACTCGAAGTGCTGGCAGCGCGAGACGATTGTGGCCGGGATCTTGTGGAAGTCGGTGGTGGCCATGATGAAGACGGTGTGCTCGGGCGGCTCCTCAACGGTCTTGAGCAGGGCGTTCCAGGCGGCGTTGGACAGCATGTGCACCTCGTCGATGACGACGATGCGGAAGCGGTTCTTCAGCGGCTTGTACTTGACCGTCTCGCGCAGGCTGCGCACCTCGTTGACGCCGTTGTTGGAAGCGCCGTCGATCTCCATGTAGTCGGCCGACTTGTCCTCGGTGATCTCCAGGCAGGTCGGGCACTGGTTGCAGGGCTCGACGGCCGGGCCCTTCTCGCAGTTCAGCGCCTTGGCCAGGATGCGCGCCGATGAGGTCTTGCCCACCCCCTTCATGCCCGAGAAGATGAGCGCCGGGTAGACCTTGTTCATGGCGATGGCGTTCTGCAGCGTCTTGCAGATGGCAGCCTGGCCGATCAGGTCGGCGAATTTCTGCGGCCGGTATTTGCGGGCTAAGGCAAGGTACATGTTGGCTCTCTTCCATAAGGGCCCAGGAGGCCCCGGTCGCCTGCGGGATCCTGCTTATTGCTGCTACCTTCCGGTCCTGACAAGGTTCGCAGGCCCGCACCGCCGGGCTCCTGGGCCGCTGGTACGCTCTTGCCGGGGCCGCCCCGGCCCCGGTGGAACAGGCGGCAACGGAGAGGGTGGGATTCGAACCCACGGTACCGTTTCCAGTACACACGCTTTCCAAGCGTGCTCCTTAAACCGCTCGGACACCTCTCCTGGCGCAAGCGCCATTCTATACTGGATCGAGCCCGAAAGCAAGGGCTGACGCGAACATTCGTAACGCGTAACGCGTGACGCGTGACGCGCAAAGCCACCAAGAACTTCACGGAGGAGAAAGGGAAGAGGGAGGGAAAGACAGAGGGAAGAAAAAGTGGAAAAAAAGCCCTTGGAACCATATGCTGCTGCTCGTCACGCGTTACGCGTCACGCGTCACTTGTTACTGAGTTCGGGAAGTTATAAGGGCGGGGCCGTTTGCGGTCCGGCCCCGCCCTATGGGGGGGAGGGAGGAAATAGGGCGTGTCAGGTGGAACGATCCGGCGCCGGGGCCGCGGGAGACGTTCCCGCGCTGCGACGCAGCGAATTCATGTATTCGGCGAAAAGCGGCCGGGACACTTCATCCAGGGCGCGGCGGCGCTCCTCGAAGATGCTCCACAGGGTGAATGACGTGTCGACCATGCCCAGGAACATGATGGCCGACGTGTGGGGGTCGAGGTCGGGGCGGAACAGGCCGGCGGCGACGCCGGCGCGGATGGCCTGTTCGGCATTCTCCTTGAGCCCGTGGATGGTCGTCCTGAAGCGCTGGCGAAGATCGCTGTCACCGGCGTACAGGGCATCGCTGAAGGCGACGCGATAGAGACCCGGGAATTCATCAAGATAGGAGGCAAGGAAGCGGAACAGGCTGTCGAGCCTTTGCTCGGGGGCGAGCTGGCGCAAATCCATCCCGGCGTATTCCTCCTGCAATTGGAGTTCGGTGACTTCCAGGATGCGCAGGAAAATCTCGTTCTTGGACCCGAAATACCTGTAGAGGGATCCCTCGGCGACGCCGACCTCCGATGCGATGCGCTTGGTGGTCACCCCGTTCAGGCCGACCCGGTCCACCAGGCCTAGGACGGCAGTGATGATCTCTGCTTTGCGCTTTTCCAGGTATCTGTTAAATCTTCCGCTCATTTTTAACAAAGTGAGTGCTCACTCACTATTTTTATATAAAAAGTACATTTTGTCAACAGCACGGGATCATTATGCTTCCGAAAATTCCAATAAAAGCTTTTTCAGGATGTTGAACTTGAATTTCGCCTGCCGGGCCAGCGAAGGGATAAAATCCAGCAATTCCATGGCGCTTATTGCGCCTGCATCCGCAGCAGCCCCGTCACGGGCGTGAGTCCTGCGAAATTCCCATTCCAAGGCCTCCCGCAGCCGCTCCGTGAATGCGTCGAATTCCTCCATGCTGAAAAATGTCTCTCCCTGGAAGGAGTTCACCTTGAGGATCTCCGCCAGCTGTGGCTCCTCCAGCAGGGCCAGGACGAGCTTGGCCATGCCCTTGGCGGCCTCCTCCCCTGCCGCGGGAGCTTCCCCGGCGAAGGCGGCGATCCTTGCGGTGCTCTCGCAGAAGAAGCGGGCCATGGGCGTCTCGGCAACGGCGGCGTCCTCGGCCATGCCCTGGTCGCGCAGCGCCCCCGTGACGGCCGCGTCGAGGCGCAGATCGTCCCAGATCCCGTCCCGGCCCGCGGTCACGGCGCGCAACCCGGCGGCCAGCAGCGGGCGCCATGCCCTGGATTCCTCTTGGCGCGCATCCGGCCCTTCCGGCCGGTTTTCCCCGGCTTCGGCGCCGCCCGCCGGCGCGGGCGGCGCGGAGCCGCGGTACTCGAGCAACCCGGCGACGATCGCCTCGGCGACAGCCCGCGCATCCGTTCCGGGTCGGGCCGCGGCCACGGCCGCGCCGATCCGCCCGGCCCGTTCCTCGATCTCCAGCCAGAAAGCGGTCTCCTCGACCCCGCCGGCCCTGGGAACGATCACGTCCAGGAAGCGCCCGGCGATCTCCGGCCGGCACAGGCCGCGCAGCGCCTCGTGCAGCCCCGGGAGCGCCATCTCGCGATCGGCATCCTCCAGGCTGGGCACGCCGCGCCCCTGGAGAAAGGCGGCCAGCTTCCCCAGCCTGCCGTCGGCTCCGTCGCTCCTCTCCTGGATATCGAGGAACGCGTGGGCCTGGTAGGCGCCCAGTTCGAGGTACAGCCCTTTCTCGCAGACCTCGTTGCTGGCGCGCAGGTACGACAGGCCCGACGCCAGGTCGCGGAACACCACGAAGCGGCCGGTGGCGCCGCTCAGCCCCAGCCCCTTGCCCAGTTCCTCCTGGCGCAGGACGCGCGGGCCGCCGAAGGGATCCTCGGCGGCGAAGGCGGCGGACACGCGGATCCAGCCGGCAACGGAGGCGAAGCGGTTGTGGAAGACCACCAGTCCGCGCTCGTCGCCTTCGAGGCTGGAGAAGGCGATGACGTTCTCGTCGACGCGGCCGTCGGCGGCAAAGAAGTCGTACAGGCGGAAGTGATCCACGCCGGCGAACAGCGCCCGCCGCCGCAGCAGCGGAAAGATGCGCCGCTCGTGGCAACGGACGAACTCCTCGTCCGGGCGTTCGTCGAGGTAGGCGCGGCGGTACTCCATGCCGTACTTCTCGCGGAAGCCCTCGACCTGGCCGTGACCGAACATGGGCAGGCCGGGCAGCGCCGCCAGCAGGGTGCAGGCGCCGAAGTACTTGTCGCCGCCGCCGAACTGCGCCCAGGCCGTATCCTCGTCGGGATTGTTCATGAAATTGACGAAGCGGCGGAGGATCTCGGGATTGAACTCCAGGGCGTTCTTCAGCGACTGGCGGAACTTGGCGTTCTCCTCCATCTTCAGGAAGTTCATGAAGGCGCTGTTGTAGACGCGGTGCATGCCCAGCGTGCGCACGAAATACGACTCCATGAGCCAGAAGGCCTCGGCCAGCAGCAGGGTGTCGGGGGCCTCGCGCGCCATGCGGTCGACCACCTCGCGCCAGAACTCCCAGGGCATGAGCTGGCGGAACTGCTCCGGCGTCATGCCCATGCCCGCGCGCGAGGGGATGTCGCCGCCGGCGCCGGGCGGCGGGTACCACAGCCGCTGGTAATGGCGCCGCGCCAGGGTCATGGCGGCGTCGAAGCGGATGACGGGAAACAGCCGCGCCACGCCCAGGATAGCCTGCATGACCGCCTCGCGCACGTCCGGGCGCAGGTAGTTCAGCTGCGCCGTGTCGTTCCAGGGCATGCGCGTGCCGTCGTTGCCGTGGTAAATGTAGCGCTCGCGGCCGCTGCGGCGGTCGACCCACTTGAAGACCACGGCGGCGTCGCTGCGGTCGTAGTAGTGGTCCTCCAGGTAGATGCCCACCCGCGGGTCGTTCGAAAGGTCCTCGCCGCTGAAGCGGTAGGAGGGGAAGGGGCTGTGGTCCAGGGAGATGAACCACTCCGGGTGCTCGATCACCCAGGGCGAGTCGATGCCCATGTGGTTGGGCACCATGTCGGACGCCAGGCGGATGCCCCGGGCCCAGGCGCGGGAGCGCAGGTTCTCCAGCGCCGCCTCGCCGCCCAGGTCGGCGGCGATCTCGTAGCGGTACAGGGAGTAGGCCGAGGCCATGGCCTCGGGGTTGCCGCAGGCCTGCTTGATGCGCCGCGAGGCGGGGCTGCGCTCCCAGACGCCGATGAGCCACAGCCCGGTGAAGCCCCAGCCGGCCAGGCGGTCGAGCTCCTCGTCGGGGATGGCGTCCAGGGTGGCGATGGGGCGGCCATAGGCGCGGCTCAGCTGGTCGAGCCAGACATATACCGTCTTGGCCATCAGCACCAGGCGCGGCATCCACTCACGGTCGGGGCTGAAGCGCTCCGCCGCCTCCTCGCCTCCCTCCCGGCGCTCCTGGCGCTCGGCCTGGGCGGGGTCGAACACCGCAGCCGGGCCCGCGCCGGGCGGGAACGACTTTTCGTCCTCGCGGATCAGGTCGCCGCCGATGAGCAGCCGCTCCAGGAAACGGCCCAGCAGCAGCCCCCACTTCTCGCGGATATAGCGCAGCTGGCCGGCGAGGGAATCGGGATAGGCCTGGGCCGGGCTGCGCAGCATGTCCACCAGGTTCTGGCCGTCGGGGCCGAAGGGCGGCAGCGCGGCGAAGAACTCCCGCGCCAGGCCGGGCAGCAGCGCATAGGCCGTGTCACGGGACAGCTCGGAGTCGGCGAACAGTTCGCGGAAGGGAGCGAAGGCCGGATTGGCATTGGCCAGCCAGAGCAGGAGCATCTCCTCCAGGACGACCTCGCGGTTGGGGACGCCCTGGACCGTGCCCAGCAGGTACTCCTCGGGCGAAATGCGCCCCTGCTGGAGGTCCAGCGGCGGGAAGTCGCGGCAGAAGCGCAGCAGGGCCCGGCGCGCCTCGCCGGCGCCGGCCTTCTTCTCCAGTTCGGCCAGCAGCTCGCGGAAGGCGCCGGGGCGGACCTGGGCGGCGTACAGCGCGGCCACGTGGTGCAGGATCTCGTCGATCAGCCCCATGGCGTTCAACGCGCCGGCGCGGACCGGGCTGGCCGCGGCGTCCGCGCCGCGGCCTTCGTTCATCTTCAGGGCGAAAACGCGCACGGCCTGGTAATCGGCCAGCACCACGTTGCCCGACAGGGAGAAGAGCGCCTGGTTGAACTGGTAGCGGCGGCGGCTGTCGAGGGAGACGTGGAACTCGCGCCGGGCGCCGCAGGAGGCCGCAGGGACGGATCCCTCCAGCACGGCCAGGCGCAGGACCCGCTTCACGTTACTCCCCTCCTCTTCCCCGGACCGCTCAGTTGAGGTCGGCGTCGTTCACCTCGTCGAAGTCGACTTCGCGCACCCGCTTGAGGTCGCGGCGCTTCTCCACGTGCAGGCGGATCTCGTCCGCCAGCCTGCGCGCGCCGGGGATCGCCCGCAGCAGCATCTCGGGGTTGGAGCGGTCGGAGGTCTGCAGGCGGATATGGCCGAGCCGGAACAGGCGGTAGAGGAACGGCGCCTCCAGGGTATAGTCCTTCACCCGGTACAGCTCGAGGGTGGTGGTGCGCTTGGACAGAATGCCGCTGGTGACGCGGATCCTCTCGCTGGTGATCTCGTAGCGCAGGCAGCGCACCACGATCCAGCGGTAGAGGGCGTAGGCCAGCGGTGCCAGGACGACGGCAAAGGCCGCGCCCAGCGCCACCGGCCCCATGGGCTCCAGCCGGGGCCAGAGCAGGAACAGCGCCGCGGCGGCGGCGGCGAAAACGAGGAAGCAGGCCAGATAGGCGCCGAAGTTGATCCACTGCGACGAGCTTCCGGACCAGACCACCTTCTCCTCCATGGAACGACCTCCGTATTCGCGCGCTGGTTTCATTCAGAGACCGCCACGATAGCACATCCGCGGTGAAATTGGAACGCCCCCCGGCGGCTCAGGCATCCTTCCCCTTCGCCGGCCGCCAGGCAAAGAACAGGAGCAGCGCCAGGAAGGCCATGATCGCCCCGAAATAGAACGGAGCGCGGGGCCCGAACCCGGCCCAGCCGCCGATCCCGCTCCAGAGCAGCCCGGCGGCGAGCGATGCGGGCAGGTCGGTCAGCCCCAGCACGGCATTGTAGGTGCCGTAGGCCATTCCCCGCGCCTCGGCCGGGACCAGGTCGGCGACCAGCGCCTTGGCCGTGCCGTAGGTCAGTCCGTAGTAGGCGCCGTACAGTACATAAAGCGCGACGATCTGGCCCGCGCTGCGCGCCGCCGCCAGTCCCAGGTAGGTCAGGGCATAGAGCGCCCAGCCGGCCATGACCACGCGCCGCCGGCCGATGCGGTCCGAGCGCTTGCCGGCCAGCAGCGAGAGGACGGTGTAAACGAAGTTGAAGGCCAGGAGCATGGCCAGGATGCCGGTGATGGCGAGGCCGCGCTCCTGGGCGCGCAGGATGATGAAGGCGTCGGAGGAGTTGCCCAGCTCGAAGACGCCCACAATGAGGATGAAGCGGCGGAAGTCCTTGCCCAGCGCCGTGAAACCGAAGCGCGGCCTCGCCGCGGCGGCGGCCGGCGCGGCTGGCCGCGTCTCCCGCGCGCCCAGCGCCAGGACGGCCACGGCCAGGAAGGCGGGAACCAGGCTGGCGAGCACCAGGACGCGGAAGGTGCCGGCCAGCAGCTCGCCGCCCCCCCGCTGCAGGAACCAGACGAGGGCCAGGGCGATCGCCAACCCCAGGAAGGCGCCGGCCGTGTCGGCGGCGCGGTGGAAGCCGAAGGCCAGGCCGCGCTGCCGCGCCGGCGTGGAGTCGGCCACCAGGGCGTCGCGCGGCGCGGTGCGCACCCCCTTGCCGACGCGGTCGCCCCAGCGGGCGGCGGCCACCGTTCCCCAGGAGCCGGCAAAGTAGAACAGGGGCTTGGACAGCGCCGAAATCCCGTAGCCGAGCACGGCCAGGAGCTTGCGCCGGCCCAGCCGGTCGGAGAACCACCCCGAGAACAGCTTGAGCAGGCTGGAGGTCGACTCGGCCACCCCCTCGATCAAGCCGATGAGGGCGGTCTTCACCCCCAGCACGTTCTTCAGGAACAGGGGCAGGGTGTTGATCACCATTTCGCTGGACACGTCGGTGAGGAAGCTGGTGGCCGCCACGACCTTGACGTTGCGCGGCAGCCCGCCTCCGGCGCCGTTCTCTTCCATGGTCCGCCTCCTCTGACGGGTGTGAAAGCGATTATACTCCCGACCCGCGGCCGGAAGCAAGTGATAGTGTTAGTGATAGTGTTAGAAACAGCAAAAGCTCAGTGACAGTGTCAGCAAAGCCCGGATAGTGGAAGTCGTTCGTATTATGTCATATATCCAGGGCATTTTCCCAATCACGTGCTTCCATCACTCGCTGATCTAGGGTTGGTCCTCGTCTCGCGTCACACGTCACGAGTTTTTTGGACAGATCTGGTCGAGTGCCTTCACTAACACTAACACTATCACTATCACTTTCTTCCGTGCAATCTTGCGAGAGGAGCTGCAAAATTGTCGCGCAAAGGCGATTCTGCTACAATGGCGGCACGATGAAGATCCGCCTCGCCGCTTCCCTGGCCTGCCTGCTGGCCGCCCTGCCGCTGCGCCCCGCCGACCGGCCCCTGACCGTCGCCGCCACCATCTTTCCCGCCGCCGACATCGCCCGCCGCGTCGCCGGAGGCGGCGTGCGCGTCATCCTGGTCCTGCCCCCGGGCGCCTCGCCCCACACCTTCGAGCTGACGCCGGGTAAGGTGCGCGATCTGCAGCCGGCGCGGCTGATCTTCAAGATCGGCGGCGTGGACGACTGGATCGACGGCGTGGCCGAGAGCCTGCCGCGCACCCTCATCGTCCCCCTGCACGCGGGCATCGTTCGCATGGCCGCCAACGGCCACGGCCATGGGGACGGCCACCATCACCAGGACGGCTCGGATCCCCACTACTGGCTGAGCGCGGCCAACGGCGCGGCCATGGCCGCGACGATCGCCGAGGCCCTGGCCAAGGCCGACCCGGCGCGCGCCGCGGGGTACCGGGCCAACGGCCGCGCCGTCGCCGCGGAGTTCACGGCCCTGCACGCCGAGCTGAAGGGCATGCTGGCCGGGCTGGGCGAGAAGCGCATGATCGTCCTTCATGACGGCTGGCGCTACTTCGCCGCCGCCTACGGCCTGGAGATCGCCGCCGTGTTCCAGGCCTCGCCCGGCCGCGAGCCGACCCCGCGCGACCTGCAGGAGCTCTACCGCGCCGCCCGCCGCATCCACGCCCGCGTCCTGTTTTCCGAGCCGCAGCTGCCCGCCGCCAGCGTCGAGCCGGTGCTGCGCGACCTGGGGCTGCGCCTGGTCGTCCTCGACCCCATCGGTGGCGCCGAGCCCGGCGACTCGTACGCCGGCCTGCTGCGCCGCGACGTTCGCGCCGTCGCCGCGGCGCTGGCCCGCTGACCATGGCGTCCATCCTGGAGGTCCGCGGCCTGACCGTCCGCTACGACGGGGTTACCGCCCTCCGCGACGTCAGCTTCGCGATCGAGAAGGAGGCCATCGTCGCCGTGATCGGCCCCAACGGCTCGGGCAAGACGACCCTGCTGAAGGCCATCCTCGGCCTGATCCCCTATGAGGGTGAGGTCCGCCTCTTCTCGCGGCCGCTGCGCGAGGTCCTCCATCAGGTGGGCTACGTGCCGCAGCGCTTCGCCTTCGACCCCACCTTTCCCCTCACCGTGGAGGAGTTCATCGCCCTTACCTGCCGCACGCCCGAGCGCCTGCCGGTCCACGGCGTCCTGTCCGAAGTGGGCATGCACGGATTCAAGGGCAAGCTGATCGGCGAGCTGTCGGGCGGGCAGATGCAGCGGGTGCTGCTGGCCCACGCCCTGCTGCACCGTCCGCGTATCCTCTTCCTCGACGAGGCCACCAGCGGCATTGACATCGAGGGCCAGGGCGACTTCTACTCGACCATCCGTCGCCTCAACCGTGAGCACGGCGTGACCGTCATCATGGTCTCCCACGAGGTGAACGTCGTCTACAAGCTCACCGACCGCGTCATCTGCATCAACCGCGACCTGGTCTCGCACGGCGAGACGTGCACGGCGCTGACCCCCGAGGTCCTGCGCCGGCTGTACGGGGACAACGCGGGCTTCATGGCGCACGGCCACCGGGAGGGCCATGGCTGAGCTGCTGCAGCTCCCCTTCATGCAGCGCGCCCTGCTGGCCGGCCTGCTCCTGGGCCTGCTCCTCTCCCGCCTGGGCGTCTACGTCACCCTGCGGCGCATGGCCTTCTTCAGCGACGGCATCGCCCACGCCGCCCTGGCAGGCGCCGCCGTCGGCCTGCTCACCCGCCGCGACCCGCTGCTGGCGGCGCTGCTGTTCAGCGCCCTGCTCGCCGTCCTGATCTATTTCCTGGAGCGGAAGAGCCGCCTGCCCGTCGACTCGATCATCGGCATCCTGTTCACCAGCGGCATGGCCCTGGGAGTGGTGCTGATCAGCCTGCGCCCGGGCTACCAGCCCGAGCTGATCGGCTACCTGTTCGGCAACATCCTGGCCATCCGCGGCGGCGACCTGCTGCTGATCGCCGCGCTGGGAGCGCTGATCCTGGTCTTCCTCTCGCTCCGCCGCCGCCAGCTGACGCTGCTGGCCCTGGACCGCGAAATGGCGTGCATGGCCGGCATCCGGCCCGCGGTCTACGACCTGCTCCTCTACGTCGCCCTGGCCTGCGCCCTGGT
>JAKLEC010000046.1 GCA_022711715.1 Acidobacteriota bacterium
TTCCTGCCTCTCCGACATCCTGTTTTATTTCAAGGGCCAGCGCTGCTCGGGAATGTACGACGCTTTCGACCGCCATGTTCCCTTCTTCGGGGGCAGGCCAGGGACCGTCGACGTCCACGGCGGCTGGTTCGACGCCGCCGGCGACGACAGCAAGTACCTGACCCACCTGAGCTACGCGGCCTTCATGAACCCGCAGCAGCAGCCGCAGGTGGTCTGGAACCTGCTGGCCGCCGCCGACCTGCTGCGCGGCGCCGAAAGGGAGCGGCTGCAGAGGCTGCTCTGGCGCGTCGAGGACGAGGCCCGCCACGGGGCCGATTTCCTGGCGCGCATGCAGGATCCCGAGGGGTATTTCTATACCACCGTCCACGACGTCTGGACCCATGAGCCCGAGGACCGCACCATCTGTTCGTTCCGGCTGCAGACCGGCGAGCGCGACGACAAGTACAAGGCAGGATTCCGCATGGGTGCCGGCTCGGCCATCGCCGCCCTGGCTCGCGCCTCGACCCTGGGCGGGGGAGGGGAATTTCCGGCCTCCGCCTATCTGCGGGCGGCGATCAAGGGCTTCCGCCATCTGCAGGCGCACAACCGCGAATACCTGAACGACGGCCGCGAGAACATCATCGACGACTATTGCGCCCTGCTGGCGGCGAGCGAGCTGTTCGCCGCGACGAAGGAAGCGGAGTACCTGGACGCCGCGCGCTCCCGGGCGGAGTCGTTGCGCGGCCGCCTGGCCGGCGACGGCAAATACCAGGGCTGGTGGCGCGCTGACGACAAGGGAGAGCGGCCGTTCTGGCACGCGGTCGAGGCCGGGCTGCCCGTGGTGGCGCTGCTCCGCTATCTCGATGTAGAACCCGACTCGGCCCGCGGCGCCGCGGCCCTTGACGCCGCCGCCTCCTCCCTCAAGTTCGAGCTGGGGATCACCAGCGAGATCGTCAATCCCTTCGGCCTGGCCCGGCAGTACGTGCAGGGGACGAAGAGCCCGCGGCACGCCGCCTTCTTCATGCCCCACGACAACGAGAGCGGCTACTGGTGGCAGGGGGAGAATGCGCGCCTGGCCTCGCTGGCCGCCGCGGCGCTGCTGGCCGCGGGGAAGCTCCCCGAGCCGGTGGGCGAGGCCTTGCGCCGCTACGCCGTGAACCAGGTCGACTGGATCCTGGGGCTGAACCCGTTCGACGCCTGCATGCTGCAGGGCCGGGGCCGCAACAGCCCCGACTACCTGCCCGGCTTCCCCAACGCCCCGGGCGGCATCTGCAACGGCGTCACCTCTGGATTTGAAGACGAGAACGACATCGCCTTTCTGCCCAAGCCCTGGGACAAGAATCCGAGCCACAACTGGCGCTGGTCGGAGCAGTGGCTGCCCCACGGCGCCTGGATGTTCCTGGCGCTGGCGGCGCTGGAAAACGCCCTGCCGGCCGATTGATGCCCACCCGGGCCCCGGCGAAGGAGACCCCATGAAGCGAATGCCCCTGCTGTTGCTGGTGATCGCCGGCCTGGCCGGCTGCCGCGCCCGACTGGAGCCGCCCTGGCCCTCCCGGGCGAAGCACGAAGCGGCGATCATTCCCCAGGCGCTGCAGGTGGCGTCCCATGGCGGCCGCTTCGTGATCGATCCCGACGCCCCGCTGCTGACCGATGCGGCAACGGCCGGCGAAGCCGATCAGCGGGAAACAGCCCGACTGTTGCGCGATTTCGGAGAGCAGCTGCGATCGCAGGGCTGGTCCGGTTCCCCCTCTCCTCGGCCGCTCTATGGCGAGCCGGTCTTTGCCCGGCCGGCGGTGCTGTTCGCCATCGAGCCCGCGGCGCAGGAAAAGGTCGGCGACGAGGGCTATTTTCTGCGCATCACTCCCCTCGATATTGTGCTGAAAGCCGCCCGGCCGGGCGGACTGTTCTACGGCGTGCAGACTCTGCGCCAGCTGCTCATGGCAAGTCCCCCGGGAATGCCCCCGTCGCTTCCCTGCCTGGAGATCGTCGACCGGCCCCGTTATGCCTGGCGCGGCTTCATGCTCGATTGCTGCCGCCACTTCTTCCCCAAGGAGTTCATCAAGAAGTGCCTGGACGAGATGGCATTGTTCAAGCTCAACCGCTTCCACTGGCACCTGACCGACGACCAGGCCTGGCGCATCGAGATCAGAAAATATCCTGAACTGGCTGAAAGAGCCGGGAAGCCCACTGGCGGCTACTATACCCAAGAAGAGGTCCGCGAGATCGTGGCTTACGCCGCCGAGCGCTTCATCACCGTGGTCCCCGAGGTCGAGATGCCGGGCCATGCCACCGCGGCCCTGACCGTCCATCCCGTGCTCTCCTGCACCGGCGGGCCGTTCGCCCGCATGGCCCAGTGGGGCGTGCTCGAGGACGTGTACTGCGCCGGCAACGAGGAGACGTTCGCCTTCCTGGAAAGCGTGCTCGACGAGGTGGCGGAGCTGTTCCCCGGGCCGTGGGTGCACGTCGGCGGCGACGAGTGCCCCAAGTCACGCTGGCAGGCCTGTCCCAAATGCCAGTCGCGAATGAAGGCCGAGGGGCTGAGGGACGAGATGGAGCTGCAGAGCTGGTTCGTCCGCCGGATCGAGGCGCGTCTGAAATCCCTCAGCAAGAGGCTCATCGGCTGGGATGAGATCCTCGAGGGCGGCCTGGCGCCCGAGGCGACCGTGATGTCATGGCGCGGCATGGACGGAGGCATCGAGGCGGCGCGCCAGGGTCACGACGTGGTCATGGCGCCGACGTCCTCCAACTACATCGACTATTACCAGGGCGACCCAAGCTTCGAGCCGCCGGCGATCGGCGGTTACGTGCCGCTGGAGAGCGTCTATGCCTTCGAGCCGGCGCCTCCCCGGCTCAAGCCGGAAGAGGCGATTCACATCCTCGGCGGCCAGGCCAACCTTTGGACCGAATATGTCGCCACCGCCGGGCACGCTTCCTACATGATGTGGCCGCGCCTGGCCGCGCTGGCCGAGGCGGTGTGGAGCCCTGCCGTTGCCCGGGACTATGGATCCTTCCTGCGGCGGCTGGGTGCGCTGCGCCCGGGATTGAAAGCCCAAGGCCTCACGCTCGCCGACACGGCCTGGCGGTCGGTCATCCGGGCCCGTCCCCTGCCGGAAGAAACGGGGTGGAAGATCGAGATGGCCTCGGGCTCTGCTGCGGCGTCCGGCGCGAAGATCCGCTACAGCCTTGACGGCGCCGACCCCGGGCCCGGCTCCAGGGCCTTTCGCCGGCCCTTCACGCTGAGGAAGGGATGCGTCGTGCGGGCGGCGCTGTTCGCCGGCCGCCAGCCCTTGGCCCCGCCCGTGGAACTGCGGCTGCGGAAACACCTGGCCGCTTTCGCGCCTGTGCGCGTGAGCGCTTCCGGCCGCCTGCGGCCGGAGAATGGCGGAGAGGCCCTGCTGACCGACGGCCTGGACGGGTCGCTGGCGCATAAGGACGGCGCGTGGCTGGGCGTGGAGGGAGGCGACCTGGAGGCCGTCATCGACCTGGGCCGCGCCTTGCCGGTCCGCCGGGTCGCGACGCGCTTTCTCGAGCATCCGGCGGCTTGGATATTCCCCCCGGCGGGGGTCGAGGCCGCTGTCTCCCTTGACGACAAGGAGTGGGCGCCGGCCGCCGCGCTGGACTGGCCGGCGGCGGACGACTTCACCGTGCTGCGCGGCCGCGGCGCCGTCCTGGAGTTCCCGCCGCGCCCAGCGCGCTACGTGCGCCTGACGGCGCGCGGCACCGGCCTGTGCCCTGTAGGCCACGTCGGCGCCGGCGGCAAGGCCTGGCTTTTCATCGACGAGATCGTCGTCGAATAAGAGGATGAACTTATGTGTTAGTGTTTGTGTTAGTGTTCGTGAAGCGCACTTGCATTTCGTTTAGTTACTTTCTGGCACAGACACAAACACTAACACTCAGTTCGTTTTCTTCAACTCCTCAAGGATCTGCTGCAGCAGCTGGATGCTCTGTTCATTCTGCTGCGCCGCCTTCTCGGCGAGGGCGATGGAGCGGCGGGAGATGTCCATCGCCTCGTCCTGGCGCGACATGGCCGTCTTCATCTGCCGGCCGCTCTTCCTGGCCACCCACCAGAGGAAAAGGGCCAGGAACAGCATGATCACGAGGAAATAATTGCGGGCCAGCCAGCCGGCGGCGGTGCCGCAGCCGGAAGCGGAATAGCGGCGTGTGAGAGCCGCCCGGTACTCCTGGCCGCTGAGCCAGCGGCCGGCCTTGTGGTCGAAATACAGGGTGTTCAGCTGGTACCAGTAGCTGAAGGAGCGGGCATAGCGGGACATCTGCTCCTGATCGAAGCCGACGAGCTCGACCTCGACGCTGCCGAAGGCATAGCCCGGCAGGGCCTCCTCCTCGCCGCCGTAATCCTGGATGAGGGCGTTGAGCACTTTGAGCTCGCCGTCGAAGGGGAACAGCCTGGTCTTGAAGCGGTAGGCGCGCTCGGCGGTCTTCGCGAAGACCTCGGTATTGGCGTCGGCCCTCACCGCCGTCTCCCAGGCCGCCAGTAGTGACGCCTCGTCGGGCTTGGCCGCGTCGCGTGCCGCGGGGACGGCGGCCAGGAAGGCAGGCAGGATGCCCAGGACGATGAGCGCGAGGATGGTTTTCTTCATGGTTCCTCCCGCTGTGATTCTATCACATCCGCGATCAGCAACCGAACGGGTGCGATCGGTCTCGATCCGCGACCGGGCGCGCGATTCAGGCTTTGCGCTTGAGGCGCTCCACGGTGCGGATGCGCCAGATCCAGGCGGCCAGCACCAGCAGCGCTGAGAAGATGCGCAGCGCCGGGGAGAGGTTCAGGAAGTCGAAGGCGCCGTGGACCAGGGCGGCCAGGCCGACCCCCTTGAGCGCGGCCGGCAGCAGCCGTTGCCGGCGCACGCGCGCCACTCCGACCCAGTGCCCCCAGAACGAGGCGAACAGGGCATGGCTGAGGGGCGTGGCGACGGCGCGGCCGAAGAGGGCGAAGCCGGAGAGGAGAGGCAGATAAAACAGGTTCTCGTAGGAGGCGAAGCCCACGGCGCAGGCCGTGGCGTAAAAGATGCCGTCCCCCTCCTCATTGAAGTCGCTGAAGCGGGTGATGGCGCACAGGAAGGGGAGGAACTTGAAGAACTCCTCCGTCAGCCCCACCACCAGGAGCGTGTAGAGGAAGAATTTCAGGTTCAGCCCCTGGATGCGCTCCAGGTCGGCGGTCAGGCCCAGCGCGGGCAGCAGCAGGTCGTAGGCGTGCAGGCAGAGCCAGCCCGAGAGGAAGCCGAGGAAATAACTGAACGCCGCCAGTACCATTGGTTCGGGCCGGCTGCGGTCGTGGGCGTAGGCGTAGCCGATCCAGAACGCGGCCGGGCCGAAGATCAGTGCCAGCGCCAGGGGGATGGACATGACGGGGGGCATTTTAACATGGAACGAGCATGAAATGCCCCTTCTGGGGTGAAGAAGAGTGGTAGAGAGGTAAAAGTTGTAGAGAGGGAAAGTGGGAAAGAGGAGGAGTTGCGGACATGCAAGAAATCTCCCAGGGCTTTTGCTTATTTTTCCCCTTTACCCCTCTATCTCTCTATCACTGCTTTTCTTCAGGCTGTTGCGCGTCACGCGTCACGAAGGCTCGCTTTGAACCTTGCCCACTGCCGCCAGGTAGATGGCGAACTCCTCGTCGCCGTCCACTCCCAGCAACTCGTCCATGCGCGCCTGGTCGTAGGCGGCCACGGCGCAGGCGCCGCAGCCAACCGCCGCGCAGGCCAGGTAGACGTTCTGGCAGGCGTGGCCGGCGTCGATGGCGATCACTTTGTAGGATGCCTCGGCGTAGCGCCACTCCATGCGCTCGGGGACGGCCGTCCAGACGAAGGTTGCCGCGGCATCGCCGCAGAAGCGCTGCCCGAAGGTCGCCTCGGACAGGAGCGATTCGAGGCGGTCAAAGCCCTTCACCTTGACCAGGGAGTGGCCGTGGGGCAGGAAACGGTAGATGGCCTTGTCGAGCCCCTGGACGCGCATGGCTGCGACATAGGTCTCCAGGGCGTGGCGGCAGCCGGCCGAAGGGACAGTGCGGAAATTCTGTCGGGGCGAGGCGGCCTGCCGCAGCCCCTGTGCCGCCCAGAGCAGGAATGATAGATCGTCCAAGCTCAGTGGCAGGGTCAGGAAGCGCCGATGCGACTGCCGGCGGGCGATCGCCTCCCGCAGATCACAGGCCGGCACGTTCCAGTTCCCGGCAGCGGGTAGTGAGACCGTCGGGCTGCCGGCCGGCGTCGGCTTCTGCCACGGCGGCTCGGGAACGCCCCGGCTTTGCCCCGTCCGGGAAAAATCGACCCGCTTGCGCACGCTGTCCTTGAGGAAATCACGCTGTTCCTTGTTCATGCAGCCCCCGGGTCTATTATACGCCAGGCAAAAGAGCGGGACTAGGCGGCGAGCATCAACAGTACGAGCAGCGCCAGGAATATGAGCATCTTCACTCTCTTCATCGGGTTCCTCTTCGCGACCGGCTTCAGCGCGACAGCCGCCTGCGGCCGAGGCGCACCAGGTTGGCCACCAGGTCGACCGCGACGATCAGGGCCGTGACGAGCAGGATCCAGACCAGCGATTTATAGAGCCAGATGTGGAGCCTGGCGGGCACGTCGGCGGTGAACATGTCCGGGCCCAGCACGCTCAGCGCCGCCGCGATCAACAGCAGGGTGAAGCCGTCGCCGGCCGCCGTGATGGTGCAGCGCACGAGCGGGGAGCGTGCGAATGCCTTGATGAAATGCTCCAGGGCGCCGGCCAGCAGCAGGGTGATGACGATCCATGACAGCAGGTGGCCCGGGTCTGGCCGCAGGAGCGGTTGGAAATCGCCCGGACGGATGCGCAGAAGGAAGATCGCCCCGTGCGTGCGCGTGAACTGGAAGAGGAGCCAGGCGATGGCCAGCATGATCCCGCCGCCCAGCAGGTTCGCCACCATTGAGCCAACGGTACGCGGGTTCGCCCGGTCCAGGTCGAGGGCGAGCTTCGGCCAGGGCAGGCGGACATCCCTGCGGCTGCGGGTGACGAAATAGAGTATGAGGGCGACCAGGCCGAAATCGGCCAGCAGCGCCATGGGCAGGTACATGACGGCGTCGATGATCCCCAGGCGGGGGACGAAGAGGAAGGGAAAGACGATGTAGCTCCTGCCGATGGCGACGGCGAGCCCGATGAAGACCATGTGGATGGCGAACAGCAGCGAGGTATAGCGGAAGAGGTAACGGCGCAGGGCCGGGGCGATGATGGGCCTGTCGTCCAGGTATTTCTCGGCCACCTGCCGGGGCCGGCCCAAGGACGCGATGGCCCGGCCCACAGCCTCGTCATCGCCGCCATCCTGCTCCGCCCGCTCCAGGACGTGGCTGCGCAGCTCGCTGAGGATCTCTTCGCGCTCGTCGGCGTCGGTGAGATAATGGCTGATCTCTTCCAGATAATCGTCCAGCTTCTTATGCATTCTTGCTCTCCTTGACCGTTTTGCGGATGATCTCGTCCTGGCGGTCCCAGATCGCCAGGAGTTCCCGGCGCAGATCGCGGCCCGCCTGGGTGACGGCGTAGAACTTGCGCGGCCGTTCCTCGCCGACCTCCCATTTCCCCTCGACCAGGCCGCGCTTCTCCAGCCGGCGCAGCAGGGGATAGAGGGTATTCTCCTCGACTTCGTAGCCGAGCTCGCGGAAGGCGCGCACCATGGCGTAACCGTAGGCTTCCTTTTCGAGCACGACCAGGACCAGGAGCTGCAGGAAGCCCCGCTTCATTTCGGTTTCGATGCTGGCGAACTCATTGTCCATGTTGGCTCCGTTGCCCGGCAGGTGCCCAATACTGTTTGGCGTCAATTAACTGCATATAATAATAATAGTGTATATCGCACAGTATGTCAACAAGTTTTTAAAAAAAGTGACGTGTCAGTGTCAGCAAGAAGGGAAGAGGGATGGAGAAATAGAGTGGTAAAGGGGTAAAGCAAGAAATAGCCTTGGGAGATTTCCTGCATAGACGTTATTCCGCCTCTTTCCCACTTTACCTCTCTACAACTTCACCTCTCTACCACTGAGCGTCTTGGCGGCGTCAGCAAAGGGGAATTGCCGTACGCCGCGGCGGACACGTCAGTGCCGCCGGCCGTCGGCCGTATGCCGAGCCCGCCCAGCCCTAACGGCTGGCCTTTTTAGCCCGATACAGCAGGTCGTCCGCCTGGGCGAGAATCGTCGCCGCCGGAGCGGTGTTCCCGGCCGGGATCGCCACCCCTCCGCAGGCGGCGGTGACGACGACGACCGCATCGCCTTCGCCGGCTCGGCATTCCAGGGCGCCGACGCGGCGCTCGACGGCGCGCAACGCCTCCTCGTCGGCTCCGGGCAGGACGATCAGGAACTCGTCGCCGCCCAGCCTCCCCAGGACGTCGCCCTGGCGCAGGCAGTCCTGGATGCGGGCGGCCATCTCCTTCAGCACCTGGTCGCCGGCGGCGTGGCCCAGGGTGTCGTTCACCTGCTTGAAGCGGTTGAGATCGATCATGATGCATCCCAGCTGGCGGTTGGAGCCGCGTCCAGGGGCCAGCAGGCCGTCGAAGAAGGCCAGGATGGCCCGGCGGTTGTGGAGCGCGGTCAGGGGATCGTAGGTGGCCAGGTACTCCAGCTCGGCGGTGCGCTTGCCGACCTCCTTCTCCAGCTCGACGTTGCGCCGGCGCAGCAGCAGGGTGCGCCAGCGCCAGGCGCCGACGCCGGCGGCCAGCAGGGACAGCAGCGCCGCGGCGCGGAACCACAGGGTCATCCAGAACGGCGGCCGCACGCGGATGGGCAGGGCCACGACGTCGCCCCAGATGCCCGACTCGTTGACCGGCTGCAGCAGCAGCTTCAGGTCGCCGGCGGGCAGGTTGGTGTAGCGCAGCTCGGCCAGGCGGCGCAGCGGCTGCCAGTCATTCTCCATGCCCGCCATGCGGTAGCGGTAGGCGACCCGGTTGCGGCTGCGGAAGGAGAGTACGGCGACGTTGAGGGCCAGCGTCCTTTCGCCCCATGAGAGGTCGAGCCGCCGGGGAAACTCGAGCATGCGCCCGGGCAGTTGAACGCTTTCCACCACCAGGCGAGGCGGCTCGGAGTTGGGAACGCGCCCTGAAGGATTGTATTGGGACAGGCCGCTGACGGTCCCGATCCAGATGTCGCCGCGGGCATCACTGAAGAAGCCATTGGCGTTTGTTTCCCAGTCGGCCAGCCCGTCGTCGGGAGTGAAGGCTTGAATGGTGGAATTGTCGAGGACGCGGTACCCCCCCCGCGCCGTGTTGATCCAGATCGTACCCTTCCAATCCTCACCGATCGAATACACGTTGCGGTTTTCAAACGAGGGATACTGGCTGCGCTCGAACCGCCGCCAGGCTCCATCGGCCTCCATCACGGCCAGGCCGTCGTCGCAACCGGCCCAGAGCCGGCCGCGGCTGTCCTCATAGAGGGCGGATATCCGTGTCTCCGCCGCGAACGGGCCGTCGCCCGCGACAGGTATCAGCCTGTTCCCGTCGCAGGCCTCGACGCGGTAGCCGTTCTCGTCCTTGACGACGATCCACACACCGCCGCGCCGGCGGCGTGCCAGGCGGTGCACGGCGGCGAGCGGCCGGCCGGCGGCGTCCTTTTCCCAGTAGCGCCAGGTTCCGGACCGGTCGCGACACGCCAGCCCGCCTCCCTTCCACTCCCCGCATTCCCACAGGTTTCCCTGGCCGTCGATGACGATTTCGTAGGGAATGCCGTGCCGCAAGGGAACGTCCGGAGGAATCGGCTGGACGGCCTTCTCGCCCTTGCGGCGAAAGAACAGCGCGGTATCGGTCAGGAACCAGAGGCAGCCGTCGTCGGTCCGCAGGACCCGCCATACCCACTCGTTGTCCAGACCGTTGTCCTTGCCGACGATCTCGAGGACCTGCGGCTGCGGCCGCACCTGGTAGTGCACTGCGCCGTGCAGCGTGCCCAGCCACAGGGAATCCGGCGTTTCGCCCTGGTTGATGCCGAAGACGCAGGCGCTGGGCAGCCCCTGCTTCTCGGTATGGTTGATCACCGCCAGGTGGCTGAGGAGGGCCAGGCCGCCGATGTCGGTGCCGACCCACAGGTTCTTCTCGCGGTCCTCGAGGACGGAGTTGACCACGCGTGAGGGCAGCCCGTTCTCAATTCCCCAGTGCTCGAGATTGGGCTCTCCGGGCCGCTTGAAAAACAGGCCGTTGTCGATGGTGGCGATATACAGGATGCCGGAAGGCTCTACCGACATCCGGTAGACCGAGCGAGGGGCGACATGGCCGCTGGACTTGTGCCACCCCGCGTCGTCGCGCAGCCAGGCGCCCTGGCTGTATGTGCCCAGCCAGAGCCCCTCTGCAGTCGCCGCCAGGGTGCGAAAATCGGTTTCGTCGATTCCCGGCGGACCGGCAATGCGCGTCGCTTCGCCTTCGCCGGCATAGCGCCACAGGCCGTTGTCGGCGGCGACCAGGATCCCCTCGCGGTCGGCCAGTATGTCATGCACCAATGGGCCTGCGGCCGCCCCGGGGTGGAGATGCTTGAATTCCCCCTGCGTCCAAAGGACTACGCCGTTGTCGGTGCCGATCCAGATGCGCTGGCGGGAATCTTCGGCCAGGGCGCGGCATCGTACTCGGTGGACGGCTGGGGCATCGATCGTCTTCAGCCGATGGTCGTTCCAGCGCGAGACTCCGGCGCTTGTCGATATCCACAGCGAACCATCCCGGGCGGCCAGTATCTCGTTGATCCTGGTGTTGGGAAGGCCGTCTTCCAAGGAATAGATCTTGAATTCAGTTCCATTGAAGCGCCCCAGTCCCCCTCCCCAGGTACCCACCCATAGGTACCCCTCGCGGTCCTGGGCCAATGCGGTGACCTGCGACTGCGGTAGCCCCTCTTTCGACTTCAGGATCTCGAAGGGAAGGACCAGCCCCGGCAACGGAGCCTGCAGCAGCAGCAACAACAGGGCCAGGGCGGCGAGAATGGTTTTTCTCATGGACGCACTATATACCGCCGGCGCGATTTTTTCAAAAGCGCCGGCGCCGCCGGTCCGATGGGAACGAATGTCCGGCCGTTTCCGTATCACCCGCTTGCCAACGGTCCGCCGCTGCCGCATAATAGGGCCTCACGTCCCGGCCGCCCTGGGGCGTGGCCACCGCGAGGTTCACCGATGAAGATCGCCTGCGCATGCCTGTTCAGCCTGTCTCTCGCGTCGCTGCCGGCCCTGGCCGGCGATCTCCAGGCCATCCGCGTCGCCCAGGGCCCCCGCGTCGACGGCCGGCTCGACGACGCCGCCTGGCAGACGGCCGCGCCTTTCGCCGCCTTCCGCATGGCCGATCCCGTGCCCGGCGGGGAGCCGAGCGAGAGGACCGAGCTGCGCATCGTCTTCGACGAGTCCAACCTGTACGTCGGCGTCGTCTGCCTGGACAGCGAGCCGTCGCGGATCGCCGCCCATTCCATGGCCCATGACAACAGCGGGGGCAACAGCCACGGCTACGGCGAGGGAGGCGATGGTGGCGGCGAAAGCGACGACGTGCTCCGCATCCTGCTCGACCCTTTCCGCGACCGGCGCACGGCCTACTTCTTCTCGGTCAATCCGCGCGGCGCCCGCTCCGAGGGGCTGGCCGCGGGCGGCGAAGCCAGCCTCAACTGGGACGGCATCTGGGACGCCGCCGCCCGCATCGATGGCCGCGGCTGGAGCGCCGAGCTGCGCATCCCCTTCAAGACCCTGCAGTTCGACCCGGCGCTGACCTCCTGGGGGATCAACGTCGAGCGCTTCATCGCCCGCCGTCAGGAGACCGTACGCCTGTCGGGGATCGCCCGCGACAGCAACTTCTACAACCCCATGGACGCCGCCGCCCTGTCCGGGATCATCGGCGTCCGCCAGGGCAGGGGAATCACGATCCGCCCCTACGGCCTGGCGCGGGTGCGGAACGGCCATGACGGCGGCGGCAGCGACTGGGAGCTGGACGGCGGAGTCGACGTCTACAAGAACTTCACCCCCAACCTGGTGGGCGCCCTCAGCGTCAACATGGACTTCGCCGAGACCGAGGCCGACGAGCGGCGCATCAATCTCACCCGCTTTCCGCTCTTCTTCCCCGAGAAGCGCATGTTCTTCCTGGAGGGATCGGAGACCTTCGGCTTCAGCTCCAGCGTCAGCTTCCAGCCCTTCTTCAGCCGCAAGATCGGGCTGGTCGAGGGCGAGCAGGCGCCGATCCTGTTCGGCGGCAAGCTGTACGGCAAGGTCGGCCGCACCAACCTGGCCTTCCTGGACGTGCAGACCGGCCGCTACGCCGGCATGCCCGGCCGCAACCTCCTGGCCCTGCGCCTGACCCGGGACGTCCTCAGCGAGAGCAAGGTCGGCGTGATCCTGACCAACGGCAGCCCGGCGGGGGAGCGCAATACCCTGGCCGGCGTCGATTTCCGCTACGCCACCTCGCGCTTCGCCGGCGACAAGAACCTCAACCTGGCGGCCTGGGCGGCCTACAACTGGAACGAGCGGGAGGAGGGGAGCCACGCCGGCTTCGGCTTCCGCGCCAACTACCCCAACGACCTGTGGGACGTGCAGAGCACCTACGCCTACTACGGCGATGCACTCGATCCCGGCCTGGGCTTCATGCTGCGCCAGGGCATCCAGACCGCCTACCTGCGCGTGGGCTTCCAGCCGCGCCCGGCGGCCGGCCTGCTGAAGAGGCTCGTGCGCCAGTTCTTCTTCAGCGCCAGCGGCGACTATTATTGGGACCTCGACGGAAATCTGGAGACGCGGCGCCTGGATTTCTCGCCGCTGGGCTTCCGCACCGGCAGCGGCGCCAGTTTCGACTTTGAGGTCCAGGTCAACCGCGACGTCCTGCCCTACGATTTCGAGGTGGCCGAGGGCGTGGTGCTGCCGGCCGGCGCCTACGACTTCACGGGTTTCGGCTGCAACCTGGAGACGGCCCCGCACCGGGCCC
>JAKLEC010000047.1 GCA_022711715.1 Acidobacteriota bacterium
CCGCCCCGTCGCCTCCCGGCTGCAGCTGCGGCCGCAGCCTGCCCCGCAGCAGCGCGCGCCGCGATGGCGAAAGCAGGCGTCCGATCCAGAAGGGCCAGCTCAGCAGCAGGAACAGGAGATAGAGGAGATCGACGATGAGCATGGGCCATTATAGCACAGGCGCGGCGGCCGGGGCTACGGCGCGCCGCTGCCGCCGTTGACTTCGCGGGAGCGGGGCCGTAGAATGCCGTCATGGCAGAGAACATCATGGCCGTCGTCCTGGCCGCCGGCAAGTCCACGCGCATGCGCTCGGAGCGATCCAAGGTGCTGCATCCCATCCTGGGCCGGGAAATCATCCGCTATCTGCTGGACAGCCTGGCCGCATGCGGCCTGGCCCCGGAGAACATCGTCGTGGTCGTGGGCGACAACCACCGGGAGGTCGAGGGAGCCCTGGGCGGCCGCTACCGCTACGCCCGCCAGCAGGAGCCGCTGGGGACCGCCCACGCCCTGCTGAGCGCGGCGCCGCTGGTCGCCGGCCATCGCGGCGGCCTGCTGGTCCTGGTCGGTGACAATCCCTATATCAGCGCCGGGGAGCTGCGGCGGCTCATCGACCGCCAGCGGGAAAGCCGCGCCGCCTGCGCGCTGATCAGCGCGGTCTTCGCCGGCGACATCCCGCCCTTCGGCCGGGTGCTGCGCGGCGCCGACGGCCTCGTCGAGCGCATCGTCGAGGAGCGCGACGCCTCGCCCCAGGAGCGGCTCATCCGCGAGGTGAACGCCTCGATCTACCTGTTCGATGCCCCGACGGCCTTCCCCCTGCTGGCGCGCATCGGCAACGACAACGCCAAGCGCGAGTACTATCTGACCGACATCGTCGCCCTGCTGCGCCGCCAGGGCGAGAGCGTGGAGGCGCTGGCGGCCGCCGACCCTGACGTCGCCATCGGCATCAATGACCGACTGGACCTGCAGCGGGCGCAGGCGAAATTCAACCAGCGCCGCCTGCGGCAGCTGATGCTCGAGGAAGGGGTGACGGTCCTGCAGCCCGAGACCGTGACCGTGGAGCACGACGTGGAGATCGGCCGCGACACCGTGCTCTACCCCTGCACCTACCTGGCCGCCGGCACGCGCATCGGCGCCGGCTGCGCCATCGGCCCATTCGCCTATCTGCGCAACATCCGCGTTCCCGACGGCCAGCGGCGCGAGTTCGTGAGCGAGCGGGGCTGAACCCGCCTGCGCCGGCCACGGTTGACTTTTCGTCCGGATCCCCTATAATGAGGCCAACCCGAAACGTGCCGAGGAGCGCCGATGATCAGGAAGTTGATCAAGCCGAATTTCAGGGAAATGAAGCAGAAATCCAACCAGGAGAACAAGCGCAAGCCGCCGCCGCCCTACAAGACCCACGCCGAGAACTACTATTACATCAAGCAGATGAACAACCGCACCCAGCTGGTCTTCGAGCTGCTGAGCGGCGACGTGCTCAAGGGACTGCTCGACTGGTACGACGAGAAATGCCTGAAGGTCAAGAAGCTGGACGGCGGCACCCTGATCGTATTCAAGTCGCAGATCAAGTACATCTACAAGAACCCCGACTTTGCCGAACCCAAACGCGAAGAACCCGCAGCCGGGAAATAAGGTCATCGTCGTCACGCTGGGCGACCCCCAGGGAATCGGGCCCGAGGTCGTCGCCAAGAGCCTGGACGCCCACTCCCCGGCCGCCGCGCTGCTGGTGGTCGGCTCCCGCCGCCATTTTCCCGCCTCCGGCCTGCGACTGCTGGACGACGCCGGCGCCATCGGCGCCGGCGAGACGGCGTTCCTCGACGTGGGCGACGGGCCGGCGGGCGGCGATCCCTCCTTCCACTGGGTGCGCTCGGCGGTGGAGCTGGCGCTGCAGGGAAAAGCCCAGGCCCTGGTCACCGGTCCGGTCGACAAGGACCGCTGGCTGACCGCCGGCCTGCCCTATCGCGGGCACACCGATTTCTTCGCCGCCGCCGTCGCCGCCGCTCCGCTCATGTTCTTCTGGTCGCCGGGGATGCGCGTGGCCCTGTTCACCCACCATATCCCCCTGCGCGAGGTATTCGCACGCCTGGAGCGCGGTGCCATAACGGCCTTTGTCTGCCGCCTGGACGACGAGTTGCGGCGGCAGTTCGGCCAGGAGTTCGTCTACCTGTTCAGCGGCTTGAACCCTCATGCCGGGGAGAAGGGCCGGCTGGGCAGCGAGGAGATCGAGCGGATTCTTCCCGCCATCGCCGAACTGGGGGGCAAGGTGCGGGTGGCGGGGCTCTATCCGCCCGACGTCGTCTTCGTGAAGGCCCGTTCCCTGAAGGGTGCGGTGGTCGTCGCCTGGAGCCACGACCAGGGGCTGATCCCCTTCAAGCTGTTGCACGGGACCGACGGCGTGCAGGTGACCCTGGGGTTGCCTTTCGTGCGCACCTCGCCGGTGCACGGCACGGCCCGCGACATCGCCGGCCAGGGCGTCGCCGATCCCTCCAGCATGCGGGCCGCCATCCGCCTGGCCGAGTCGCTGCTGAGCTGAAGGCTTCGTCCGCGGGCGGCGGTCACCCGCCGCCGTTTCCCTTCTCCTCGGCCCTGATCCTTTCCTCGATGCGGCGCAGCTCCTCCTGGATCGCCTGCAGCTTGGCGGCATATTCCTTCCGCGCCGCTTCCGATAGGCGGTCCTTCGCGGCCTGCAGCCGCTGCAGCTCGCGGACCAGCTGGCGGCTCTCCTCGCGGGCTTCGCGAAGCGAGAGCTGGCGATCCTTCTGCCGCTCGGCGAACTCCTTCTCCTTCAGCTGCTTGAGCTTGCGGAGTTCCTCCAGCAGCATGGCCCGCGTCTCGTCGCTGGCGTTGTCCTGCAGCTCCTCCATCTTCTGCGAGAAGCGGCGGATGTCCCAGGGGAGCTTCTCGTTCCGATCGGGCACGACGGAGAAGCGGCGCGGCCGGCCATCGCGGTAGAGCATGAGGAGCACGCTCTCCTTGTCCTTCAGAGTGTTGAGCGCGCGGCGCAAGTCGACGGCCGTGCGCAGCGGGCTCTCGTTGGCGCGGACGATGACGTCGCCGGCCTTCAGTCCCGCCTTGTCGGCGGCCGACCCGGGCACGACGCTGGAGACCAGCAGGCCATAGCCCTCCTTGACCGCGAACTTCCGTCCCAGCTCGGCGCTGATGTCCATCACGTCGACCCCCAGCTGGCGGGCGCCGCCGAGCTCGATGACGTAGTGGCGCACGCTCGGCAGGGTCGAGTCCAGCTCGGAAATGTCGGGCAGCTCGGCCAGCCGTTCGGCCAGCTCGGGGAAATCGGCGAGCTCGGGGACCGGGACCGGCTGCGGCGGTTCGGGCGGGGCCGGCAGGCGGCGCTCGTCCAGCACGACGGCCAGGGGCAGCGTCTTGCCGCCGCGGCTGACCGTGACGTCGACCTTGTCGCCGGCGAAACGGAAGGCCAGGGCGGAGACGATCTCCTGCCAGTCGGCTACCGGCCGGCCGGCCAGCTTGACGATGCGGTCGCCCCTGAGGATGCCGGCCCTGGCCGCAGGCGAATTTTTATAGATGCCCTGGACCTCGTTCGTGGCCTCGACGAAGATCGCCCCCATCCAGCCGGGGACGATCCTGCCGTCGCGCAGCAGCTTGTCGGCCGTGCGCCGCACCTGGGCGACGGGGATGGCGTAGCAGAGGCTGTTGCCCTGGCTGCGGCTGCCGCTGACCACGATGGTCGTCGAGTGGTCCTTGAAGGTCAGGTCGGGGGTGAACGAGAAGCCGACGCTGCCGCGGATGACGCCCACCAGCCTGCCGTCGCGGTCGACCACGGCGCCGCCGGAGGAGCCGGGGGCGACCGGGGCGTTCACGATCAGCTCGTTCTCCCCCAGGCTGCTGACGATTCCCTGGGAGATGGCCGGGAACTTGTCGTAGAAAAGGCCGACCAGCGCCACCCAGCTGCCGACCTCAAGCGCGGCGGCCTCCCTCAGGGGGGGCGGCCCCTTGCGCTCGAGGCGCAGCAGGGTCAGGCCGGAGCGGTCCTCCTGGCCGGCGACGCGGGCGGCGATGAACTCGCCCTTGGCGGTCTCCACGCCGATGCGGGCGAAAGGTCGCCTGGTGACCAAGGTCGAGGTCACGACCAGCCCGCCGTCCAGGGCGATGCCGCTGGCCACGTATCTCTTTCCGTTCTCGGCGATGACCTTCACCAGCGAGGGGGCGACCCGCTCCAGGACGGCGCGGGCCCGGCCTTCGCCGTCGTTCGCCTGCCCTGGGGAGTCGGCCGCCGGGGACGGCGACGATCCCAGCAGTACCAGGATCAACAGCAGGAACAGTATTCTCTTCATGGGGACTCCCTAGATCTGGTTGCTGGCCGCCTGGGGTGCCTGGCTGCCGCCCAGGGCGACCGGCTGCAGCGTGTAGCGCGTGCGGCCGTCGGAGGTGGCGAAAAAGAGCTCCTCGCTCACCGGCACTTCCTCCTTGTCCGCTGCCCGCAGTGGGGCGCGGCCGGAGGCCGGACGGCCGATCTGGAACGCGGCCAGAACGGCAACGGTCACGGCCGCGAACGCCGCCGCCAGGCCGATGCCGGCCTGCCGCCGCCGCTTGACGCGGCGGATCTTGGCGAAGACGCGCTCCTCGAAATCGCGGCCCGGGCCGCCGGGCTCCTCCTGCCTTTCGAGTAGTTGCTGCCATTCACGCATGGGTTGCTCCTTCCGCGTCGAGGAACTGTTTCCTCAGGTGGTCCTTGCCCCGGAAGACCAGCGATTTGACGGTGCCGACGGGCTTGTTCAGCACGCGGGAGATCTCCTCGAACGAAAAATTGTCCATTTCCTTCATCACCAGCGGCACGCGCCATTTTTCCGGGACCATGGCCAGAAGCTGCTCGGCGAGCAGCTTGCCCTCGACGTCGGGACGGTAGGATGCCTGGGCCTCGCCAAGCTCGGAGAGGGAGAAGACCCGCCGGATGCGCTTCTTGCGGAATTCGCTGCGGGCCAGGTTGGTGGCGATCGTGTAGATCCAGGCCTTGGCCGCCGGCAGGGAATCGCACTTCAAGGTGCGGGCCTTGAAATAGACCTTGACGAAGGTGTCCTGGGTGAGTTCCTCGGCCAGCTGGCGGTCGCCCATCAGCAGGCTCAAGTAATGGTAAATCGGCTTCTTGTACATGGCCATCACTTCCTTGAAAGCGGCCTCGTCACCCTCCTTGAGCTTGGCGATCAGGTCATCCATGTCTGACGATTAAGATGCCCCTGGCCGGGAGAAAGTTGCACGCCTGGCCGGGAATAACGCCGTTTTGCTGGAAAACGGGGGCGCGAAACCCCCGCCATGCCCTTTCCTCCCGTCCTCCAGGTGAAGCGACGGGAAAATGGCGGACGGAAACGGGGACGGCAGGGGTTTCCCGAGAGCCGGTCCCAGGGAGGGCGGCGGCCGCGGAGCTAGTTGCCGGCCTTGGGCGCAGCGGACCCGTCCGGACTGGATGATGAGGCGATGTCATCGATCTTGCCGGGAAGCTTCCCCAGTATGCCGCGGTTCACCCGGAAGGCGTAGGCCAGGGATGGATCGCGGACGACGACCTCCTCGCCCTGCGCCGGGAAGAATTCCAGGATCCGTTCGCTGCGCTTCCCCGGCACAGCCGGGTCTTCCGTCTTCAGGACGACGCGCGCGACAGCCGCCTGGCGGGCGACGCCGGCCAGGGCGCCGGGGTCGTCGACGAACGAGGCCGCCTCCAGATCGGCCAGCGCCGCCAGCAGGGCGTCGGTCTTCTCCTCGTCGGGTTTGCGCCCGGCCGCGGGCCGGGAAAAAACCCAGGAGCCGGAGTCGTCCCGGCTCAGGTCGGCCTGGAACGCTCCCCGGCGGACGGAGAGCTCGCGGACGTCGAAGGCAAAGACGCGGGCCACCCTTTTTTCCCGCCAGTCGACGGCCGCGCCGGCGAACTTGTCGGGGAAGTCGCCGGCGATGGCGCCCACCTCCGCGGAGCCGTCCGCCAGGGCATACGTCGCCTCGTCCTTGCGCCCGATCTCGATCCGCCGCTTGCCGAGGGGAGTGGTGAACTCGGCCGTCAACAGCGGCCGGTCCAGGCCGAACCCGGCGCGGGCGGCGTCCCCGGCCAGCGGCAGGAAGGCGGTGGCCTCGAGAAGCGAGGCGGCGGAGATCAGGTCGCCGACCTTCTCCTCGCGCGCCAGCGAATGCAGCGGGCGTTCCAGGAACCAGCGGCCCTGTTTCCTGGCCAGGGCCAGGGCGCCTGCGGCGGTGCGGAATTCCAGGGCCGTGACCGAGGCGGGATCGATGGCGAAGAGCTTCTTGTCGCGGAAGGCGAACAGGTCCTTCTCCAGGTCGTTGCGGCGGTAGCCGGCGATGGCCGCCACGCGCCCGCCATCGGCCAGCGTAGCGTAAGAGGAGCCGTCGATGCCGTTCTTCGTCCCCAGCAGCACCGTGGCCGCCGGCCGGCCCTTGGCGAGCAGCTTCAGCTCGATCTCCGGCCGGTCCAGGCCGAAGTCCTTCAACTCGGCTCCTTGCCCGGCAATCAGGCGGTCGTACTTCAGCGGGCAGAAGTTGTCGAGGATGCCCTCAACGATCACTTTGTCGGCCCTGGCTGCCACGGGCTTCTCCAGGCGCCAGCCGACGCCGTCCCGGCTGAAAGCGAACGCGCCGCGGGCGTTGCGCAGCTCGATGCGCTCGACCGCCTCGGCGGTGAGGTCGAGGAGCGTTCCCTCCTGCGAGCGCCTGGCCCGGTCGCGGCGGTCGACGAGAACGATGGCCGCCAGCAGGACGGCCAGGGCCAGCGCCAGGGCCAGGATCTTGCGGATGTTCACAGTTTCCTCCGGTAGAGCCAGATGCCGATGCCGGCGGCGAACACCAGCAGCGGCAGGATGATCAGGCAGTAAAAGAACGCCAGCCGCCCGGCGCTCTGCGTCAGGCTGATCGTCCGCGCCGCCGTCACCTTCGCGGGGATGGCGATCAGGTCCTGCTCCTCGGCCAGCCAGGAGACGGCGTTGTTGAAGAAGCTGCCGTTGGCCTGGAAGAAATAGTACTGGTTCAGGGCGAAATCGGAGTCGCCGACCGCCACCAGGCGCGACTTGCCTTTGCCCGCCGCGGCCTCGACGGCGGCCGCGATGTCGATGGGCCCGGCCTTGTCCGCGGGGTCCCGGGCGATGCGCTCGGTCCTGGCCTCGGCCTCGTAGCGGGTCTCGCCCCACGACTGGGGGCTGGTGGCGGCCAGGAAATCGACCGTGGTTCCGGCGGGGGCCGGGGACAGGCGGGCCAGCCCCCGCGCCAGCGGGAACATGGTGGCATAGCCGAAGCCCCTGGTGATGGCGTGCTCGGGGTACTTGGCCACCACCGGCATGGCGTAGCTGCCGCCCATGAATTGCGAGAGCGGGTCGGCGTCGACGACGACGTTCTCCTCCAGGGCCAGCCCGCGCTTGGCCAGCAGCGGCTTCAGCTCGGCGCCCTGGCCGGGATCCAGCAGGAGCAGCAGCCGTCCCGGGCGCTGGTCGAGGTAGTTCTCCAGCAGGAGCAGTTCCTTCTCGAGCAATGGCTTGCGCGGACCGGCAACGATCAGGGCCGCCGCGTCGGCGGGCACGGACGGCTCCTGGAAAAGGACGATGTCCTTCACCTTGTAGGACAGCTTCTCCAGCCCCGACCGGGCCTCGGAATACCCGGCCTCGCCCGTGTCGCCGATGCCGGGCTCGCCGTGGCCCTGTGCGAAATAGACCGTCTTCTCGGTCCGCCGCGTCACCTTAACGATGGCGTTGGTGATGGCCTCCTCGGTCGCCTCCTCGCTGCGCGTGCTCTTGCCCCCGTACTCGAATACCAGGGTGCCGTCGGCCTTGATGTCGTAGCGCTTGACCATCTCGGGTTTGAGGAAGGGGTCGATGAGCTCGGCCTTGATCCGTGGGTTGTGGAAGCGGTAGATCTCCAGCAGGGCCAGGAACGGCTGGCGGCCGCGGTTCTCCTTGCCGAAGAAGGCCTTGATGACCAGGTCCTGGCGGATTCCGCGCGCCACCTGCACCGACTGCGGCGACAGCGAATGAACCCGGCCGGCGCTGAAGTCGAAGCGCTGGTGCACGCGGGCGCCGAGATAGTTGACGGCGGCGACGATGGCCGTCACCAGCAGCACCACCACGGCCAGGTTGGAGGCAAAGAGGAAGTTCAGGCGGGCACTGCGGGTGCGGAAGCGGGAGAAATGGACGGCGAAATAGGCGGCCAGCCCGGCCACGCCCAGCAGCAGCAGCCCCAGGCCGGCCCGGCCTTTCCAGGCGCCGGCGCCGTAGCTGAGCCAGAGGGCGACGCCGGCCAGGATCAGCAGCAGGGAGAGCCAGTTGCCGAGGCGCAGGAGCTTGTTCATGCTCACCTCCACTTGCGGAATTCGAACACGGCGCGGGTCAGGTAAAGGCCGAGGAAGCTGAAGGTCAGGAAATAGATGACGTCCTGGGTGTCGATGACGCCGCCGGCCATGTTCTTGAAATGGGAGAAGAACGACAGGTAGGCCAGGACGGAGCGCCAGGCACCGGGACCGCCCTCGCCGACCCAGGAGAGCACCCAGATCAGCAGGATGGCCGAGAAGGAGACGCCGGCGGCGATGACCTGGTTCTCGGTCAGCGCCGAGGCCAGCAGGCCGACGGCGATGAAGGACGCCCCCAGCAGGAACAGGCCGAGGTAGGCGGTCAGCAGCGGCGCCGGGTCGGGGTTGCCGTAGGCGAAGGCGAACAGGGAGTAGGTGGCCGTCAGCAGCAGGATGCCGGCATAGACGATCAGCGCCGCCAGATACTTGCCGGCGATGATCGCCCCCAGGCGCACCGGCGAGGTCAGCAGCAGCTCCTCGGTGCGCGTCTTCTTCTCGTCGGCGAACAGGCGCATGGTCAGCAGGGGCAGCAGGAAGATCAGCACGATGGCCACGTTGCCGAAGAAGGGCTGGAAGAGCATCTGGTTGACATCGAGATACTCGGCCGGGTAGCCCTGCTGCAGCATGCGCACCGTCTGCTCGTTGGCCCAGGCCAGGATGTTGTAGAAGAAGAAGCCGCTGACCAGCAGGAAGAAGGCGGCCAGCACGTAGGCCACGGGCGAGTACAGATAGGCCTTCAGCTCCTTCTTGGCGATCGTCCACGCGCTTCTCATGACGCCCTCCCTTCCTCGGCGAGGACGGCCTTCATGTACAGGGCCTCCAGGCCGGCCTTGATCTCGCGGATGCGCACGTCGCGGCCCAGCAGCCAGGATAGGATCGGGTTGAGGTCGCCCGGCGGCCGGAGGAACTCCAGCTTCAGGGAAGCGCCGTCGCAGCGGGCTTCGGCCAGGGCGGGGAAGGCCTGCGCCAGCGCGGCGGCGAGCTCCCCCGCCAGCGGGGCGGCGGCGACGATCTCCAGGCTCTTGCCCCATTCCTCGCGGGTCAGGGTGGCCATCAGCCGCCCCTCCTTGATGATCACCGCCCCGTCGCAGACCTGGGTGATCTCGGCCAGGATGTGCGAGGAGAGGATGACGGTGGCGCTGCCGCGGAAGGAGCGGATCATTTCGCGGATCTCGACGATCTGGGCCGGGTCGAGCCCGATGGTCGGCTCGTCGAGGATGAGCACGTGGGGCTCGTGGATGACGGCCTGGGCGATGCCCAGGCGCTGGCGGAAGCCGCGCGAGATGTTGCGCGCCAGGCGGCCGTAGACCGGCTGCAGGTTCGTCCGCTCCACGGCGCGTTCGACGGCCGGGGCGATTTTCCGCCGCTCCAGTCCGTTCAGCTCGGCCACGAAGCGCAGATACTCCTTGACGGTCAGCTCGCCGTACACCGGGACCACCTCGGGCAGGTAGCCGACGCGCCGCTGCACCGCCCGCGGATCGGAGGCGACGTCGATGCCATCGATCAGGGCCCGGCCCTCGTTGGGCGGCAGGTAGCCGGTCAGCACGCGCATGGTGGTGGTCTTGCCGGCACCGTTGGGCCCGAGGAAGCCCCAGATCCTGCCCTTCTCCACGGCGAAGGAAATGTCGCGGACCGCCACGGTCTCGGCGAACTTCTTGGTCAGGTGTTCGACTTGGATCATCGGTCCTCCCTACATCCGTTCGGGTATCTCGATCCCCAGGAGCGAAAGAAGCGTTTCGATCCTTCCCTTGAACAGCAGGACCAGGGCCAGGCGCAGGGCGCGCCGGCCGGGGTCCGGTTCGGCCAGCACCGGGAAGAGATGATAATAATGGTTGAACTGCTGGCACAAGCCGTAGGCATAAGCCGCCAGCGAGGAGATCTCGTGGTGGTCCAGGGCGTATTCCACCTGCGTCTCCAGCAGCGACAGGCGCAGCGCCAGCTCCCAGTACAATTCCCGCTCCGCGCCCTCCAGCGGCTCCAGGCTGGCGGCGCCGCGAGCCGCCTCGAGGTCGGCGGCGGCGGCCTTGCGCAGGATGCTGTTCAGCCGCACCGCGGCGTACTGCAGGTAGGGGCCGCTGTCGCCTTCGAAGTTCAGCGCCTCCCGGAAGTCGAAGGCGATCACCGTGTTGAGGCTGAACTTGATCATGAAGTAGCGCAGGGCGGCCATGGCGATGCGCCGCGACAGCTTGAGCGCCTCGGCCTCTGGGAGCTCGGGGTTGCGGCGGCATACCTCGCGCCGCGACTTCTCCTCCAGCATGGCGATCAGGTCGTCGGCCTTGACCGCGCGCCCCTTGCGCCCGGAGACCTCGATGTAGGGCTTGCCTTCCTCTCCGGGCTCCAGTTCCAGCCCCAGGTCGCGCACGCAGGCCGGAGTCAGCGCCACCATCTCGTAGGAGAAGTGGACGAAACCGGCGGCGGCCTCGGGATGGCCCAGCTGCCCCAGCACCTGGGCGATCAGGTTCTGCAGGTAGGACTGGCGGACGTCGATGACGTTGTAGACGCGCCGACCGCGGCCGAAGCCCGCTCGCGGCGGGACGGGAAGCGGGGCGGGGGCGGGAGCCGATGCCGTCATGGCGATGACGCGGCCGTCGGCATAGGCGTGGAACGGCCGGTAGAAGAAGTCGCGCCCCAGCAGGTCGAACTTCCACAGGTTGTAGGCGATGTCCTTGCCCACGTAGGTGATGGTGCCGTTGGAACGGACGATGATCTTCTCGATCTTCTCCCGCTCGTAGTGGATGACCAGGCAGCCGCGCTTCTCCGGGTCGGCGGACGGGAACAGCACGCCGCGGGCGGTCAGCTCGGCGGCGGCGGCCTTGAAGAAGTCGAGGGCGATGACGTCGCTCTCCCGCGCCATCAGGTCGTACTGGATGCCGAGCTTCTCCATGGTGCGGACGTGGTCCAGCAGGACCTGCTCGGCGACGTGGAGGCAGACGCTGTACTCGGGCTCGGACTTCTCCTCGATGCGCTGGTGCACCTCGCGGCGCTGGGCGGCCAGCTCCTCGTCGCCGGCGAACAGGCGGTTGGCCTCGGCGTACAGCTCCCAGAGATAAGCGGCCAGGTCGGGGATGCGCCGGATCGCCTCCAGGTCGAGCCGGCGGTGGCGCAGCAGCCCCCACACGACGTCGGCCACCTGGATGCCGGTGTCGTCGATGTAGTTCTGCACCTCGACCTCGTAGCCCAGGAAGCGGCAGCAGCGCGCCAGGGTG
Source organism: Acidobacteriota bacterium (assembly GCA_022711715.1). Classification (GTDB taxonomy): domain Bacteria; phylum Acidobacteriota; class Aminicenantia; order UBA2199; family UBA2199; genus UBA2199. The sequence goes on from JAKLEC010000047.1 coordinate 11,488, forward strand.
TCGCCCAAACACGAGTTGCGCAGGTGGCCGATGTGCGCCGACTTGTTGGGATTGATGCTGGTGTGCTCGACGATGACCTTCACGCCCCGCGACGGCGGCGGCAGCGGCCGCGCCAGCGCGTCCAGCCGCCCGCGGAAAAAGGCGTCGCGGCGCAGGAACAGATTGAGGAAGCCGCCGCCGGCGACCCGCACCTCCTCGACCTCCTCCAGCCGCCCCTGCAGGCGGGAGGCGATGTCGCTGGCCAGCGCGAAGGGCTTGCCGCGGGTCTTTTTGGCCAGGGCGAAGGCCAGGGTGGTGGAGAGGTCGCCGAATTTCCGCTCGGGGGGGACCGTGAACTCCGCCTCGACGCCGGTCAGGTCATACGCGTCGCGCAGCAGCTCGGCGATCCTTCGCCTCAGGTTTTCCTGCAGGGTCTTCATGGCACGGTCCTCTCGCTCGTCCTGACGGGGTTTCCAACCCGGGATTATAGCGCAGCCTTCCCGGCGGCGTCAACCCCGAAACGCAGTGCCGCCGAGCTTTTTCGCGGACCGGGACGCCTATTTCAGGATGGCCTTCTCCCTCTCCAGGATGATGCGGTAGGCGGCGGCGGCGTCGCCGGCGTCGCGCAGGGCGGCGACCAGGTCGCAGCTGGAGGCCAGGCGGGCGAGATGGGCGAGCGTCTTCAGGTGCAGGCCGATGTCGCGGTCGTCGCTCATGATGAGGAAGACCAGGCTCACCGGCACGCCGTCGGGGGCCTTGAAGTCGATGCCCCGGCGGACCAGGGCCAGGGCCAGGAAGAACTCCGAGAACTCGTCGGAGAACACGTGGGGCGTGGCCACGCCGCGGCCGATCCCCGTGGACTGCACGCTCTCGCGCTTGACGAACAGCCGCTTGACCTTGCGGGCGTCGGCGATGGTCCCTTTCTCCTTGAGGAAATGGGCGAAATCGCCGTACAGGTGGGATGTGTCGCGGCAGGTATCGCAGATGAAGATGTTTTCCGGCTTGAGGTGGTTGGCCAGTTTCATCATAAGCTCCTTCGGACGTCGTCGCCGCTGCCCGGAATGCGGTCGGGGCCGGCCGAGGCCACGGCCGCCGCGGCGCCGTCGCGCTCCAGGCGCAGCGGCGTCCCCCAGGGGTCGACGAGAAGGTCGGCGGCGCGCAGATGCCCGGGGACCAGCTCGGCCAGGTCGGCGGGATAGCCGCCGCGCTCTCCGGCGTAGGCGTCGAGCGCCGCCTCCACTTCCCGCAGCTGCGCGCCGAGCGCGGCCTGCTTGGCCTCGTCGAGGCGGGCGCCGGCCTCCTCCGCCGGGCCGGCTTTCCGCTCGCGGGCAAGGTGCAGCGCCAGGACCACGGC
>JAKLEC010000048.1 GCA_022711715.1 Acidobacteriota bacterium
TGAAAACTGTGCTAGAATATGCCATGGCCGGCTTCCTCCTAGGATAAAGTCGATCTTAGTCAAATCAATTTTACCCAAAAGAGAGGCCGGCCTCTATATCACCAAAACTTTATTAGGACAGTAGTGACTTTTTTAAGTTAACATCATTGCACTCATATTTTTTTGATAAATAATTTATTAGCCGTTGACACGGGCGAAAAAATAATTTATACTAATTTTACAGAAAATCCAAGCAGAATAAGGAGGATTATAATGAATCTGCAACCTTTGGATGACAGAGTTTTGGTCGAACCCATCGAGGAAGAGGAGAAAATCGGTTCTCTTGTGATTCCCGACACGGCGAAGGAGAAGCCGATGATGGGGATCGTCAGGGCGATCGGTTTCGACTATGAGCTCAAGCAGGGCAAGCCCCTCAAGGAGCTCATGAAGGTCGGCGACAAGGTGCTGTTCGGCAAGTATGCCGGCCAGGAAGTCAAGATCGGCGGCAAGAAGCACATGGTCATTTCACGCTCCGACCTGCTGGCCGTCGTCAAGTAACGGCGCAACGTGGCTATTTTCTAAATAGGAGGAAAAATGGCTAAGCAAATCATTCTGGGCGAAGAGGCCAGGAAGCAGCTCCTGCAGGGAGTGAACCAGCTGGCCGATACCGTGAAGGCGACGCTGGGGCCCCGCGGCCGCAACATCGTCCTGGAGAAGAAGTTCGGCTCGCCGACCATCACCAAGGACGGCGTCACCGTGGCCAAGGAGATCGAGCTGAAGGACCCGCTGGAGAACATGGGCGCGCAGATGGTCAAGGAGGTCGCCTCCAAGACCTCCGACATCGCCGGTGACGGCACCACCACGGCCACCGTGCTGGCGCAGAGCATCTACACCGAGGGGCTGAAGATGGTCGCCGCCGGCGCCAACCCCACGCTGATCAAGAAGGGCATCGATGCCGGCGTCGAGCAGGTCGTCGCCGACCTGAAGAAGATGAGCCAGAAGGTCTCGGGCAAGATGATCGCCCAGGTCGGCTCCATCTCGGCCAACAACGACGTCTCCATCGGCGAGATCATCGCCGAGGCCATGGACAAGGTGGGCAAGGACGGCGTCATCACCGTGGAGGAGGCCAAGTCGCTCGACACCACCATGGACATGGTGGAGGGCATGCAGTTCGACCGCGGCTATATCTCGGCCTACTTCGTGACCGACTCCGAGAAGATGGTATGCGAACTGGAGAACCCGCTGATCCTGCTCAACGAGAAGAAGATCTCCAACCTGCGCGAGATGCTGCCACTGCTGGAGCAGATCGCCAAGTCGGGACGGCCCCTGGTGATCGTCGCCGAGGACGTCGAGGGCGAGGCGCTGGCCACCCTGGTTTACAACAAGATCCGCGGCCTGCTGAACGTGGTGGCCGTCAAGGCCCCGGGCTTCGGCGACCGGCGCAAGGCCATGCTGGAGGACATCGCCATCCTGACCGGCGGCAAGGTGATCTCCGAGGAGATCGGCGTCAAGCTGGAGTCGGTGGGCCTGGACTGGCTGGGCTCGGCCAAGAAGGTGACGGTGGACAAGGACAACACCACCATCGTCGAGGGCGCCGGTAATGACGACGACATCAAGGGGCGCATCGGCCAGATCAAGCGCCAGATCGAGGAGACGACCTCGGACTACGACCGCGAGAAGCTGCAGGAGCGCCTGGCCAAGCTGTCGGGCGGCGTGGCCGTCATCAAGGTCGGCGCGGCCACCGAGACCGAGATGAAGGAGAAGAAGGCCCGCGTCGAGGACGCCATGCATGCCACCAAGGCGGCCGTCGAGGAGGGTATCGTCCCCGGCGGCGGCGTGGCGCTGCTGAAGTGCGCCCAGAACCTCAAGAAGATGAAGCCGGGCGGCGACATGCAGTTCGGCGTCGATATCCTGACCAAGTCGCTGGAGATGCCCCTGAAGCAAATCGTCTGCAACGCCGGCTTCGAGGGCTCGATCGTGGTCGAGCGCGTGCGCAGCGGCCGCAACAAGAATTTCGGCTTCGACGCGCTGAACGAGAAGTACACCGACATGATCGCCGCCGGCATCATCGACCCGACCAAGGTCGTGCGCACGGCGCTGCAGAACGCCTCGTCGGTGGCCGGCCTGCTGCTGACCACCCAGGGCCTGGTCGCCGAGATCAAGGAAGAGAAGGAGCCCGTCCCCGCCATGCCTCCGGGCGGCGGGATGTATTGATCGGTTACAGTAACCACGAAAGGGGTCCCGTCCGCGGGGCCCCTTTTTTTTATTCAAAATCCAAGGCAAAAGGAAAAAGGCAAAAGGTAAAAGTAAGAGAATGATTCCATGCACGGACTCAAAATTCCAATGCCCCAAGCCAAGGCGCTTTAAAGGAAAAAGGGGAAAGGAAAAAGCAAGACGCGGCATTTTTTGGTCCGTCAACATTCACGATCCAGGCTTTGCTAACACAAACACTAACACTAACACATTGAGCTCATGCATGGTATGATGCAAACATGAGATTCAAGCGCAAGCGGCGGTTGCCCGCTCCTGCCGTCCTGGCCATCTTGCTGCTGTCGGCTGGCATTCCGTCCCTGCTGGCCGCCGGCTCCCTGCCCGTCGGCACCCTGACCTACCGCGAGACCGAGGGCGGCGCCGTGACCACCCACGTCATCCGCATCCAGGAGGCGGAGGACGGATTCCTAGTCGAGCTGAGCAGCGAACGCCCCGCCGGGGCCGTCCGCCAGACCTTCCGCGTCGCCGCCGACCTGAGCACGCGCGCCTGGACCTTCAGCGACCCGGCGCGAAGCATGGAACTCTCCGCCTCCGTTCTGGACGGCCGGATCGTCCTGTCGGGCTCGTTCAAGGGGAAAAAGGTGGACAAGCGTTTTGACGCCGGCGGGCCTCCCTGGAACCAGCTCTTCCAGATGGGGCTGGGGCCATTCGCCCGGTCGGGAAATGAGGGCGCCTCATTCCGCTCCATCGGCACGCAGGGGCCCGGAGAACTGAAGATCGGCAAGATGAGCGTGACGCGCCGGGGGGAGGAGGAGATCGAGCTCAACGGCCAGAAGGTCACATCGGTCCACCTGCGCATCTCGCTGAGCGGCCTGCTCGCCATCTTCTGGCACGGCGACTACTGGTACCGCCAGAGCGACGGCCTGTTCCTGCGCTACCGCGGCAAAAACCGCAAGGGCGGCCCCATCGCCGTCTCCGAGCTGGCCGCGGAGGAACCCGCCGATGCTCGCTGACCGCCGTTTTCCCGTCTTGGCCCTCCTGCTGGGCCTGGCCTGGGCCATGGCCTTGCCCGCGGCCGGGCCGCCCGAGTTTGAAGTCGTCACCACCATCCCGCTGGAAACGGCGATCGACGCCGCCGCCACGCGGCCGGCGGTCGAGGTCTGGCCGGAAATGATCGCCGCTGCCGGGCGCACGCTGGACATCGCCGAATTCTACATGGCCGGCGAAAAAGGGGAGGCGCTGGAGCCGGTCATCGAGGCCGTCCTGGCCGCGGGCCGGCGCGGCGTGCGCGTCCGTATTCTCAGCGACGCCGGCATGGCTCGGACCTATCCCGAGACCCTGGCCCTGTTCCGGGGGAAACCGGGGATCGAGTTGCGTCTCTTCGACTGGAAGAGGATCCACGGCGGCATCCTGCATGCCAAGTATTTTATCGTGGACGGCCGCGCGGCATACGTCGGCAGCCAGAATTTCGACTGGCGCTCTCTGTCCCACATCCACGAGACCGGCCTGGGCATCCGCAATTCTCTCTTTGCCGCGGCCTTGGAGCGCGTTTTCGCGGCCGATTGGGATTTCTGCGGCGGCGAAGCGGACGCCTACGAGAAGCTTGCTCGGCAGCCTTCCCTGTATTTCTCCGCCGATGCCTTCCTCGTGGCCAGCCCGGCCGGAAGAACTCCGCCGGGAATCGGCGACGCGCTGGAAACGCTGATCGGCATGCTGGACAGGGCGAAAAAGAAGGTGACGGTCCAGCTCCTCTCCTACAGCACGGAAGGGCCGGGAGGGGATGGGAACGGGAGATTCGTCCTCATCGACCAGGCCCTGCGCCGCGCCGCCGCCCGCGGAGTGAACGTGCGCCTGCTCGTATCCGACTGGAACCTGCGCGCCTCCCAGGTGCCGGTGCTGAAGGAGCTGGCCCGCGCGGCAAACATCGAGGTCCGCTTCGCCGTGATCCCCGAGGCGCGGCGCGGCTTCATCCCCTACGCCCGGGTCATCCACTCCAAGGTCATGCGCGTCGACGACGATATCTGCTGGATCGGGACGAGCAACTGGGGCTACGACTATTTCTTCCGCTCGCGCAACGTCGAGGTCGTCCTCAGACGGCCCGACGTCGCCCGGGTCCTCGATTCCCTGTTCCTTTCCCTGTGGAACGGGCCGTACGTGCAGCGCCTGGACCCGGACAAGGAGTACCGGGCTCCCAGGATCAATTGATCAGCGAGCATTCGTGACGCGTAACACGTAACGGCACTTGCAAACACATTTTTGCAGTTCGAGCCATACTGCATGAACGACATCTCGGGTGGTTGAGCCCATATCATTTCGTTCAAAAGGATATTGCACGGAACGATATTGACTCAAGTGAATCAGAATGGCGGAGGCTGCGTGTTTTATTTTGGTTCCTCACCTGCAGAACCGAAAGGGCTGTTCCTCGTCACGCGTCACGCGTTACGCGTCACGATTGATCTTCGCTTCTCCTGTTGACGCTCCTGGAGATATCCTTTACAATACGACTTTACTTCAACAGGAGGAATCCACTCATGGCACGCATAGAACCGTTCCAGGGGCTCAGACCCAGGAAAGACCTGGCCGAAAAGATCGCCGCCCCGCCCTATGACGTCCTCAGCTCCGAGGAGGCGCGCGAGCTGGCCCAGGGCAATCCCTACTCGTTCCTGCACGTCGGCAAGCCCGAGATCGACCTGCCCGCGGGAACCGACCTCTACTCCGAGGCCGTCTACGCCAAGGGCAAGGAGAACTTCGAGCGCTTCATCCGCGAGGGCGCGCTGGTCCAGGACGCCAAGCGCTGCTTCTACGTGTATAAGCAGGTGTGGGGCGAGCACGTGCAGGTCGGCCTGGTGGCCGGCGCCTCGTGCCAGGACTACCAGGACGACGTGATCAAGAAGCACGAGCTGACCCGCGAGGACAAGGAGCGCGACCGCCAGCGCCACATCGAGACGCTCCATGCCCAGACCGGGCCGGTGTTCCTCACCTACAAGCGCGTCCAGGCCATCGACAAGCTGATCGCCAAGGCCATGACGCGGGAGCCGGAGAGCGACTTCTCCACCTATGACGGCGTGCGCCATGTCTTTTTCGTGGTCGACGACGACCCGCTGATCCGCGCCATCCAGAAAGAGTTCCGCAAGCTGTCGGTCCTCTATGTCGCCGACGGCCACCACCGCTCCGCCGCGGCCACCAAGATCAAGGCCCAGCGCCAGGCGGCCAACCCCGGCCACACGGGCGACGAGGAATACAACTTCTTCCTGGCGGTCATCTTCCCCGACAACCAGATGAAGATCCTGCCCTACAACCGGCTGGTGAAGGACCTGAACGGCATGGGCTGCGACGCATTCCTGGCCCGCGTTTCCGAGCGCTTCACCTGCGAGGCGTCCGGCGAAAAGGAGCCGCAGCGGCCCCAGGAGTTCGCCATGTACCTGGGCGGCACCTGGTACCGCCTGGCGGCCAGGCCCGGCAGCTTCGACGGCAAGGACGCCATCGCCTCGCTCGACGTCTCCATCCTGCAGGCCAACCTGCTGGCGCCCGTGCTCGGCATCCAGGACCCGCGCACCGACAAGCGCATCGACTTCGTCGGCGGCATCCGCGGGACGGGTGAGCTGGAACGAAAAGTCGACTCCGGCAAGTTCGCCGTCGCCTTCTCCTTCCGCGCCACCACCATCGGGCAGCTGTTCGCCGTGGCCGACGCCGGCAAGATCATGCCTCCCAAGTCGACCTGGTTCGAGCCCAAGCTGAAGGACGGGCTCGTTTCGCACCGGATCGGCTGACGGGGAGCTCCATGTCCGCCAGGCCCAGGGGAGCGGGGAAGGACAGCTTCTCCCTGGTCGACGCCCGCGCGCTCTTTGCCGCGCTGCGCCTCGAGGCCGGCGGCCTGCTCGTCGACCTGGCCTGCGGCCCGGGAAGTTATTCCCTGGAGGCGGCACGGCGCTTTCCGGCGCTGCGCGTCCAGGCCCTGGACATGGCGGCCGACTTGGTTGACGGGCTGCGGGTGCGGGCCGCGGCCGAGGGGCTGGCCAACCTGCGCGCCGATGTGGCCGATCTCGCCGGAAAGCTCCCCCTGGCCGACGCCACGGCCGATTCATGCCTGATGGCCATGATCGTGCACGACCTGGTCGCGGACCGGGCCGCGGACGCGGCGCTGCTCCAGGTGCGGCGGGTGCTCAAGCCCGGCGGCCTCCTGGCGGTGGTTGAGTTCCTCAAGCGGCAGCCGCCTCCGGGCCCGCCGCTGGCCATGCGCCTCGACCCGGCCGAGCTCGATGGCGTGCTGGCCCGGGCCGGCTTCGAGCCGGCGCAGCCGCCCCGCCTCGGCGGGACGGCCTACATGTCGGTCTACCGGCCGGTCGCGGGCCGGAGCCCGGCATAGGATCGATCTTCAGGAGGAGACCATGGCGGTACTCGATGGCAGGCAGGTCGCGGAAAGCATCCAGGCGGAAACAGCGGCCGAAGTGGCGAAGCTCAAGAGCGAGCGCGGCATCGTTCCCGGCCTGGCCGTGATCATGGCCGGCGACGATCCGGCCTCGCGCTCGTACGTGGGCTCGAAGAGCCGTCTGGCCGAGAAGCTCGGCATTCGCTCCGAACTCGTGAAGCTGCCGGCGGACGTCTCCCTCGCCGAGCTGCTGCGGATTCTCGCCGAAAAGAACGCCGACCCGGGAATCCATGCCATCCTGGTGCAGATGCCCCTGCCGGCCGGCCTTGATCCCTGGGCGGTCATCGACCGCATCGACCCGGCCAAGGACGCCGACGCCTTTCATCCCGCCAACCAGGGGCTGATCCTGCAGAACCGCGGCCGGGTCTATCCCTGCACCCCGCTGGGGGTGATGCGCCTGCTCGACCATTACGCCATCGACCCGGCCGGGATGAACGCCGCGGTGGTCGGCCGCAGCTTCCTGGTGGGCAAGCCCATGGCGGCCATGCTGAGCAACCGCAATGCCACCGTCACCCTGTGCCACTCGCGCACCCTCGGCCTGGCCGCCATTCTGCGCGAGGCGCAGCTGGTCGTGGCCGCGGTCGGCAAGCCGGGCTTCATCAGCGCCGAGATGGTCAAGCCCGGAGCCGTGCTGGTCGACGTGGGCATCAACCACGTCGACAAGGAGGCCGACTTCGAGAAGTTTTGTCCCCCGTCACTCTACGAGTCCTTCAAGAAGAAGGGCTCGGTCATCACCGGCGACATCCATTACCAGGCCTTCGCCAAGGCGACCCACTACACGCCCGTCCCGGGCGGCGTCGGCCCCCTGACCGTGGCCATGCTCATGCACAATACCGTGGAATTATGCAAAAGGTCGATCTCCGTAACGCGTGACGCGTAACGCGTGACGCGGAGCGAGCCATCCTATGCATGATCATGGCAATATCGCTATTTGGCCGTTACTCGTCACGCGTCACTCGTCACTCGTCACGATAGGCCAGTGTTTTCATGCGTGAGACTGTCTTGATTACCGGCGCTTCCGGCCTGCTGGGCCGCGCCCTGGTGGCGGAGTTCGCCGCCGCCGGCTTCTCCGTCCTGGCGCAATACCGCCGGCATAAAGGTGAGGACGGGGAGCGGGTCCGCTGGCTGCGCGGCGACTTCGCCGGTCCCCGGGGCACGGCCGGCTTCCTGCGCCGGCAGCGGGCGGTCTTGGAAGCGTGCCGCCACGTGGTGCACAATTACGGGCCGGTCGAGGAGAAGCCCACCGCCGGCTTGACCGGCGCCGACCTGGCCGCTGCATTCCAGTCGCACCTGCGGCCGGCTCTCGACATCACCCGTTTCCTTCTCGATCACGCCCCGCTGCGCTCGGTGCTGTTCATCGCCTTCGAGGACGCCGGCGTGGAGCGCCCGTATCTCAAGATCCTGCCGTACGCCATGGCCAAGAACGGCCTGCTGCTCCTCGGCCTCTCGCTCGCCGCCGCCCATCCCGGCGTGCGCTTCAACGTCTTTTCGCCGCCGACGCTCGCCGGCGCCGCACTCCGCCATCCGCACGCGAGACCGGCGGCCCCTGAAGCCGTGGCGGCGCGCATCCGCCGCATCGTGCAAGGGCGGGCCAGCGGCCGCCATTACCACTGGACCGAGCCGCGTCCCCCTGGCCGGCAGGGAGGCCGCCATGGATAGGGAACAGAAGCTGGCCCGCTACGGCCGCATCCGCGAGCAGCTCTCCGGGCTGTTGGGCAGGACATCCGACCGGCAGGCGCGCATGGCCACCATCGCCGCCCTGCTCTACCACAAGTTCGACCATTATTTCTGGTGCGGCTTCTACCGCCTGTTGGACGGCGACCTGGTCGTCGGCCCCTACCAGGGTCCGCTTGCCTGCCAGGTGCTGGCCCGGGAGAGGGGAGTGTGCTGGGCGGCCTTGCAGCGCCGCGAAACGGTGATCGTCCCCGACGTGCGCCTGTTCCCCGGCCACATCGCCTGCGACTCCCGCTCGCTTTCGGAGATCGTCGTGCCGGTGCGCGACGCCTCCGGGGCGATCGTTGCCGTGCTGGACGTCGACAGCGACAAGACGGAGCAGTTCGACGACTTGGATCGCCGGGGTCTGGAGGCGGTCGTCGCCCTCCTCGCGCACTGAAACCCGAAACACCCATGGCATGAGGATTTTTCGCTGGCAGCAAAGCACGCCTACAACTTTAGTTGTAGGGCGAGACCTGAAAAATTACACCCGAAATTAAGCCTGCGGTTGTATTGCATCCAAATGGTTGGATTTCTATCATCAGGGCGATGATGAACCCGCCCATGTCCCACACCACACGCTTATGGAAATCAATCCATAAAGAGGAGGAAGTGTATCAGATGAAAAAGAAGTGGACTATCGGTGCGTTGGGGCTGCTCGTGCTCGTCGCGTTCGTTTTCCTGCCCTCGCTGCAGGCGGTCGACCAGGACCTCCGCGAGTACAACCAGGAAGCGCGTCGGCAGAAGCTGCGCAACGACATCGCCCAGATGAGGGCCGAGATCCGCGCCAACGGCTGGGACTTCGAGGTCGACATCAACGAGGCGATGCAGTACAGCATCGACCAGTTGTGCACCTTCAAGCCCGAGCTGCAGCCCTATGATCCCGATTACGAGGTGTGCGAGGACACGATCCAGGCCACCCTGCCGTCGGCGTACACGGGCATTTACACTCCCATCAAGAACCAGGGCAGCTGCGGCTCCTGCTGGGCCTTCGGGACGATCGGCGCCACCGAGGCGGCCTACAAGAAAAAGTACGGCACGACCCTCGACCTCTCCGAGCAGTACCTGGTCTCCTGCAACAGTTCCGGCTACGGCTGCGACGGCGGCTGGTTCGCCTTCGCCATGGTCAAGTCGCCCGGCGCCATCCTGGAGAGCTGCTTCCCCTACAAGGCCGTCGACGCCCCCTGCAGCTACTGCTCCAACCCCACCCGCTACAAGATCGCATCCTACGGCAGCGTAAGCACCAGCACCTCCAGCATCAAGACCGCCATCTACAACTACGGCTGCGTCGCCGCCGCGGTCTACGTCAACAGCTACTTCCAGGCCTACAAGAGCGGCACCTTCAGCTCCTGCCAGAACTACTCGCCCAACCACGCCATCGTCCTCTGCGGTTGGGACGACGCCAAGGGCGCCTGGCTGCTGAAGAACTCCTGGGGCACCAGCTGGGGCATCAGCGGCTTCATGTGGATCAAGTACGGCTGCTGCAAGGTGGGCTACGGCGCCACCCGCTGCTCGTTCTAGCGAGGAAGGGGGGAGGTCCGAAGGACCAACCCTTATTTAACAAAAAAACCCCGCCCGCGTGGGCGGGGTTTTTTTTTGTGGTCGTGATAGTGATAGTAGCCGCCAGATGGAATCTATTGTAATTCGTGATTCGTAATTCGTGATTTGAATGAGCTCGGGATCAATCCCGACTTTTTTGGAATAACGCTCAGCACCTGACTAGAATTCTTCCGCATCAAAGCGAACGGGCTTTATCTTCAACGTCGAACGTCGAACTTCGAACGTCGAACTTTGCAGCACGCGTAGATTCCGTTATCAACTCTTGAGCACGTCGACGAGCTTGTCCTCCGCCGCCTGCAGCAGCGGCGAAGCGGGGTACAACTCCCGGAACTGGCGCAGACGGTAATGGGCGGCCTCCAGCATGTTGTTTTCCGCCAGCAGGACGACCAGCTGGAAGAACGCCCGCTGGCGGGTCCCGTCGGGCGCCGAAGGCTCGGCGACGAGCGCCTCCAGCAGCCGCGCCGCCGGCTCGTGCTCGCCCTTGCGGTAGAAGACGCCGGCCAGGCGATACTGCAAGCCGGACTCAAGCCCCGGCCCGTAGCTGGTGCGGCATTCGCCATAGGCTGCCATGGCCTGATCGGGGTTCGCGCCGATCTCAAGAGCAATGACGCGCTGGAACAGTTCGCGGCCCTCGGGCCTGCGCGTGATGGCGTACTCGCGGGCCAGGCCCAGCAGCGCCGCCTCGTTGTCGGGATTGAGTCGCAGCGCCGCCTGAAGCGAGTCGATGCTCGCGCGCCTGCCGAACTCGCTGCCCATGGCCGCCAGCCCCTGCTCGGTGAACTTCTCCTCGGCGGCCTTGGCGTGCAGCCGCAGCAGCACGGCCAGGGCGAAGCCGGCGGCCATGCTGCCGACATGAGTCCAGTAGCCGATGTTCGACATGTCTCCCTGGAGGTGACGGACGCCGCCGTGCAAGTCGCTCACGAAGAACAGGCCCAGGACGGGCAGCGAGCTGACCTTCAGCTTGACGCTGAGCAGGCCGGCCAGCGGCACCGGGATGACCAGCTTCTTGAAGTAGCAGCGGACCATGAAGATGCCCATGACTCCCGCCACGGCGCCCGAGGCTCCCAGGCTGAAGAGCGCGGAGCGGAAGAACAGCCGCCAGATCACGATGCTTCCCGTGTGACCGATCAGCCCGGTGGCGAGGTAGAGCAGCAGGAAGCGCCGGGGGCCGATGCGTTCCTCGACCGCCGGGGCGAAGGCCCAAAGAAAGGCCATGTTCCCCCAGAGATGGCCGGCATCGGCGTGCAGGAACATGCTGGCGATGGGGCTGAGCAGGGAGATGCCGCGAATGGGTTCCGGCGGCAGGAAGCAGAGGGCGTTCTCGATGGTCCCGCGGTCAACCGGCGACAGAAGGCGCATGGCATAGAACATCGCCGCGTTGGCCAGGATCAGAGCCAGGGTGGCCCAGGGGACGAAGGACTTGCGGCCGCCCTCGGTGCGGGCGATGGGGATGAAGGTGACGTGTTCGCGCAGCACGTCGATCAGGCGATCGCCGGTCCGGATCGACTTGAACCACACGAAGGAGAGGAAGAGCGCCGGCACCAGCAGCCACGCCAGGAACGCGATGCCCGCCGCCGCCCGACGGAAGAAGTAGAGCGCCAGGACCAGCAGTCCGGCCTTCAGGAAGTACAGCTTCTCGCTGCGGTCGAAGGGCTGATGGCGGTAAGGCCGCGGCTCTGGAACCAAGCGTCTCCTCCTGTGAGCGTGCCGGCTTTTCCGGCGGGTGCGCGATAGGGTATTGTATCCGTTTGGCCCGTGGCAGACAACCGGCACGGTTCATGCCTGACCGGACTATTTGTGTTCGTGTTCGTGTTAGTGTTGGGAACGGCAAAGTGCCGGGCTCAATAAAATCAGTTTCCTAATATAGCGGCCGTTTCAATGCCTTCACTAACACAAACACTAACACGAACACGGAGATCTGTTTGCCCCATGCCGTTCGCTGTGCTAGAGTCCTGTCATGGAGCACCAAGCCAAGAAACTGCTGTGGAAGCCGGGGACGATGCTGTATCCCGTGCCGGCCGTGCTGGTCAGCTGCGGCAGGATGGGGGAGACGCAGAACCTGGTCACGGTCGCCTGGACCGGCGTGGCCTGCACCGACCCGCCGCTGTGCACCATCGCCCTGCGGCCGCAGCGCCACTCTTTCGCCTTGATCCGGGACAGCGGCGAGTTCGTCATCAACCTGACCACCGCGGCCATGGCCCGCGCCGTCGACTGGTGCGGGGTGAAGAGCGGGCGCGACCACGACAAGTTCCGCGAGATGAAGCTGACGCCGCTGCCGGCGAAGCACGTCAGCGCGCCGCTGCTGGGCGAGTCGCCGGTCAACCTGGAGTGCCGCGTGCGCGAGCAGCGGGCGCTGGGCAGCCACCACCTGTTCGTCGCCGAGATCCTGGCCGTGCACGCCGACCCCGCCTATTTCGACGCCCGCACCGGCTATTTCAACCTGGCCGCCGCCCGGCCGCTGTGCTACTGCCACGGGCACTACTACGAGATGGGGCGGCACATCGGCAAGTTCGGGTTCTCGGTGGAGAAGAAGAAGGCGCACGGCAAAAAAATGAAAGTCTAGGCGTACGGCACACGGTGTACGGCAAGAAAAGAAAAGCCTGGGCACGCGGGAATAAAGGGCGGGCGGCAATAGGCGGACGTGAGGCGCCGATCGTCAGCAGAGCCAAGATCGAGCACTGGACTTTGGCGAGACTGGAGTCAACTCGGGAATGCCTGCTCCTCGTCACGCGTCACGCGTTACTCGTCACTCAAGCTTCCCGTGATTTCTCCAGACCTCTGGCTCCAGGGCGCCCGGGGCGTTGTACTCGATGAACGCGGGCCGGACGAGGACGATGACGTACTCGGGATCCTCGGGCCCGCTGAAGTAGCGCTTCCACTCCTCCTGCCA
>JAKLEC010000049.1 GCA_022711715.1 Acidobacteriota bacterium
CACACGGGCAGCGGGCAGCCCAGGATCAGGCCGTAGAGGAAGCCGGCGGCGTACAGGTCGCCGGCGCCGGTGGTGTCCACGGCCTTGGCCGGGATGCATTCCACGCGGTGCTCGCCGCCGCCGTCCTTGACCAGCGAGCCGTTCCGGCCCAGCTTGACCACGGCGACGCGGCACTGGGGCGAGATGGTGACCAGCGCCTCCGCCGGCGAGGCGGCGCCGCTGAAGGCCATCGACTCCTCCTCGTTGGCGAAGACGATGTCGACGTAGCGGCCCACCATGTCGCGCAGGAAAGGCAGGTTCTCGCGGACCACGTTGTGGCTGGCCAGGTCGAGCGAGACCTCCAGGCCGGCCTCCTTGGCCAGGCGCAGCGCCTCGCGGGTCAGGGTGTGGTTCTGCACCATGTAGCCCTCGATATGGAAATAGTCGTAGCCGCGGAACATCTCCGCGGCCAGGTCGGTAGGCTCGAGCTCCACGGCGGCGCCCAGGTAGGTGGCGAAGGTGCGCTCGGAGTCGGGGGTGATCAGGCCCAGCGCCCGCCCGGTCTGCCCGAGGCCGTAGAGCATGCGCGCCTCGACGCCGTGCCGCCGCAACTCGGCGGCGAAGAACTCGCCGTAGGGATCGTGGCCGATCTTGCCGATGTAGCCGGCGGGGACGCCCAGGCGCGCCAGGCCGGTGATGGTGTTGGCCGCCGAGCCGCCGCAGGTCTCCTGCGCTTCCAGGGCCGACAGCTTGCGCAGGATGGCGTTGACCTGGCCGGCGTCGACCAGGGTCATGCAGCTCTTGGGCAGGTCGAGCGAGCGCAGCAGCGCGTCGTCGCCGATGCGGACCAGGATGTCGACCAGGGCGTTGCCCAGGCCCAGTATCTTCTTCATGGTGCTCCTTGCCCGCGGGCGCGGCCGCGGTCCTTACAGCTTGGTGGCGGTGATCTTCTCGATGGTGTTGCCCGGGCCCATGGTCACGACCGTGGCGCTCAGCGAGTTGAGCTCCTTCTCGTCGAGCAGGGCGAAGGCGGCGACGATCAGCAGGTCGCCGGGCTGCACCAGGCGGGCGGCGGCGCCGTTGACGACGATGCCGCGGCTGGCGCGCGGCCAGGGCAGGACATAGGTCGACCAGCGGGCGCCGTTGCTCACGTTGTATACGTCGACTTTCTGGAACACGTGCAGGCCGGCCTTCTCCATGATCTCCTCGTCGATGGCGATGCTGCCTTCGTAGTGCAGGTCGGAGGCGGTGACGGTCGCCCGGTGGATCTTGGCGATCAGGTACGGGATCAGCATGATATCTCTCCGCAGAGGAAGTTGTCGATCAGGCGCGTGCGGCCGGCGCGCACGGCAACGGCCACCAGGGTGTTTCCCGGCTCTACGGCGGCGGTGTCCTCCAGGTTGTCCAGGCGCACGACGGCGATGTAGTCGACCTGCAGCAGCGGCTCGCGGCCGATCTCCGCGGCCATGGCCGCGCGCAGGGCGCGGGCGTCGCGCTCCCCCGCCGCCACGCGCGCCTGGGCGCGGCGCAGCGCCTTGGGCAGGGCCAGCGCCGCCCGCCGCTCCTCCGCCGAGAGGTAGGCGTTGCGCGAGGAGAGGGCCAGGCCGTCCGCGTCGCGCACGATGGGCAGCACGCGCAGGCGCACTCCCAGGTGCAGGTCGCGGACCATCTGGCGGATGACCAGCGCCTGCTGGGCGTCCTTCTGGCCGAAGTAGGCCCGCTGCGGCCGCACCAGGTTCAGGAGCTTGAGCACGACGGTGGCCACGCCGCGGAAATGGCCGGGCCGCGAGCGGCCGCACAGCTTGCCGTCCAGGCCGGCGACGTCGACCCAAGTGCGGTAGGGCGCGGGGTACATCTCGGCGTCGGCGGGCAGGAACAGCACGTCCGCCCCCTCGCGGCGCAGCAGGGCGGCGTCGCGCCGCTCGTCGCGCGGGTAGCGGTCCAGGTCTTCGCCGGGCGCGAACTGCGAGGGATTGACGTAGACCGAGACCACGGTCACGTCGTTCTCGCGGCGGCTGGCGCGCACCAGGCTGAGGTGCCCCTCGTGCAGGCAGCCCATGGTGGGCACGAAGCCGACGCGGTCACCGGCGCGGGCGGCCAGGGCGCGGCGCAGGCTGGCGACGGTGCGGCAGGTCCTCATTTCAGGAACTCGTCGATGTCCCGGCCCAGGTGGTAGCTCTCGGCGTCGTTGGGGAAGGAGCCGGCGCGGACGTCGCCGGCGTAGCGCCGCAGGGCGTCCAGCCACATCGCCCGCGTGTCGGCATAGCGGCGGACGAACTTGGGCAGGTAGAGGCCGGTGAAGCCGACCAGGTCCTGGAAGACCAGGATCTGGCCGTCGCAGCCGCTGCCGGCGCCGATGCCGATGGTGGGGATGCGCAGGTCGGCGGAGATGCGCCGCGCCAGCTCCTGGGGCACCGACTCCAGCACCACGGCGAACACGCCCAGCTTCTCCAGTTCCAGGGCGTCCCGGTGGATCTCGCGCGCCTTCTCGCGCAGCTTGCCCTGCACCTTGAAGCCGCCCAGGGCGTGCACCGACTGCGGGGTCAGCCCCAGGTGGGCCAGCACCGGCACCTCGGCGTCGAGGATGGCCTCGATGGCGCGGAAGCGCTTGCGCCCGCCCTCGAGCTTGACCGCCTCGGCCCCGCCATCCTTGACGCAGCGGCAGGCGCTCTCCACCGCGCGCTCGACGCTGCCGTGGTAGGAACCGTAGGGCAGGTCGCTGACCACCAGCGCCGCGGGCTCGGCCCGGGAAACGAGCCCGCTGTGGTAGACCATCTGCTCCAGGGTCACCGTCAGGGTGTTGGCGTGGCCCTGCAGGACCATGCCCAGGGAGTCGCCGACCAGGATCAGGTCGATGCCGGCCTCGTCGGCCAGGCGCGCCGTGGGAAAATCATAGGCGGTCACCGCCGCGATGCGCTCGCCGCGCTCCTTCTTCTGCCCCAGGGTCAGGGCGGTCCGCTTCTCCGCCTCAGGCCGGGGCATAGTAGCTGTTCCCCTTCTTGTGGCTGCGGATCTCCTGGATCAGCCCGGCGATGTCGCGGCGGTCGTTGAAATCGATCTTCTCCACGTTGACCACCAGCAGCGGCGACAGCTTGTAGTTGAAGAAATAGTAGTTGTAGGCCTCGAAGATCTCCCGCCAGTACTCGCTGGGCACGCGCTTCTCCGCCTCGCTGCCCAGGCGGTGGATGCGCTGCAGCATCTCGGCGAATGAGGTCTGCAGGTAGACGACCAGGCTGCAGGGGTGGATGCGCTCGACGAAGACGCCGAGGATGCGCTTGTAGATGTCGAGGTCCTCGTCGTTGAGCACGGTGTGGGCGTAGATGCCGTCCTTGTAGAAGATGTAGTTGGAGACCATGGTCTTCTGGAACAGGTCCTTCTGCTTCATCTCCAGCTGCTGGTTGAAGCGGTTGATCAGGAAGATGAGCTGGGTCTTCAGGGCCATGGGGTTGTAGGCCGCGGAGAAGGCCTCGTAATACTCCTTGAGCAGGGGGTTGCCCGGGGCTTCGCGGCCGGTCCGCGCCGGTTCGGCAACGGCCGGCCGCCCCTGGTCGAGGAAGAGGCGCGCCTGGAATTCCTCGGCCAGGATCCGGGCCAGCTTCGTCTTCCCGGATTTGACCAGTCCCTCCACGGCGATGTACTTGAGATCGGTCATCGGCGCTGATTATAGCACGGGCCGGGGGGGCTGACAATCGGCCCTCCCCTGCCCACGGCGGCGTGCGCCGCCTAGACGTACTGCATGTCCAGGAAGCGCCCGCGCAGTTGGTGGACCTGCTCCCTGACCGTCTTGCCCTGGATGGCCGCCGCCATGAGCTCGCCCAGCTCGGCGAAGTCCTTCTCCTTCATGCCGAAGCGGGTCATCTCCGGGGTGCCGATGCGCAGGCCGGAAGGATTCTGGGCGTCCGTGTCGCCGGGCAGCATATTGTAGTTGCAGATGATGTCGTTGGCCTCCAGCGCCAGCGCCGCCCTGACCCCGCCGCCGAAGGCGGCGACGTTGACCGCGATCTGGTGCGAGCGGGTGTAGCCGAACTCCTTGGCCTCGACGGGGATGCCGCAGGCCTCGAGGGCCTTGGCCAGGGCGACGGCGTTCCGGCAGATCTGCGCGGCGTAGGCCTTGCCGTGGACCTTCATCTCGCGCGCGGCCGCCACCAGCGCCGGCAGGCTGTACAGGTGGTGGTTGGAGGAAGTGCCGGGGAACACGCCGCGGTCGGCGGCCGACCAGTACTTCTTCTCGCCCTCGGCGTCGAGGTTGGCCAGGATGACGCCCCGCTGGGGGCCGGGAAAGGTCTTGTGGGTGCTGCCGGTGAGCCAGGTGGCGCCTTCGGCGAGCGGGTCCTGGAACTGGCCGCCGGCGATCAGCCCGAGCACGTGGGCGCCGTCGTACAGGATGGGGATCTCCAGCTGGCGGCAGAGCGGCGCCAGCTCCTTGACCGGGTCGGGGAACAGGTAGAGGCTCTTGCCCATGACCAGCAGGTTGGGACGGACCTTCTCGATCAGCTCCAGCGACCGGGCGACGTCGATGTGGTAGCGGTCCCCGGTCAGGGGGAAGAAGCTCAGCTTGACCGAGTTCTCCTTGCCGGGCTTCAGCACCTGGCCGCGCGTCTGGATGCGCCGGCCCATGATGCCGAAGAAGTTGTGGCTGATATGGCCGCCGGCGTCGGTGGAGTTGGCGATGACGGCGTCGCCGCCGCGCAGCCAGCCCATGGCGATGGCGGTGTTGGCGTTGTTGCCGCTGTAGGGGCGCACTTCGGCCTGGGCGCAGCCGAAGAGCTCGCGCATCTCCCGGGCCGCCATGGTCTCGATCTCATCGATGTAGCGGGTTCCCTGGTAGTAGCGGTTGATCTTGTCGGCGGTATTGGGGTGCCCTTCCGCGTAGCGCCCCATGAAATCGTTCAGCTGGATGGAGCGCACCGCCGGGCTGGGGGTGTTCTCGCTGGCGATGAGGTTGACGCACTGCTTCCCCCGCCACTCGTTCTGCTTCTCGACGATGGCGAAAATGTCCTTCGTGTCAACGGGCATGTGACCTCCTGAATTGTCGTGATGTATGGTTACGTCGCGTGCTTTTCGACGTGGTCGCGCAGGTAGTCCAGGCGCAGCTGGTGCCGGCCGCCCTCGAAGGTTGTGGCCAGGAACACGGCCACGATGCGCAGGGCCGTTTCGGCGTCGATCATCCGCGCCCCCAGGGCCAGGACGTTGGCGTCGTTGTGCTGCCGGGCCAGGCGGGCCGCCTCCTCGCTGTGGCAGAGGGCGGCGCGCACGCCGGGGAAGCGGTTGGCCACGATCGACATGCCGATGCCCGAGCCACAGGCCAGTATCCCGCGGCGGCGCCCCGGGTCGGCGGCGACGCGAGCCGCCGCGGCGGCCCCGTACTCGGCCCAGTTGGCCGGGTCCGGCGCATGGGTGCCCACGTCCTCGATCTCCCGGCCCTGGCGCAGCAATTCGCCCTTGATGCGCTCCTTGAGGGCGAAGCCGGCGTGGTCGGCGCCGAGGATGACCTTCAAGGTGACGTTCTCCGCCATCGGTCGTCAGCTCTCGAAGCCGAGCGCCAGGGTGCGCGTCTCGCCGGGATTCAGCACCAGCAAAGCATAGCGGACGCGGGCCGCCTGCCCGACCGGGAAATAGGAGATCTCCAGGTCGAGGGGGTCGCCGCCGGGCCAGTTCATGGTGAGCGTGTCGCTGCCGCCGACGGCGATCGTCGTCGACTGGTAGTTGATCACCACGACCAGGGGCAGGACGCCGGTGTTGCTGACCACGAGCTTTCCCTCGCTGTTCTTCGCGCATCCGGCCGTCCCCAGCAGGGACAGGGCCAGGAGCAGCAGCGCGCATGCGGTAATTCGCTTCATGGATCTCCTTTCAGCCCATAAATTAATCCAATTCGCCCGGCAAGTCAAGGCTCAGCCGGCGGGGTTCTGGCGCTGCTCCTCCTCGGCGCCGACGCGGATGGCCGGACGGTCGCTGCGCGGGCAGACGCTTTCGCAGATGCCGCAGCCGATGCACAGGTCGGGAACGACGTAGACCTGCTTCACCAGCCGCCGGCGGCCGCGGAAGGTCTCCACCTCGACCTCGCGCAGGCGGATGGCCTTTTCGGGCACCGGGCAGTGTTCCTCGCAGACGGCGCAGTTGTAGCCGTCGGCGTAGGTGTAGCACAGGCTGCGGTCGATGACCGCGGTGCCGATCTTGAACTGCTTCTTTTCCCCGAGGCTCAGGCGGGCGATGGCGCGAGTCGGGCAGACCTGGGTGCAGCGGTGGCATTCGTACTCGCAATAGCCGCTCTGGGGCACCAGCACCGGCGTCCACAGCCCCTCGGCGCCGGCCTGGAAGAGCGCCGGCTGCAGCGCGTTGGTCGGGCAGGCCTGCATGCAGGCGCCGCAGCGGATGCAGCGGCGCAGGAATTCCTTCTCCTCCAGGGCGCCGGGCGGCCGCAGGAAGGGGTGCGGCACGGCCTGGCGGGAGGGCGAGGCCAGCGGCAGGGCGGCGGCGGCCAGCCCTACGCCGGCGGCGCCGAGCAGGCGCCGGCGGCCGAGATCGACGGCCGGGCGCTGCCTGCGTCCGGGCCAGGCGAATGCGACGTCGATGGCGGCGGCC
Source organism: Acidobacteriota bacterium (assembly GCA_022711715.1). Lineage (GTDB taxonomy): Bacteria > Acidobacteriota > Aminicenantia > UBA2199 > UBA2199 > UBA2199. Next base: position 6,562 of record JAKLEC010000049.1, read on the forward strand.
GGGCAGTCGGCGAGACAGTTGCCGCACAAAAGGCATTCTGACTTGAGGTAATCCTGGTAAGGCCCCCCCTGGTAGGTGCAGCCCCCGGCGCAGGCGTTGCACTTCACGCAGGCATCGTTGATCCGCAGGCGCAGGAACGAGAACTTCGCCAGCAGCCCGTAGAGGGCGCCGAGCGGGCAGAGGCTGTTGCAGAAGAAGCGCCGGCGGCGCAGGTTCAGCAACAGCAGCGCGAAGAACAGGATGCCGATGCCGGCCGCCTGCAGAAAGCTGCGCTGGCTGACCGTGAGCAGGGCGCGCCGGCCCAGCTCGTAGAGCGGCCGCGGCCCCGCCTGCAGCGCCTGCTGCAGCAAGGCGTTGCCGCCCGGCAGCACGACGGTGGCGGCGCTGCGCGTGAGCAGCGAAAAGGGATCGAGCCAGCCCAGCAGCTGGACGGTGAACAGCGAGGCGGCCAGCAGGCCGGCCAGCAGCAGGTACTTCGGCCGCAGCCAGGCGCGGGCGACCGCCGGCAGCCGGCGGCGCCGGCGCGCGCCCAGCCAGGTGAAGAATTGGTGCAGCGCGCCGAGCGGGCACGCCCAGCCGCAGAAGAAGCGGCCCAGCAGCAGGGTCAGCAGCAGCGGCAGCAGCGCCAGCAGGAAGGGGCGCAGCAGGGGGCTGGCCAGCAGGCCGACCCACAGGAAGAGGGGGTCGAGATAGAAGAACAGCCCCGCCCACGCCGGCGGGGCCGCTGCCCCGCCTGCGAGGCGGGCCAGCAGGAAGAAAAAAAGGACGAGGAACAGGAACTGGCTGAGGATGCGCAGCCTCTGCAGCCGGCGGCCGCTTTTCCTGTCCATGGCCGCTCAGGCGTCCAGCCGGCGCAAGGGGACCTTGGCGATGTCGATCTCGCCCATGCGCCGGGCGCTGGCCGCCTGCAGCGATTCCACCTGGCGGGCGTCGCGGCCGAACAGGGCGGCGGCGGCCACGTCGGCGTGCATGATGTTCGCCGAGGCGATCACCGTGCGCCGCTCCTCCACGTCGCTCAGCCGGCCGCCTACCGGGCCGTTGCGCACCAGTACCCGCCAGGCGTCGACCACCACCAGGTGGCTGCGGAAGCCGGCGGCCAGGTCGGCGATGTTTTCGCCCATGTCGCGGTGCAGCTTGCCGCGGTTGCCGCCCAGGATGCCGTAGAGGTTCTTCATGGCCATGGTCAGCCCCGAGCTGCCGTGGTGCTTGAGCACCGGCACGTTGATGAACTTGTCGGCCTCGAGGTGGTCGCGGAACACCGGCCAGCGGCCGAGCACCTCGCCCCTGAAGTCATGGACCGCCAGTCGGCTCTCGTCGCTGAAGCGCACCTCGGCGCCGGCCTGGCGCGCGGCCGCGGCGATGCCGCTGCGCTGGTAGCAGTCCTCGGCCTTGTGGCAGGTGTTGTCCATGACCACCACCTTTCTGGCGCCCGCGGCCAGGGCCATCTCGACGACGGCGCGCACCACCTCGGGATGGGTGCAGGCGCCCTGCTCCACGGTGCGGTTCCAGCCGATGTTGGGCTTGACCATGACCAGGTCGCCGCGCGAGACGAAGCGCTTCATGCCGCCGAGCTCGGTGACGGCGCGGCGGGTGATCTCGTAAGGCGAGGCGCCCCGGACCTGGACGACCGCGTCGGCGCTGCCGGCGCCGGCCTGGGCGGGGACCAGCGGCGCCAGCATCAGCCCCGTGGCCAGCGCCGAACCGTTCTGGATGAATGCTCTTCTCTTCATGGCGCCATTCTAGCGGAATGGCGGGCGGGGGTCAACGGGGTGCGGCTGGGTTACTTCAGGCTCTTGAGCAGCTCCACCATGAAGTCCCAGACCTTGCCGATCGACTCGACGTGGATCTTCTCGTCGGGGGAATGGGGGTTCTTCAGCGTGGGCCCGAAGGAGATCATGTCCATGCCCTCCTTCTTGTCGCCGATGATGCCGCATTCCAGCCCGGCGTGGATGGCCTCCACATGCGCCTCCCTGCCGAAGAGCCGGCGGTAGACCTCCTTGCAGCGCGCCAGCAGCGGCGACTGCAGGTTGGGCTGCCAGGCCGGATAGCCGTCGCCGCTGACGGCGTCGGCGCCGGCCAGGCGGGCGGCGGCCTCGACGCGCCAGGTGAGGGCGTTCAGCCGCGACATCACCGAGCTGCGCTGGCTGGTGACGATCTCCAGCTTGCTGTTGGCGATGCGCACGCTGGCCTCGTTGTTGGAGGTCTCGACCAGCCCCTTCATCTCGGTGGACATGGCGGCCACGCCGTGCGGCAGGGCGATGAGCAGATCCAGGATGCGGCCGCTGTCGGCCGTGTTCAGCGGCCGCTTGCCCATGGTCTCCAGCTGGAGCTCGGCGCTGAGCTTCAGGCCGGGATCGGTCTTGCGGAATTCGCTCTTGCACACCTGCTCCATCTCGGCCACGAGCTTCTCGACGGCCTTGAAGCTATCGCGGGGGATGAAGATGTCGGCCCAGGCGTCGCGGGGAATGGCGTTGTGCGCCGTGCCGCCGGAGATGTCGGCCAGGCGGGCGTCGTGTTGGCGGCGCACCTGGGCCAGGACGCGCGCCAGCACGCGGATGGCGTTGGCCCGTTCCTCGTTGATGTTGACGCCCGAGTGGCCGCCGGTCATGCCGCCGGCCTTGACGCGGGCCATGACGAAGCCCTCGGGGGCGTCCTCGTAGCGCACCGGCAGGCTGATGTGCGTGTCGCGGCCGCCGGCGCAGCCGACGGTGAACACGCCCTCGTCCTCGGAGTCGACATTGAGCAGGATCTTGCCCGCGATGAAGTCGCCCTGCAGGGCGTTGGCGCCGGTCAGGCCGGTCTCCTCGTCGATGGTGAACAGCAGCTCCAGCGGCGGATGGACGGCGGACTTGTCCAGCGCCAGCACCATGGCCATGGCCAGGGCGATGCCGTTGTCGGCGCCCAGCGTGGTATGGTCGGCCTTCAGCCACTCGCCCTCGAAGACGAAGCGGATGGGGTCCTTGGCGAAATCGTGCGGGGAATCGGCGGTCTTCTCGCAGACCATGTCCATGTGCCCCTGGATCACCACCGTCGGCGATTTTTCGTATCCCGGGCTGGCCGGAACCAGGATCAGCACGTTGCCGACCCTGTCCTTCCTGGCCTTCAGACCGTTCTTCCCGGCCCAATCCAGCAGGAAAGCGCCGATCTTTTCTTCGTGCTTCGAGCAGCGCGGGATGGCGCTGATCTTTTCAAAGAGCTCCAGGACCTGTCTCGTTTTTTGGTGCTTGATATTCATTGAATCGCTCCTTTGGTGAAATTCTTGGCGGAAAAAAAACTATAAATGAATCGCCGGCAAATGTCAACCGCGGCGAATCGGCTTGAAAACGTCCCTGCCGGGGGGTAAAATGGCCGGCAATGGCACGCCGGGTCACGGTTTTCCTGCTTCTTCTCCTGCTGGACGCCGCCGGGGCCCTCCCGGCGGCCGCCGGCCCCGACGAAGATCCGCCTCAGGCGGTGCCCGCCGGGATCACCTGCTGCGACGAGACGAAGATCCGCGCCGCCATGGCCGAGGAAGCCCTGCGCCGCATCGCTGCCATCGCCGCCGGCTCCCCCGCCGGCGAAACGGATTTCCTGAGCGCCCGGGCGTGGGAAAAGGTCCGCCGCCGCCTGGACGGCCTCGGCAACGAGGCCGCCGCCGGTGAGCTGCGGCGCGTGCTCGAGGAGGCCGATGCGGACAAGGACACGCGCGAGTTCCGGGAGCTGGTCGGCCACTTCGTCCTGGGCATGACACTGGAGATCGGCCTGACCTTCCAGGACGAGTACGACCGAGCCCTCATCTGCCTCGAGCAGGCCGGCCGCTTGGCGGCGGCGCTGGAGAATGAGCCGGCCGCCGACTCCCAGGCTCTATCGCGGGCCATGTTCCGCGCCGGGGTGACCGACCATGAGCTGCGCCGGCTGCGCTCCCTGGAGCGGAAGTGGAGGGAGGCGCCCGCCAACGCCGATCCCTTCGAACTCTTCAACCTGATGAAGAAAAACGCCACCGGCCGCGCCGCCGATCCGGACCAGGCCATGGCCTTCACCCTGGCCGCGCGCTACCGCTCCACCTTCCCCTTCCTGGACGAGTTCCTGGAAAACTACCGCCGCCTGGCCGGCGAGCTCCGCGCCAAAGCCCGCGAAGTGAACGAGATCCTTGCGCTGACAGAAGACTAGAAGACGCTATTAAGGTTCGAGGTTCGACGTCCGACGTAACGAAGACCGTTTCGCTGAGCAGCCGAAGCGAGCTAGTCAGCGGCTAAAAAAGGGCGACGGTCCTTCAAGGTTCCACGTTCCAGGTACCACGTACCACGTTAAAAACCAAAATACGGCGAGGTAGTGAATGCGTGAGACCTGTTGTCGCTGCTACTCGTGACGCGTCACGCGTTACGCGTCACGATTGCCTGATATTTATGCGGTTCCGAGCGCCATCGCTGCGTGTCCGTCAATGCTGTTGCCGTCCACCGTACGCCGTATACCGTATGCCGAGTGCAGTTATTGCTGTTATTACCACTATCACTATCACTGTTTGCCGGTTTTCTGCGCCTCGGCGATGACCGCATAGCCGGTGGTGAAGAACAGCAGGCGGTCAAGCTGCGAGAAGACCCAGAAGAACGGGTACAGCAGGGCATAGAGGCGGTAGCTCTTCTTGACCGAGTCGAGCTTTTCGCGGGTGCTGGGGGTGATGCCGGCGCCGGGTCGGCCGCGCTGCAGGACCTTGACGTAGGCCCAGTTGATGACCAGCTCCAGGAACTCGGTGAAGAACTTGGCGTAGGAGCCGCTGCGGACCGGGCGCAGGCCGGCGCCGGCGAGAAGCTCCTGCAGCTGGGCGATGGTGTAGCCGGTGCGCACGTGTCCGTACTCCAGGTTGCTCATCCCGCTCCAGCGCTTCAGCCGCACCACCGGCTTGCGCTCGTCGCCGTTGGGGGTGGTCACCACGGCGCGTCCTCCCGGCTGGAGCACGCGGAGGAACTCGGCGGCCAGGAGCTCGGGCCGGCGCAGGTGCTCGTGGACGTCGATGCTGACCAGCACGTCGAAATGGGAGTCGGGGAACGGCAGCCGGCATTCCTTCCTGTCCAGCAGGACGACCGGTGCGGCCAGCAGCGCCTCCATGTCGGCCCGCGAGCCGTCCTCGAACTCGGCCCAGGACCAGTCGCCGCCCAGGGCGCGCAGGTGATAATTGATGGCGCCGTTGTTGTCGCCGCAGGTGACGAGCAGGCAGCGCCTCCCGGCGCCCACGCCCACGAACGGCCGCAGGGCCTTCACCTTCAGCTTTTTCTTCAGGGAGCGGCGGTACATGCGCAGCTGCCAGGGAATTTCCTTCCGCTTCGGCATGAGGCGATTCTATCGCCGCCGCGCTGCCCTGTCAAACCGGGGAGGAGTCGAATAGGCAAAAGGTGAAAGGGTTCCGGGTCCGTCAAAAATTCTCGTGACGCGTGACGCGTTACAGCCCTGGATCCGCAAGCGATGGAAATACAGGACAGTCAGTATTGCCCAATGCGCTCCTCAGGGCTGTTGCCGTACGCCGTGAGCCGTATACCGTACGCCACGTTCTTGCCAGCGTAAAGCCAGTTGACCCGGCCCGGCCTTCGTCCTACAATGGCCTCTCCCGGCGGCGGCGCCGGAAAAGCGAGGTGTGAACCCCATGGTCGGCAGTTGGAAATACTACCGCAGGCTGGCCGCCCTCTACGGTAGCTATCGCCGCCGCGACGCCGTCGTGGCGGCGCCGCCTCTGCGGTTGTGGCTGGAGATCAGCTCGCGCTGCAACCTGCGCTGCCCCGCCTGCCCCAACAAGGACCTTCCCGCCTCCCAGAAAGGCGACATGCCCTGGCCGCTCTTCCGCCGGGTCGTCGATCAGGCCCGGGAATTCGCCCTCGAGGTCAACCTGCACCACCGCGGCGAAACGCTGCTCCATCCCGACGCCGGGCGCATGGCGCGCTATGCCGCCGCGGCGGGACTCCCCTGCCGCTTGCACACCAACGCCACGCTGCTGCGCGGCGGCCTCGCCGGCGAGCTGCTGGAGTCGGGGCTGCAGCGCCTTTCCGTCTCCTTCGACGGCTTCGACGCCGCCACCTACGAGGCCCGCCGCGCCGGCGCCCGCTTCGCGGAGGTGAGGGAAAATGTCGTCGATT
>JAKLEC010000005.1 GCA_022711715.1 Acidobacteriota bacterium
GCCTGGATTTGTTCGGTCTCATAGTTGGTGATGACCGGCGCACCGAGCTTTTGCGCCGGGGCCGGCAGCACCGCCCCGGCGATCAGGATCAACCCCGGCAGAAAAGAAGCCCTGCGTTTCATGGCTCGTTCACGATGCGGATGGGCTCGACGGCAGTCCCCCTGTCCATCACGGGCATTCTATTGTGCGGCAATGCGAAAGTCAACCAAGCGGTTCGCCGCAATCCTGGCCGCTGGCCGGCGAATTGACATCAAGACACAACATTCCTATACTGGGTCCATTGAACCAGGAGGACGCAATGGGCGCGCAAAAGAAACTTCCCGCGGGCACGATCCTGCTGGGCGGCATCCTGATCCTGGCCGGGGCGCTGGTGCTGCTGGACAACCTGGACGTCCTGTCCCTGCGCTTCCGCATCGGCGACTGGTGGCCGCTCATCCTCATCGTTCTCGGCGTGGTGCATATCGTCGACAGCCGCCGGCTGTTCGACTTTTCCGGGCTGTTTCTGATCCTGCTCGGCGGCGTCTTCCTGGCGGCCGAGCTGGACGCCATCCGCTGGGAGGACGTCTGGCTGTGGTGGCCGGCGGTGCTGATCCTGCTCGGCCTGTCGCTGCTCTTCCGCCACGCGCCGCTGCTGTCCGCGGCCCGGCCCGCCCCCCTCCCCGGGGCCGCCTGCGGCGACCCCTGCCTGCGCGTGCACAACATCCTGGCCGGCGGCGACCGCCGCGTGACCAGCCGGGAGTTCAAGGGCGGCGACGTTTCCAACGTCCTGGGCGGAGTCGAGATCGACCTGCTCGAGGCCAGGCTGGCGCCGGGCGAATGGCTGCTCACCGTCTCCACGGTGCTGGGCGGCGTCGACATCCGCCTGCCCCGCGACTGGCGCATCGAGGTCCAGCCCACCACCATGCTGGGCGGAGTCGACGACCACACGCGCCAGAATCCCGACGCCGCCGGCGGCAAATTGGTCATCCGCGCCTCGGCCTTGCTCGGGGGGATCGAGATCAAGAACTAGAAGAAGAGATATCGTGACGCGTAACGCGTAACGCGTGACGAGTAGCGGCAAGGGAGCGGACTTATTCCGGTTTTTTTAGAAGAAGCCAATATCCGTCCACTGACATGCCGGACGGAGGCGCGGGAACCTCGAGCCGGATCCGCGGATTAAAATCCCGGTTCAGTGGAACGCCCTGGTCAGGGCGAGAACGACGGCGGCCAGGACCACGATCCAGAAAAGGATGAACAAGGAAGCGAACAGCCAGTTCTTCTTTAGGGATACCGGCTCGCGAGCGGCCTTCTCCCTGGCGGCGTTCATGACCTCGGCCGGGACCAGGCGCAGCGCCAGGGCGATCAGCGCCGGCAGGATGAGCAGGTCGTCAAGATAACCGAGCACGGGGATGAAGTCGGGGATCAGATCGATCGGGCTGAGGGCGTATCCCAGCGCCACCAGCATGATCGCCTTGGCCGTCCAGGGAACGCGGGGGTCCTGCGCGGCGTAATAGAGAGCCGTGATCTCCGCTTTCAGCCGTTTCGCCCTGGCTTTCAGGTTTTCCATGCGCCACCATTGTACCAGAAATCGGCGAGAAACATTCGGCAGATCAGTATCAGTGACAGTGCCAGTGTCAGCAAAGCCAAGGTTTTAAACATACTCGAACTACTTGTGGTGCTCATGGTGGTAGTAGCGGGCATTCTAGGTAAGATCCTGATCAGTGATGAGTGATGAAAAGCAGCAAGAACGACCAGCGCCTAAATAGAAATCTTCAGCAACCAAGCGAATTGGCTTTCGTTACGTCGGACTTCGAACCTCGAACGTCGAACCTTGTAGCAATACCAGGAATTGTTTCTGATCGTTCGCTGTACGCCTAACGCCATACGTCGAGCGCCCTTGCTTGTCACGCGTCACGCGTTACGCGTCACGATCGTTCTTCTATTTCTTGGCCAGGTCAATGACCTGCTGCATCACGCGCATGACATTGCCGCCCCAGATCTTGGCGACCTGCTCCTCCGTGTAGCCGCGGCGCGCCAGCTCGATGGTGATGTTCTTTAGCTCGGTGGCGTCGCGGCAGTCGGCCAGGCCGCCGCCGCCGTCGAAATCGGTGCCGATGCCCACGTGATCGATGCCGATGAGCTTGACGATGTGGTCGATGTGATCGACGGCATCCTTGACGTAGACCGGAGGCTGGGGATAGCGGGCCTCCAGCGCGTCGTGCTCCGCCTCCACCTTGGCGCGCTCGGACGGGGTCTTGATGCCGCCCCAGCCGCCGTAGGTCTCCTGGATGCGGCGGTAGAAGTCCTCGAAGGCCTTGTCGCGCCCGGCGTCGGCCGGCGGCTGCTTGACGTAGTCGGTCAGGATGCAGAGCTGGACGACGCCGCCGTTCTTCTTCAGCGCCAGCAGCATCTCGTCGGTCAGGTTGCGCGGGCTGGCGGACAGGGCGCGGGCACAGGAGTGCGAGGCGATGACCGGAGCCCGGGTCAGGGCCAGCACGTCGAAGAAGGAGCGGTCGGAGATGTGCGAGACATCGACCATGACGCCCAGGTCGTTGAGCCGCCGCACCACCTGCCGGCCCCAATCGCTCAGGCCGCGGTCCTCGGGATCGCGGCGGTCGGTCGCGGAGTCGCAGATGTCGTTGTCGGCGGTGTGGGCCAGGGTGACGTAGCGCACGCCGCGGCGGTAGAAGGCGTCGATCCATTCCGGGTCGCGGCCCAGCGGGTAGCCGTTCTCCATGCCGATGAAGATGGCGCGCTTGCCCTCCTGCTCCAGGCGGCGGGCGTCCCCCGGCGTCAGGGCCAGGCCGCACAGCTCCGGGTATTTCCTGTACATGGCGTCCATGCCGTCCAGGATGGCCACGGCCTTGTCCCGCGCGTCGGCGTAGCCCTCGGGCGTGCGCGGGCCCTGGCCGACAAAGACGGCGAAGAAGGAGGCGTCGAGCCCGCCCTCCTTCATGCGCGGCAGGTCCTGGCAGCCGCTGCCGCGCTCGCCGGTCCTGTGGTACTGGCCGATGTCCCAGCCCGGCTCCAGGAGCTTGAAGGGCGTGTCGCAGTGGGTGTCGACGGTCAGGGCCCGCTCGTGCCAGAGCAGGGCCTTGGCCGCGAGCGCTGGGTCTTCGGCGGCGCCGGTGGCCGCGGAAAGGACGGAACCGGCCAGGAAGGCGACGAGCAGTGACTTTCGTTTCATGGGCACCTCGAAAGACATTATACCGCAAAACGGCGGCGAAGGTTTGCCTGCGTTCCCGCCCCCCACAAGCCGTCTTCTGCGCAAAAACAATGTCCAAAACCAAATCCATTTCAAGCATCTTATCCTTGTTTTGGTCATTTCGCCATTGGAATTTGGAACTTGTTTGGAATTTGCTGCCTGGGAATTTGGTACTGTAGTCCTGCCGGATCGCTCGCCTGAAAATCCATGCTTTGCGCAAATAAATGAAAGAAAATTGAAATATTTTGGACAGATCTGGCCGCTGTGCTATAATTATTCCCATGCTGGACACCCATTTTGTCAGGAACAACCTGGAGCTGGTCAAGAAGAAGGTCGAGGCCAAGGGCGTTCCCTTCGCCGACGACCGTTTCGTCGCCATGGACCTGCGCCGCCGCCGCGTCCTGGCCGCCAGCGAGGAGCTGAAGAGCCGCAAGAACAAGCTGGCCAAGGAGACCGGCTACCTCAAGCGCAGCGGCGCCGGCACGCACGACCTGGAGCAACAGTCCGTCGAGCTGTCCAAGCAGATCGCCGAAAGCGAGCAGGAGCTGGCGGCGCTCGAGGCCGAGTTCCAGGAATTCCTCCTGGGCATCCCCAACCTGTTCCACGACTCGGTGCCGGTGGGCCACGACGCCACGGCCAACGAGGTGGTGCGCGAGTGGGGCGAGAAGCCCGCCTTCGACTTCGCCCCCAAGCCGCACTGGGAGCTGGGCGAGGCCGCCGGCACCCTGGATTTCGCCCGCGCCGCCAAGGTGGCGGGCTCGCGCTTCGCCGTCTACTACGACGGCCTGGCGCGGCTGGAGCGGGCGCTGCTGCAGTTCATGCTCGACGTGCACACCGGCGCGCACGGCTACCGCGAAGTGCTGCCCCCCTTCCTGGTCAACGACGCCAGCCTGGTCGGCACCGGCAACCTGCCCAAGTTCAAGGCCGACCTGTTCAAGGTCGAGGGCTACAACCTGTACCTGACGCCCACCGCCGAGGTGCCGCTGACCAACCTGCACCGCGACGAGACGCTGGACGAGGAGCGGCTGCCGGTCAAGTACGCCGCCTTCACCCCCTGCTTCCGCAGCGAGGCCGGCTCGCACGGCAAGGACATCCGCGGCCTGGTCCGCCTGCACCAGTTCGACAAGGTGGAGCTGATGAAGTTCGCCGCCCCCGACCGCTCCTACCTGGAGCTGGAGGAGCTGACCGCCGACGCCGAGGACATCCTGCGCCGGCTGGGGCTGCCGTTCCGCACCGTGGTGCTGTGCAGCGGCGACATGTCCTTCTCCTCGGCCAAGACCTACGACATCGAGGTGTGGATGCCGGCCCGCGCCGGCTACCTGGAGATCTCCTCCTGCTCCAACTTCGAGAGCTTCCAGGCGCGGCGGGCGCGCATCAAGTACAAGGGCCGGGACGGCAGGAAGGACTTCGTGCACACCCTGAACGGCTCCGGCCTGGCCATCGGCCGCACCGTCGCCGCCATCATGGAAAACAACCAGACGTCCGAGGGCCGCGTCCGCGTTCCCGACGCCCTGCGCCCCTACATGGCCGGCTACGAGCGGATCTGATGCCCTATTTCAAGTGCACCCTGGTCGACGAGCAGGGGCATTTCCAGACGCGCGAGCAGTACGCCGAGAGCCGCCAGGAGCTCGTGGCCTCGCTGGCCGGCCTGGATGAGAAGCTGCTGGCGGCGCGCCGCCTGTGGCTGCGGGACTTCTCGCTGGGCCACCTGTTCCGGCGCAAGATCGGCACCACCGAATTCCTGCTGTTCAACCAGGAGATGATCACCCTGCTCAAGTCGGGCATTCCGCTGATCCGCGCCCTGGAGATCATCGTCCAGAACACCCCCTTCGGAGTGCTGCGCGAGGTGCTGGCCAAGGCCGCCGGCAACATCCGCAACGGCATGCAGGTCTCCGAGGCCTTCGCCTCGCCGCAGATCCCCCATGTCACCATCTACCGCGCCTCGCTGACCGCCGGCGAGCGCAGCGGCCACCTGGAGCAGGTTCTGGAGAAGTTCAACGTCTACCTGGGCAAGATCAACAACCTGCGCCGCAAGATGATCAGCGGCCTGACCTATCCCATCATCCTGCTGCTGTTCATGGTGGCCGTCATCCTGGTCATCGCCATCTTCGTCATCCCGCGCTTTTCCTCGTTCTTCACCGACATGGATGCGCAGCTGCCGTCCATCACCCTGTTCTTCATGGAGGTCACGCAATTCCTGCGCGCCAACCTGCTGCCCATCCTGGGGGCGCTGCTGCTGGCCTACCTTACCGTGCGCGGCATCGAGCGCCTGAACCCGCGGGTGGTGGTGGTCGACCAGCTCAAGCTCCGCGCCCCCTTCCTGGGGCGCATCGCCCACGAGAACGCCATCGCCGTCTTCGCCCGCACGCTGGCGATCCTGATCTCGGGCGGCATCCCGGTGCCCGAATCGGCCGAGATCGCCGTGGCCACCTTCGCCAACCGCTTCCACCACCAACAGGTGCTCGACGTCCCCGACAAGATCCGCCAGGGCAACCTGCTCTCGGCGGTGCTGGAGGAGGTGCCCATGATGCCGCGCATCCTGGTGGAGATGGTGCGCGTGGGCGAAACCTCGGGCAACCTGACCGCCGTCCTCGACGAGAGCGCGGAATACTTCGAGCGCTCGCTCGACAACCGCATCGGCACGTTGATTTCGCTGATCGAACCTGTTATAATCATCGGCCTGGGAGTGGTAATCGCCGTGATGCTCCTGTCCGTTTACTTGCCGATATTCAGCGTCGTAAAGGTCGCGCAGTGAAGAAATCGATCCACATCGCGGACGTCAAGATCGACTACACCCTGCTGGCGAAGTTCCCCGCCGAGTTCCTGATCAAGAACCTCTTCTTCCCCATCGAGGAGAACAACGGCAGCATCTCGGTGGCCATGCCCGACCCCGACAACCTGGACAAGATCGGCATGATCGAGAACTTCACCCAGAAGAAGGTCGTGCCCTTCCTGGCCAACCGCGACGAGCTGGAAAAGTTCCTAAAAAAAAGCGACACCTACACCAAGGTGCTGCGCGACAAGACCGAGACATTCGCCCTGAAGAAGACCGCCGCGGCCGACGCCGCCGAGGACGACGTCGTCACCATCGAGAGCGTCACCGAGAACGAGGAGGACGACTCGGTCATCAAGCTGCTGAACAACATCATTCTCACGGCGGTGAACAAGAAGGCCTCCGACATTCATATCGAGATCGGCGCCGACGCCCTGGTCATCAAGTACCGCATCGACGGCATCCTGCACCAGATCATGGAGCCGCTGGACAGTTCCTTCCATTCCTTCCTGCTCACCCGCCTCAAGGTCATCTCCGAGCTGGATATCGCCGAGAAGCGCGTCCCGCAGGACGGCCGCTTCCGCATGAAGTTCAAGCAGAAAACCATCGACTTCCGCGTATCGATCATGCCCGGCGTATACGGCGAGAACGCCGTCATCCGCATCCTCGACCGCGAGATGATCACCGAGAGCCTCGGCGAGCTGAAGCTGGACCAGCTGGGTTTCTCCCCCGACCTGCTGGAGAAGATCCACTACTACATCCGCCAGCCCTACGGCATGTTCCTGGTCACCGGGCCGACCGGCAGCGGCAAGACCACCACGCTGTACGCGGCCCTGAACGAGATCAAGGACCCGGCTGACAAGATCATCACCATCGAGGACCCGGTGGAATACCAGGTCGAGGGCGTCATCCAGATCCCGGTCAACGAAAAGAAGGGGCTGACCTTCGCCCGCGGCCTGCGCTCCATCCTGCGCCACGATCCCGACAAGATCATGGTCGGCGAGATCCGCGACCCGGAGACGGCGCAGATCGCCATCCAGTCGGCCCTGACCGGCCACCTGGTGTTCACCACCGTCCACGCCAACAACGTCTTCGACGTGCTGGGGCGCTTCATCCACATGGGCATCGACACCTACAGCTTCATCTCGGCGCTCAACTGCATCGCCGCCCAGCGCCTGGTGCGCGTCCTCTGCCCGCTGTGCAAGAAGCCCTACACCCTGAGCAAGGCCGACTTGGCCTACAACCGCATCGAGCGCAGTTCCTTCTCGCAGCCCGTCTACCGCGCCGCCGGCTGCGAGGAGTGCGGCGGCCTGGGCTACGCCGGGCGCACCGCCATCGGCGAGATCTTGGAGCTCACCGACGAGATCAAGGAGATGATCCTGGCCAAGAAACCGACCTCGGAGATCAAGAAAACGGCCATGCAGCAGGGCATGGTCCCCATCCGCCGCAATGGCCTGGAGCGCGTCCGCTCCGGCATCACCTCCCTCGAGGAGCTGAACCGGGTGACAGTCAAGGAATGGGTCTGATCGACCGTCTGCTCCCCCTGCGGCCGCCGCGCCAGGTGGTGTTCGCCGGCGAGCGCCACGCCGAGGTGTTCCGCCTGCGCAACGGCCGGGTCGCCCACCGCGTCCCCGTCCCGGGCGCGGCGCTGGCGGAGGACCCGGGCGACGACTGGCAGGCGTTGTTCGCCGCCCTGGAGCGCGAGGAGACCGGCGTGGTGTTCGGCGCCTCACCGTTCATCTTCAACGTCTTCGAGTTTGACCGGCTGCCCTGGCGGCGCCAGGCGCTGCGCGAGCTGGTGGCCTGGCGGCTGCAGAAGATTTTTCCCGAGAACATCGAGGCCTACGACCACCGCTGGTTCGTGCTGAACCGCCGGCGGGTGCTCTCGGTGCTGGTGCGCCGCTCGCTGCTGGACAGCGTGGAGAGCGCGTTCCACGAGCGCAACATCCCCCTGACCGCCATCGGCAGTTCCACCCTGCAGATTCTGGGCCGGGCCCTGGGAGCCCGTCCCGTCCCCGACCTGGTCATCGAGCGGGACGGCGCCGGCTGCACCCTGGCCTTCCTGCAGGGGCACAGCCCCATCTACATCCGCAAGTTCCGCGGCGTTTCCGAGTCCCCCGCCGACGCCGGCGATGAGATCGGCCGCACCGTGTCCTTCGTGCGCGGCCAGTACGGCATCGATCCCCGCCGCTGCTGGCTCCACGACCACGGCGGCGAAACCGCGGCGGTCGAGGCGGCGTTGCAGGAGCTCAGCGAGGAAGCCCTCGGCGGCGGCAGGCTTTCGCCGTTGCCGCCGGGCCCCGGGCCGACGCCCCATTTGCCGGTGCGCCCATGAGGAAGCTGGAGTACAATCTCGCCCGCCAGCCACGGCTGGACGTCTTCGCCTTCGTCCTGCGCGCCGCCCTGCTGTTCCTCCTGGCGCTGCTGCTGGCCGGCCTGGCCGCCGCCTATTGGGGCGGGCGCCGCGCCCGCCAGGAGGCCGCGGCGCCCGCCGCCGGGCGGCTCCGCGACCTGGCCGGCGAGACCAGCCGCCTGCGCGCCGAAATCGAGTCCAGACAGCGCGCGCTGGGCGGCCAACTGGCCGTGGCCAACGTCCTGATCGAGCGCAAGAGCTATTCCTTCGTGGGACGCCTGGATTTCCTGGAGCATGTCGCCGGACCGGGCATCCGCCTGCGCAGCCTCTCGCTGGTGAACCAGCGCGGCGACCGCGTGAGCCTGGCCCTCAGCGCCCGCTCGCTTCCCGAGCTGTTCGCCGTATACAAGAAGCTGTCCGCCTACGGCCTGGCCATCGCCAGCGAAACCCAGACCCCGGACGAGTACCTGGTACAACTCAGCTTCTCCGCCCCCGATCCGGAGGCGCCTTCGCCGCGGACCGCTCCGAGCCGGAAAAGTCCCCAGCGGACGCCGATGACTCCCCGGAGGCCTGATCGCAAATGAGGCCATACCGGATCACCCTCATGTCGCTGCTGGTCCTGGTGGCCGTCGCCGCGGCGGTGCTGCTCCTGTCCCTGGGCTGGGGGGCGTCCCAGGACCTGCGTCGCCAGGGCCGCGGCGACCCGCAGGCCGCCCTGCGCCGGCAGGAACAGGAGCTGGCGCAGACGGCCGCCGAGCACAAGGAATGGCAGCGACTGCCCGAGGACCTGCGCCGCTTCCGCGAGCGCACCATCATCACCCTGGACGGCTTCGCCCGTTTTCGCCGCGACCTGAACCTTTGCCTGGACGACAACAACCTGCGGGCCCCGAACATTTCCTTCAATTTCCAACAGCGCCAGAACGGCCTGCAGCCGGTGGCCATGCAGTTCAGCCTGAACGGTCCCTATCGCAGCCTGAAGAAGTTCATCTATGACATGGAACGCAAGCCGCAGATGGCGTTCATCCGCTCGGTCGACATGAGCGCCAGCGGTGACGCCGTCAACGCCCACTTCAGCATGGAGGCCTACCTTGGCGACTGAACGTTGCGGCCTGTCGCGACTCACGCTGCCGGCACTGCTGCTGGCGCTGGCGACCGCGCCGGCAGGCGCCGAGCTGCTCAAGCTGAGCCAGCTGCAGCGCCCCGCGCCGCGCTTCACGGTGAAGCGCGACCTGTTCGCCGGCGCGGAGACGCCGGCGCCGGCGCGGGCCGGCAAACAGGAGGAAACGCAGTCGCAGTCCCTGCAGCAGAGCATCGCCGAGGAGATCGCCAGCTCGGTGAGCTTCGAGGGCATCATCCTCAAGGGCGGCAAGCCGCTGGCGCTGCTCAAC
This sequence comes from Acidobacteriota bacterium, assembly GCA_022711715.1. Taxonomy (GTDB): domain Bacteria; phylum Acidobacteriota; class Aminicenantia; order UBA2199; family UBA2199; genus UBA2199. Next base: position 9,699 of record JAKLEC010000005.1, read on the forward strand.
GTCAGCGGCGAGTACCACACCGTCGGCGAGGGCGAGACGATCCTGGGCAAGATCCGCGTCCTGACGATCACCCGCGAGCGGGTGACCATCGAGTACGACGGCCAGCCCTACGAGATCCGCAAGAAAGGAGAGGAATAATGGCAGCGAACGCGCATCCGCACCGCATGGCATTCCTGCTGGCCGCCCTGCTCGTCTGGCAAGGCTGCCTGACCACCACGTCCAACCTGCGCCAGGCCCGGGAGCTGTACACGACGGGCGACTACGACCGGGCCAGCGAGGTCCTGCAGAAGGCGGCCGCCGAGAACCCGCGCAGCGAAGAGATCAAGACCCTGCTGTTCCGCGCTCAGCTGGGCAGCTACCTGCAGCACCGGCAGCTGGCGCGCGCCCGCGTCCGCGACAACGACCGCGCCGCGGCGCTGCGCGAGTACCAGCAGGCCCTGGCCGTCTTCCCCGGCAACCGCGAGCTGCAGGCGGAATACGACGCCTACGTCAACCCCAGGAAGGCCGCCGCCGAGAAGCCGCAGCCGGCCATCGTGCCGCCGGTGCAGTTGCGCGTGCGCCCCGACGAGAAGGTCAGCCTGAGCCTGCGCAACACGCCGATCAGCAACATCTTCAAGAGCCTGGGCCGCACCTTCGGCGTCAACTTCATCTTCGACAAGGACTTCCGCGACTTCCTGCACAGCCTGGAGATCGAAAACTCGGGCTTCTACGAGATCCTGCGCGTGCTGTGCATGGTCTCCTCCTCGCAGTACCGGGTGCTGGACCCGACGTCCGTCATCGTCTACCCCGACATCTTCGCCAAGAAGAAGGCCTTCGACCTGCGCGGCATCAAGACATTCTACCTGTCGGACATCAAGGCCGAGGACGCGCGCAAGCTGGTGCAGACGGTGTTCCGCGACGAGCAGCTGCTCATCCAGGAGGATCCCAACCTCAACGCCCTGGTCATCCGCGGCGACTTCCAGTCACTGGCCGACGTCGAGCGCTTTCTGGGCCGCATCGACAAGGGCAGGAGCGAGGTCGAGGTGCACATCGAGATCCTGGAGATCAACCGCACCCTGATCAGCAAGCTGGGGGCCGACTTCGCCAGCGGCACCTTCGGACTCGCGGCGGGCGTGCTGGGCGAGGACGGCAAGGTCTCCTCGACGCTGAACGTCGAGGACCTGGGCAGCACCAACTTCTTCATGACCATCCCCACCGTGGCCATGAACTTCCTGGAATCGGACAGCAACAACAAGATCCTGGCCAAGCCCAACCTGCGCGGCCTGGACGGCGAGGAGATCTCCTTCATGGTCGGCGACGAGGTGCCCATCCCCGAGACCCAGTTCCAGGCCATCGCCGCCGGCGGCATCAACTCCTCGCCGGTGACCACCTACCGCTACCGCAACGTCGGCGTGGAGATCAAGGTCACCCCCTTCGTCCACCAGAACAACGAGGTGACGCTGAAAACCAAGCTGACGATCAACTTCATCTCCTCGGGCGCCACCTCGTCCTTCCCCACCTTCGGCAAGCGCGAGATCGAGAACAAGATCCGCCTCAAGGAGGGGGAGACCAACATCATCGGCGGCCTGATCCGCGACGACATCCGCGGCTCGATCAACGGCATCCCGCTGCTGAGCAAGATTCCGCTGCTGGGGAAGCTGTTCGGCCGCTCGGACCGCGACATCAGCCAGACCGACCTGATCTTCTCCATCACCCCCAAGGTCATCCGCCGCACGCCGGTCAGCGCCGAGGACAACCAGGCCATCTGGAGCGGCGGCATGCAGCCGGGCTCGGGGCTGGCCCCCATGGAGCCCGGCCGCGGCGAGGGGGAGGGCGAGGAGCCGCCGACAACCGAGGCGGCCGGCATGGAGGAGGCGCGCGCGCCCGAAGCCGGCGCCGGCGACCGGATCACCATCGATCCGGCCCAGGCCGCCCTGCCGGCCAACTCCGACGCCTTCTTTACCGTGCGCATCGAGTCGCAGGCCCCGCTGGCCAGCCTGGCGCTGCGCGGCTCCATCAGCGGCGCGGGCTGCGAGATCCTGGAGGTCAACGCCGACGCCCTGAGCGGGAAAGGGGTGAAGGTGCTGAAGAACGTGTCGGGGAACGGTTTCGACCTGGGGCTGTCGCTCAGCGACACCGGCACCCAGGCGCTGGCCGGGGCCGCCATCCAGGTGAAAGCCAAGTTCGGCGCCAAGGGGCGCTGCCAGTTCACCATCGGCGGCATCAGCGCCTACGACGCCAAGCGCAACCGCGTGCCGATCGCCGGCGCCTCCTGCCCAATCACTGTCGAGTGACGGCTCCGCCCGTCCGCTTGCGCGGAGCATGACCGGTCAGGGTGCGAGCGGGTAGGCCTATCGCTCCAATATCCAAGCAGCAAATCCCAAACAAATTCCAAGTTCCAAAATCCAATGACCCAAACCAGGGCGCTCAATTGATCGGGGGTCTATACCGGAAAATAGGCAGTGATTCCATAGGCGAGTGCGTTTACTCTTCGTTTGGGTCATTGGGACATTGGTGCTTGGTGCTGATTTGGAATGTGATGCTTGGAATTTGGCGCTTCAGTCCTGCCAGATTCTGAAAGTTACTCTGGACAGATCGGACATGAAAAACTCAAGCGGCCCGCGCCCGCACCGATCCCCTGGCAGGGATCGGGGGATGGGGCGGAAAGGGGACGAAGAACGGCGCGGGGGATGCCTCCCCCGCTATGAAGAAAGCAACGGTCTCGCTACTTGACCCGGTCCTTCAGGGCCTTGCCGGCGCGGAACACCGGGACGTTCTTGGCCTTGATGGAGATCTTCTGGCCGGTCTTGGGATTGATGCCGATCTTGGCCTTGCGGTGAGCGACGGCGAAGGTGCCGAAGCCGACCAGCGTCACCTTGTTCTTCTTCTTCAGGCAGGTGGCGACCGAGTCCAGGAAGGCGTTGACCATCTTCTCCGTCTCGGACACCTTCAGGTTCGCGTTCTCCGCGATCGCCTTGACCAGTTCGGTTTTGTTCATGCGTGCCTCCTGCGAAGGATTGTAAGAAGCCGGATCGGCAAAGTCAAGCAAAATCAAGGGGTTTGCGATTTTTTCCCCCCGAAACCCTCTGCCAGACTGGGATTCCGGGGATTGAAGCCGATAAATCCCCTGCTGACGGCGAGTCCGGCATGCAGCGCTGCCCGGCTTGTGGCCCGCGGCGGCATGCTGTATAATCAGCCCCGAGAGGAGGACCGCGCATGGAACCCTTCATCCAGGCCGCCCCGGAGATCGACGTCAACGCCATCATGGCCGCCATCGAAAAGCAGATCCAGGAGCGGAAGGATTCCGGGCTGCTGAAGCAGAGCGACATCGACGAGATCGTCGACATGGAGCTGCAGCCGCTGCCCGACTTCCAGGACATTCCCAACGTCTACGAGCCGGTGCTCTACCCCGGCTTCGAGGCCAACGTGGCCCCGGCGCCGCCGGCGGAGGAGAGCTTCGGGGAAAAGGGCCCGGCCAAGGCGGCGCTGAAGGCGCTGCGCCGGCTGCTGGAGCCGTGGCGGCGCTTCATGAACCGCCCGGTGTACCTGGAGCTGAAGAACGAGGCCGCCGGTCTGCGCCGCATCGCCGTGCAGAGCAGCGAATACGTCCGCCTGCTGCACAACGCCCTGCACAACCTGGTCGTCGAGTCGACCAAGATGAAGACCGACGAGGAGATGCTCAAGACGCGCCTGCGCGTCCTGGAAGACCGCGTCGAGTTCCTGGAGAACCGCCAGCGGGCCCTGGAGCGCAGGCTGCCGGGCGAATGAACGTCCACCAGTTCCTCACCTCCTTCTCCTACGGCGACGCCATCGGCAACGAGGCGCTGGAGATCCGCGATTTCCTGCGCGCCCGGGGCATCGGCTCCGAGATCTTCACCATGCTCTTCCACCCGCGCTACGCCGGCCAGGTGCGCAATTACCAGGAATACGACCGCTTTTCGGCGCCGGAGAACACCGTCATCTTCCACTTCTCCATCGGCTCGCCGGTGACGCGCAAGTTCCTGCGTTTGAGCGACCGCAAGGTGATCATTTACCACAACATCACGCCGCATCGCTTCTTCCTCGACTATCACCGCGTCCTGGCCAAGGACTGCTACAAGGGGCGTCTGGAGCTGGGCCGCCTCGCCGGCCAGGTCGACCTGGCCCTGGGCGACTCGGAGTACAACCGCCGCGAGCTGGAGGAGGCCGGCTTCGCCCGCACCGGCGTCCTGCCGCTGGTGATGGACTTCGCCAAGTTCGATCGGCCGGTGCTGCCGGTGTACCGCGAGCTCTACGGCGACGGACGCCGCAACCTGCTCTTCATCGGCCGCGTCATTCCCAACAAGAAGGTGGAGGACGTCATCCGCGTCTTCGCCGCCTACCAGCGGCACTTCGATCCGGGCTCGCGCCTGTTCATCGTCGGCGAACATCGCGGCTTCGAGCGCTACCTGTCGGCGCTGCAGGGCCTGACAACGGCGCTGGGCGCCCGCGACGTCCGCTTCAGCGGCCACGTCCCCCTGGACGAGATGGTCTCGATCGCCAAGCTCTCCCACCTCTACCTGCACCTGAGCGCGCACGAGGGCTTCTGCGCCCCGCTGGTGGAGAGCTTCCACCTGGGCATCCCGGTGCTGGCCTACGACGCCGGCGCCGTGGCCGAAACCCTGAACGGCGGCGGCATCCTGCTGCGCGACAAGGACCCGCTGCGCGTCGCCGCCCTGTGCCACCAGCTGCTGACGCGCCCCGAGCTGCGCGCGGCCGTGCTGGCCGGCCAGGCGCGGGCGCTGGAGAAGTACCGCCGCCAGCGCACCGGCGGCATCCTGCTCGATTTCCTGGGCGCGCCGGCGCCCCGGCAACCATGAGCGGTTCGGGCCGCGGACTCCCCCGCCGGGCGCTGATCGTGCGCTACGGGGAGATCAGCCTCAAGGGGCGCAACCGCGGCGCCTTCGAGCAGCGGCTGCGCGACGACCTGGCCTGGTTCCTGAAGGCCCACGGCCACGCCTATGCGGAGATCGAGGTCGAGCGCGGCCGCATCTACGTGCGCGGCGTCGACGGCGCCCCCGACCTGCGCCAGGTGCTGGGTGTCTACTCCTACAGCCCGGCGCTGGAGATCGAGCGCGACTACGGCCGGCTGCAGGAGGAGGCGGCGCGTTTTTTCCCCGCCATCCGCGCCAGCCGCGACTTCCGCGTCAGCTGCCAGCGCATCGCCAAGGACTTCCGCCCCGACTCCATGGGCGTGGAGCGCGAGCTGGGCACGCTCATCGAGAAGAACACCGGCACCCCGGTGCGGCTGCAGGAGCCCGCCTTCGAGCTGCACGTCGAGATCGGCCACCGCCGCATCTACCTGTTCACCGAGAAGACGCGCGGCTTCGGCGGCTTCCCGGTGGGCAGCGCCGGGCGGCTGGTTTCGCTGCTGTCGGGAGGCATCGACTCGCCGGTGGCCACCTTCCTGATGATGAAGCGCGGCGTGCTGCCCGTGCTGCTGCACTTCTCGCACTCGGACGAGGAGACCGCCAAGGTGCGGCGCCTGCGCGACCGCCTGCAGGAGTACGCCGCCGGCCACGAGCTGCCGCTGACCGTCCTTCCCCACGCCGATCTGTTCCAGGGCCGCCTGGGAGACTTGCTCGCCACCCGCCTGGAGCCCTACGTCTGCGTGGTCTGCAAGTACCGCATGCACAAGGCGGCGGCCGAGCTGGCAATGCGCGAGGGGGCGCTGGGGGTGATCACCGGCGACAACCTGGCGCAGGTGGCCTCACAGACGCTGAAGAACCTCTACGCCTCGCGCGCGGCCGCCACGCTGCCCGTTTACAGCCCGCTGATCGCCTTCGAAAAGAACGAGACCATGGCCCTGGCGCGCGAGATCGGCACGTACGAGATCTCTGTCGCTCCGGCCGCCGGCTGCACGCCGCCGCGCAACCCCAAGACGGGCGTCGATGAGGCCCGCCTGCTCAAGGTCCTGGACGAGGTCGGCCTGCGCTAGAAAAAAGTGATAGTGATAGTGTTAGTGTTAGTAACAGCCATCAAAGAACTTCTGGAATTCTGACAATTCCCTGACAAAAGGCATCTTAATTCTGTCTATTATTCTTTTTTATGGCCGGCGATTCTTTTTGGACAGTGCCGGGTAATTGCTGTTCCAAACACTAACACTAACACAAACACAAAGAGCTCGTTCCCTAGTTCCTAGCGGATGGCACAGGCGGCGTTCGAGTCGTCGCGCCGGGTGGGTTCCAGCTGCAACTGCACGCGGACCGTGTAGCCGCCGCCCGCCTCACGGCTCGGATTCCGCGCCGGCGGGCGGACCGCCCGCCGGGTCGGCATAACCGTAGAAATCGAGGCACTCGCGGCCGATGTTCACCTTGCGGCGCAGGGCAAAATAGGGAGTCTGGAAACGAAGCCGCGCCGGCCGCTCCAGGACGATCAGCCCGTCGGGCCTCAGCACGCCGCGCTTGTGGATGACCTTCAGCGGGTTGGCATACTCCAGCATGGCGTAAGGCGGGTCCAGGTAGGCCAGGTCGAAACGGAAGCCGTCCCTGGCCAGGGCGATGATCGAGCGGTTGAAGTCGCCGCAGATGACGCGGTAGAAGTCGGGGGCGACGCCGATCTTCTCCAGGTTGTGGCGGATGGAGCGCGCCGCCTCGGGCAGGTCGTCGATGAACACCACATACTCGGCCCCGCGCGACAGGGCCTCGATGCCCATGTTGCCGCTGCCGGCGAAGCCGTCGAGGAAGATCTTTTCCTTGACTTCGGTCTGCAGGATGTCGAAAAAGGTCAGCTTGACCTTGGACATGGTGGGGCGGATGAGCGGGCTCTTGCCGCCGCGCAGGACGCGCCCCTTGTAGAGGCCGCTGTTGATGCGGATCATGCCCCCAAGGATAGCGGCTCCCGGGCTCCGAGTCAAGCCCGGCGGCGGAACTGGCGGCGGCGCGGGAAAATGCGCTATAATGGGCCGATGATCAAGCGCTTCCATGAACTGCAGGAGAGGGTGCTCAGCTACTACCCCGAGGCCAACATCGAGCTGCTGAAGAAGGCCTACGCCGTCTCCACCGACGCCCACCTGAACCAGCGCCGCGCCTCCAACGAGCCCTACATCACCCACCCGCTCTCGGTGGCCGCCATCCTGGCCGAGATGAAGCTCGACGAAATCTCCATCGCCGCCGGCCTGCTGCACGACGTGATCGAGGACTCGCAGTACACCCGCGAGGACCTGGCCCGCCTCTTCGGCCAGGAAATCAGCGACATCGTCTGGGGAGTGACCAAGATCTCCAAGATCTCCGAGGTGGACGTCGAGGACGCACAGGCGGAGACGCTGAAGAAGATGATCGTGGCCATGACCGCCGACGTGCGCGTCATCCTGATCAAGCTGGCCGACCGCCTGCACAACGTGCGCACGCTGGCGCCGCTGGCGGAGGAGAAGCGGATCAAGATCGCCCGCGAGACCCTGGAGATCTACGCCCCCATCGCCTACCGCCTGGGCATGGGCAAGATCCGCGACGAGCTCGAGGACATCGCCTTCATGCACCTTTACCCCGAGGACTACCGGCGCATCAAGGAGGAGGTCGGCGGCCGCACCGACTGGGCGCTGCAGCAGGTGGAGAGCCTGCAGCAGCGCATCCAGGCCATGCTCAAGGAGCTGAAGATCAAGGCCGAGATCCAGTACCGCATCAAGCGCGAGATCTCGATCTTCCGCAAGCTGCAGAAACAGAACATCGAGCTGGAAAACGTCTACGACCTGCTGGCGCTGCGGGTGATCACCGACACCGTGGCCAACTGCTACGTGATCATGGGCGCCATCCACCAGCAGTGGGTGCACATCCCCAGCCGCTGGCGCGACTTCATCACCAATCCCAAGAGCAACTTCTACCAGTCGATCCACACCACCATCATCACCCGCGAAGGGGTCAAGTTCGAGATCCAGATCCGCACCCAGGAGATGCACCGCAACGCCGAGGAGGGCATCGCCGCCCACTGGAAGTACAAGGAGGGGCTGGCCTTCCTGGAGAACGACAACCGCCTGCAGTGGTTCCGCGAGATGATCGACTACCACAAGAGCAACCCCGACCCCAAGGAGTTCCTCAGCCTGGTCAAGCGCGACCTGACCCCCAACGAGATCTACGTCTTCACGCCCAAGGGCAAGGTGGTCAACCTCAAGGCCGGCTCCACCCCCGTCGACTTCGCCTACGCCATCCATTCCGAGGTCGGCGACCACTGCAAGAACGCCGTAGTCAACGAGAAGCTGGTGCCGCTGCGCACGCGCCTGAGCTCCGGCGACGTGGTCGAGATCGTCACCCACAAGGACAGCCACCCCAGCGCCGACTGGCTGCGCTTCGCCGTGACCCCGCGCGCCAAGAAGCGCATCATGGCCTGGCTGCAGAAGGAGGAATCGGCCGAGGACCTGGAGCGCGGCCGCCGCCTGTGGCAGAAGGTGCTGCGCGCCTACGGCCGCCGCCTGCGCACCGGCTTCAGCGAGGCGGACATCGCCCGCCGACTGCGCGAGCTGCGCTACGACGACCTGGAGGCGTTCCTGCGCGACGTGGGCGGCGGCCGCCAGGCGCTCGACCGCCCGGCGCTGCGCGCCCTCTTCCCCGAGGCCGGCGCCGTGGCCATCGCGCCGGCGCGCCGGGCGGCGCCGCGCCGCGGCGAGCGCCACAGGCTGATCAGCGTCGAGGGCGCGGGGGACACCGACTTCACCTTCGCCAAGTGCTGCCACCCCATCAAGGGCGAGGAGATCGTCGGCTACGTCACCAAGAACCGCGGCCTGGTCGTCCACCGCCGCGACTGCCCCAACGTCAACGCCGAGATCCCCTCGCGGCTGAAGCGCGTCAGCTGGATGGAGGCCCCCGACTACACCTACCGGGTCAAGCTGCAGCTGCTGGCCGACGACAAGCCGGGCATGCTCAGCACCATCACCGGGGTCACCGCCGAGACCGGCTCCAACATCAAGAAGGTGGAGATCGAGCCGGCCAGCCAGGCCGTGGTGCGCATCACCCTCGTCTTCGAGGTGCGCGACATGTTCCAGCTCAATGACATCACCGGCCGCCTGCAGGCGCTGCCGGGCATCTACTCGCTGCAGCGGCGCAAGGCGGCCGCGGGATAGGCCGGCCTACTTCTTCCCGCCGAAGTACTTGAGGATGCGGCGCAGCAGGTTGTCGGAGTCCTTGCGCAGGGCGGCGGCATCGGCCGGGCGGTTGCGCGCGCTGAAGTCGCGCGTCTCCTCCTGGCGGCGGGTGATGACCTCGGCCAGGCTGCGGGCCACGGCCTCGCTCATGTCGACGACCGCCTTGAAGCGCTCGCGCGAGAACGACAGCAGCAGGCATTCGCGCTCGGCCACGACCGTGGCGTTGGTGGGATCGCCGGTGACCAGCGAGATCTCGCCGAAGAAGTCGCCCGGGCCGAGGCGGGCGACGACCTGCCCCTCCTTGAGGACGCGCGCCGCCCCGGAGTGGATGTGGTGAAAGTGGTCGCCGGCTTCGCCCTCGCGGATCACCGTCTCGCCGGCGCCGTAGACCCGCTGCTCCACGCCCGGCAGCAGCGCCTGGAACTCGGCGTCGCCCAGCGCCGCCAGCACGCCGTTGCGCCGCAGCCCCGCCTCCAGCTCCCCGCGCGGCAGCCCCGCGGCGCGCTCCGTCTTCATGGTCACGTCGCGCTTGGGGAAGGGGATCTCGATGCCGCCGCGGCGGAAGGCGTACCAGATGCGGCGCCGGGCATCGGAGGCGATGGGGGCATGCCGCTCGTAGTCGTCGACCCAGAACTTGGCCGTATAGTTCAGGGAGGAGTCGCCGAATCCGGACAGGTACACGACCGGCGGCGGCTCGGCGCGCACGTCGGGCATCGCCGCCAGGGCGGAGAGGACGGCCTCGCCGACGCGGTCGGGGCTGTCGCCGTAGCCGGCCGCCACCTGCACCTTCAGGGCCACGGGCTGCCGGCCGGCGCCGTAGATCAGCACTTCGGCCTTGGCAGCGGACTGGTTGGGGATGACGATCAGCTCGCGGTCGACGGTGCGCACCTTGAACGAGCGCCAGCCGAACTGTTCCACCCGCCCCTCGCGCTCGCCGACCCGCACCCAGTCGCCGATCTTGAAGGCATCCTCGAAATTGAGCACGATGCCGGAGAAGAGGTTGCCCAGGACGTCCTGCAGGGCGAAGCCGATCACCACCGTCAGCACCGCCGTCGAGGCCAGCAGCCCCGAGACCGGCTGGCCGAGATAGTACTTCAGGATCAGCAGCACGCCGGCGACGAAGAGGATGAAGACCACCACGTCCTTGATCAGCTTGGGATAACGCACTCCCTGCTTGCCCTGGACCAGGTAGTCGAAGATGAAGTAGGCCACGACCTTGACGGCCAGGACCAGCAGGAAGAACCAGAAGAGCAGCCAGAGGAAGAAGCGCAGGCGCGGGGCGTAGGCCAGCGCCCCCAGCCAGCCGCCGTGCAGCAGCGCCGCGGCGGCACTCAGCAGAAAGAGCAGCAGCAGCTGCGGCAGCGCCTGGCGGAACAGGCCGCCGCCCGGCCGCCGGCGGCCCATGGCAAAGAGGACGGCCGCCAGCAACAGGAACAGGACGGGCAGGGCGAGGTTCCAGTTCATGGCTTGCACCTCCGGGCGGCGGCGCCACCGCCGCCCCGGTAAGGGGATGCGGCGGCGCTTACTGGGGAGGCAGCTCGCCGAAGGTCGCCTCGCCCGAGGCCTCGGCGGAAGCCCCGGCGGGCGCGCCCATCGTCTTCGCCTTTTCCTTGGCCTTGTCGCCCAGCTTGTTCAGCAGCGCCTCGGAGAGGGTGAAGGTCAGCTTGACGTGGTCGGCAGCCGAGCTCAGCTGCAGGCCGTTGAGCAGCTCGCCCAGCTCGGGCTCCTTCTGCGCGCCCATGGCGCCCAGCGCCTTCAGGCCGTTGAGCATGTCGGCGATCTGCTTGTTCCCCGCCTCGTTGTGGGAGATCAGGCGCAGCTCGCCCGCCAGGGTCTTGTTCTTGAAGTCGGCGACCGCGGTGAAGGCCTCGGCCTTGCTCAGGTCGACGGGCATCATGCCGCCGGCGGGCGCCTGCTTCATCTTCTCCGGCAGGCTGCCCACGGCCAGCCAGAACATGTTTTTCTTGTCGATGGCGTCGACGTACTTCATCAGCACGGCGGTCTTCAGGACGCTCTGGCCCTTCTTGGCGGCCAGGTCGACGGCCTTCTTGACCGGCTCCAGGGCACCGGCGACGATCGTGCCCTTGTTCAGGAAGGCCAGTCGCATGTCCTGCTCCGGCTTGTCCTCGTTCTTCAGGGCGTACAGCGCCAGGCCGCCGTAGTTCTCCTCGGCGGTGATGACCGCCTTGGCGCGGAGCACGCCCAGCAGCTTGGCCTGGTCGTACTTCAGGTTGACCACGGCCAGCGGCGCGGGCTGCTTGTCCTCGAAATTGCCGTAGAGGGCGACGACCACGCCGTAGACGTCCTTCTGCAGGTCGATGCCGGTCTGCTGCACGAATTCCTGGTAGTCCTTGAACTCCTTCGCTCCCTTGGCGTTCTTCTGCCAGTCTTCCTTCAGGGCCTTGTCGACGAAGCCCAGCGCGGCGAAGCGCTGGAAATCAAAGGCCATTAGTACCACCGGGTTCTCGGGCACCATGGACAGCATGTCCTGCGAATTCATCTGCCCGGCGGCCTTCTTCTTGCAGGCGGGCGCCAGCAGCATCAGCACCAGGACCAGCGTCAGGGTCAACGTCTTTTTTTTCATGGTTCACTCCTTGCGTTTCGCGCCGGCAGGCCAGGGGACTGCCGGCGCAGAATATAGCATAACGCGAAAAAAAAGAAAACGGTTCGCGGAAACGCCGCGAGAACTTTCCTGCCGCCGCCTGCGTATAGTCGGGCAGGAAGCCATGGACGAGATCATCCGCCTGGAGAACATCCGTTTCCGCTACCGGGACGTCGAGGCCGTGCGCGGCGTGTCGCTGGCGCTGCCCGCCGGCGTCTTCGGCCTGCTCGGCCCCAACGGCGCCGGCAAGACCACTCTGATGAAGCTGCTGCTGGGCTTCCTGCGCCCAGCTTCCGGCGTCGGCGCGGTCATGGGACTGCCGCTGGACGACGGCCAGCGCGGGCGGCGCCGCCTGGTGGGCTACATGCCCGAGAGCGACTGCCTGCTGCCGGGGATGGACGCCGTGGCGCTGACCGCCTACCTGGGCGAGCTCAGCGGCATGCCGCGCCAGGAGGCGATGAAGCGCGCGCACGACGTCCTGTACTACGTCGGCCTGGAGGAGTCGCGCTACCGGGCCGTGGAGACCTACTCCACGGGGATGAAGCAGCGGCTGAAGCTCGCCCAGGCCCTCGTGCACGACCCGCGGCTGCTGCTGCTGGACGAGCCCACCTCGGGCATGGACCCGGCCGGGCGCAAGGAGATGCTGGAGCTGGTCCGTGACATCGCCGCCCAGGGGAGCATGAGCATCATCCTCTCCTCGCACCTGCTGCCCGACATCGAGAGCACCTGCCGCCAGGTGGTCATCATGAACCGCGGCGGCATCGCCGCCCAGGGCGCCATCGCCGACCTGAAGAAGGACCGGCGCAACGTCTACGAGATCCGCGCCGTCGGCGCCGCCGCGGCGCTCTACGCCGCCCTCGGCGCCCGGGGCTGGAAGGTCGAGGAGAAGGACCAGGGGCTGGCCCTGGTCACGCCGCCCGGCGCCGGCGGCGTCGAGGAGCTGTTCCGCGTGGCCCTGCAGGCCGGCGCCCAGGTGCGCCACTTCCGGCCGAGCCGCACCTCGCTGGAGGACGCCTTCATGGACGTGATCCGGGGGTCCGATGGAAATTAGGCAGAAGGGCTACCAGCGCTGGCAGGGCGAGCTGACGCCGGCGCGCTTCCACTGGCTGCCGATCGCCCGCGCCGGCATCCGCGCCGTATGGAAGAAGAAGTACGCCAAGCTCGTCCTCTCGCTGTGCGCCTCGTCGTTCCTCGTCTTCCTGGCCGCCGTCTACGCCTCGACCAAGCCCGAGCTGAAGATCCTCGGCGAGCTCGTGCGCATGCTCAAGAGCGACGCCGAGCTGTTCAAGACCTTCTACAGCAACGGCTTCCTGACCTTCATGCTGATCATCCTCAGCGTCTTCAGCGGCGCCGACCTGGTCGCCGCCGACCTGAAGTTCAAGGCCTTCCCGCTCTACTTCGCCCGCCCGCTCACCCGAGTCGACTACCTGGCCGGCAAGCTGGCGGTCATCCTCTTCTACCTGCTGGCCTTCACCCTGCTGCCCGGCGTCCTGCTGCTGCTGTTCAAGATGCTGTTCAGCGGCAGCCTGGCGGTGGCGCCGCGGGTGCTGCTGGCCCTGGCCGCCTTTCCGCTGGTGGAGAGCGCCTGCCTGGCCGCGCTCACGCTGGCCCTGTCCAGCCTCAGCGCCAACGTCAAGTTCGTGCAGATCGGCATCTTCCTGGTCTATATCTTCTCCAACAACCTGGCGCTGATCCTCAAGGCCATCTTCAAGAGCGACACCGCCATGCTGGTCTCGCTGCCCGCCAACGTCCAGCAGCTGGGGAGCTTGCTGTTCGGCCTGCGGCCGCAGTACCGCTTCCCGGCCGGGCTGTCGCTGCTGCTGCCGCTGGCCGTCACGGCCCTCTCCCTCTGGCTGCTGGCCTGGCGCGTGCGCCGGGCGGAGGCGGGCGCATGAACCCCGTGCTGCGGGCCGAGAAGCTGTGCAAGTGGTACGGCAACATCCTGGGCATCAGCGACATCACCCTGGAGGTGGGGCCGGGGATCACCGGCCTGCTCGGCCCCAACGGCGCCGGCAAGTCGACCTTCCTGAAGATCGCCGCCGGCCAGCTCAAGCCCAAGCTCGGCTCCCTGGCCCTGTTCGGCGAGCCCAGCTGGCGCAACCCCGGGATGTTCCGCCGCGTCGGCTTCTGCCCCGAGAACGACAGCGCCTACGGCGAAATGAGCGGCGCCGACTTCGTCCTGCTGCTGGCCCGCCTGCACGGTTTCGCCGGCGCCCGCGCGCGCGAGGCGGCCGGGAAGGCCCTGGCCACGGTCGGCTTGCTGGAGAGCGGCGGCCGGGCGGTCAAGTCCTACAGCTTCGGCATGCGCCAGCGCCTGCGCCTGGCCGCCAGCATCGTGCACGAGCCCGAGCTGCTGCTGCTCGACGAGCCGCTGCGCGGCGTCGACCCGCTGTGGCGCATCCGCATCATGGAACTGATCAAGGAGTACGGCCGCCAGGGGCGCGCGGTGATCGTCTCTTCGCACATCCTGCCCGAGATCGAGGCCATGACCAGCGAGATCGTCCTCATCCACCAGGGCAAGATCTTCGCCAAGGGCGACATCCACCGCATCCGCGGCCTGATCGACCGCCATCCGCACCAGGTGTCGGTGCGCGGCCCGCGGCCGCGGCAGCTGGCGGCGCGGCTCATCGACGGCGACTTCGTCTCCGGCGTCGAGTTCGCCGCCGATGGCCGGGGGCTGACCGTGCGCACCGGCCAGCGCGACCGCTTCTTCGCCGAGCTCATGCGCCTGGCCGCCGAGCCCGGCGCCGGCGTCGAGGAGATCACCGCCCCCGACGACAACCTGCAGGCGGTCTTCGACTACCTCATCGGGAAGTGACCATGAGCAGCGAATCGCCCCTCCGCGTCATCTTCGCCGCCTTCCTGCGCTCCGGCCTGCGCGCCCGGCGCACGCGCCTGTTCATCCTGCTCGGCCTGGTGCCGGCGCTGCTGATGATCGCCGTGCGCCTGCTGGAGGGGAGCGGCGCCGTCGAGACCGGCGCCAGCGGCCAGTTCTTCTCGCACCTCATGCTCTCCCTCTACTTCCAGCTGCTGATCCCGGTGCTGGCCCTGTTCTTCGGCTCGGGCGTGGTCAACGAGGAGCTGGACAACAAGACCCTGGTCTACCTGACCAGCGTGCCGGTGCGCCGCCGCGACGTGCTGCTGGGCAAGTACCTGGCCGCCTTCCTGCTGGCGGCGCTGCTGGTCGCCGCCGGCTTCCTGCTCAGCTTCCTGGCCAGCGCCCTCGAGCGCCTGGGCGACGCCGGCGCCTGGGCCGAGCTGGGGCTCTTCCTGGGCACGGCGCTGCTGGCCCTGCTCTGTTACAGCGCCCTGTTCACCGCCCTGGGCGCCTTCATGAAGAAGTCGATCCTGCTGGGGCTGTTCTTCGTCTTCGGCTGGGAGAGCGTGGTGCAGTACTTCCCCGGCGTCACCCAGAAGTTCACCATCGTCCACTGGATCAAGTCGCTGCTGCCCCTGCCCCCCGGCCAGAACTCCTTCCTCGTCTTCCAGCTGCAGCCCTCCCCGCCCATGCAGTCGGTGCTCACGCTGCTGGTCCTGGGCGCCCTGTTCCTCGCCCTGGCCGTCTTCATCTTCGAGCGCAAGGAATATATCCTCTCGGACAATGCATGAACCTGGCGATCTCACGTGACGCGTAACGCGTGACGCGTGACGAGTAGCCGCATGAATGGGCGATCGTAATTCGTGATTCGTAATTCGTAATTCGGAACGGCAATCACCCACCACTTGGTACACGTCACAACAGATCACTCTGCGGAAGCCACGGTAAAACAGACTGAGAACGGCAGCAGCAGCAGATCTATCCATGCTGTTCCAATCACTATTTACTAATCACCAGAATCAGTTTGCTCACTTGCCGTTGCTCGTCACGCGTCACGCGTTACGCGTCACGATGTTTCACTTCACAAACGCCAGCGCGTACGAGAAAAAAACGACCACGTCCGGGAAGAAGTGGATGGTCCAGGCGCTCAGCATGCCCCTCGTCTCGAGCATGCTGCGGGCCATGATCCAGGAGAGGAAGCCGGTCATGGCGAAGCCGACGATGCCGTTGGGCGATCCGTAGAGCCAGTGGCTCAGGCCGAAGAAGACCAGGATCAGCCCCAGCGTTTGCCCTCTGCCGATCACCTCGTGCAGGGTGGAGATCAGGCTGCAGCGGAAATAGGCCTCCTCGGTGAAGGCGTTGACCGCGGCGAAGAGCAAGGCGGCGGGCAGCATGGGCAGGGCGCGCAGCAGCATCGACGCCGTCGGGGCCGCAACGAGGAACGTCGGGACGGCGACGGCCAGCGAGGCGATCCCGGCGAAGATCCAGGTGAATTTTCCCCACGACTCTCCGGTTCCGATCCCCAGCCAGCGGATGGGGGCGATCGGCGCGCCGGGGTCGCCCTTGGCGAGAAAGAAGGCCCGGCGGTCGCGCCTCATGAACCACAACACGGCCAGCACCGCCAGGGCGACCAGGACGTCGAGTACCATGACCGCGGCGAAGCCGGTAAAGTATGGAACACCCTGGTAGTTGAAATGCCCCTGGAACCAGGCGGTGCTCCTCAGCACTCCGGTCAGCCCCAGGGCCAGGAAGAGGGTGAACAGAGCCAGGGCATACGGCCGCAGCCTGTGCAGTGCCCGGATCGCCAGGGTGGCGGCGGCGAAAGCGGCCAGGAACGCGACCTTGGCCCCGGTCATCCAGGCTGGCAGCCCGGTCCCCAGCCGGACGAGGATGATTTCCGGCAGGTCGGAAATTGCCAGCATGGCGGCCCAGGCCGCCCATGCCGACGCGCGCTTGCCCGCGGCCGACTGATTCATTTTCCACCTCTTCCATGGGGCTCATCGGCACAGGCCAGTCCGTTCGGATAAGCGGCCATGAAGGCCAGCTCCATGTCCGAGATGCCCTGCTGGAAGCCGGCCTGGCGGTAGGCGGCGAAGGTGCGCTTCACCAGCCCGGCGTTGAACTCCGGGGTATAACCGGATAAGAGCTTCCCCAGGTCGCCGACGCCCTTCTCCAGGTCGAGGACCCGCGCCCCGTCGGCGCAGGCGAACGAAACGTCCGCAAGCCGCAGCCGGCGCGGGGCCGGATTCCTCCGGGTACGGAGGTGGATCTCCAACTTGCGGGGGTCGTAGACCAGCCGCCACTGGGTCGGGCTCTCCGGGCCGTCGCTGTGGACCTCTTCCAGGATGGCCCAGGCCCGCTCGAGCATCGCCTTCTCCTTCACCGGCCGGCGCACGGCCTCGGCCAAGGCCGCGAAGCGGTCAGGATCGTTGAGCGTCGCATGCAAGGGCTTGTCGCCGCCGAAGCCGCGGAAGCCGGGGAGCGCCGCCAGGCATCGCTCATAGGTCTGGTTGGTGAGCGCCGGCACCGGCAGGTCCCCGCCCGTGTAGAACCTGGACCGGCCGGCGATGAACTCCGCGACGGCCTCGCCGCCGGCGCGGTCCAGCAGGTGGAAATGGAGCCGGCTGCCCATGGGCATGACGCGTACCGTTTCGGCGACGGCGGCGGCGTCGCCGACCGTCGCGCAGGTGTCCAGCAGGAACTGCATCCACTGCAGTTCCATCATCCCCGGCCGCTCGTCGCGCTCCGGGTAGGCTGCCGCATCATGCCACATCATCTCCACCACCAGCCCGGCCTCGTTCATGCCGCCCATGGGGAACTCGCGCGCCACCTGGTTGAACGTCACGCTGCCGTAGCGGGCCGTCCACGAGGCGGCCTTCTCGCCGGGGAAGACCAGCGCCGTTTTGGATAGCCCCCGGGGATTGACCATGATGGCGCCGCTCCCGGTGAAGAAGTCGAAATTGCGGGCGAACAGCAGGCGATCCCCCTTGCGCAGCGCAAAGGTCGAGCAGCCCGGCGCAGTGGCCGGCGCAATGACGGCGAGCGCGAGCAGCATCACCCAAGCCCGGAGCGTACGCGACATGATCCGTTCCATCATTTTCTCCTTGGCGGTCCGCCTCCGCCTCCATGGGCAAGGTACGGCGCCACTCCTAAAATAGCATGGCCGGCGTCGCTGTCCAGGGGTCTTGTGACGGGCGGCACGGTCTTGTGACCGGCGGCAAGGAGGCGGGAGGAGGGGCAAGCTCCCGGGACCGGCGGCAAGACGGCGGGTCCGTGGGCGCCTTACAGTTCCCGGATCGCGCGGCGGAACTCCGGAACGTAGCGCCGGGCGACGGGGATGACCGCGGCATCGTCCTTGAGCGTCAGCTTGAGCCCCTGGGCGTTGCCATCGGCCCGGGCGACCTGCGCCAGGTTGACGATGCAGGCGCGGTGGCAGCGGAAAAGGCGCGGGTGGAAGGGGCGCAGCTGCCGCTCGATGCGGGTCAGGCTGCTGCGCAGCAGCGCCCGCCCGGGCTTCTCGCCCTTGAAGTGGACCTGGACGTAATTCTCCTCGGCCTGGATGTAGAGCAGGTCGCTCATTGCGACGCGGAGGGTGTCGCGGTCATTCTCCGCGACCAGTTCTACGCACGGCGCGGCCCCGCTCCCGGCGGGCGGCGGCGGCTGGGCGGGCGCTGCCAGCCGCCGGTTGGTCTCCTGCACGACGCGGGCGTTGCGCCGCAGCAGGCGGGCATGGTTGGCCAGGTTGATGATGGTGATGGGGAAAACGGCGATGAAGAACGTGAACAGGACGATCTGCGGCAGCGACGGCGCCAGCAGCCCCTGGCCCCGGAAGATCAGGACGGTAAGCAGGTGGCACCCCAGTCCGATGACCAGCGTCACCCAGGACATGAAGAGGATCTGCCGGAGGAGGCTCCAGTTCTCCTCGCGGAAAAATCGCGGCCACAGCAGCGGCAGCAGCCGGTCATTGGCGACGATGGCCAGTCCGGTGACCAGCCCGTAGCCGGCGAAAAGGAGACGCCGCGGCGCCGGGGCCATGAAATTGAAGCCGAAGGGCTCGAAGACGGAGAAGAAGACGAAGACGAACAGGCCGCAGGACGCCCCGTACGACAAGGCAGACGCGGCCGAGGACTCGTACGGGTAGGGACTGCTCAGCATCGCCCAGAACCGGCGGAGCATCCTCGCGGCGGCCTCAGGGAAGTCGGTACACGACCGAGTTGACGTTCATGCCGGCGCCCACCGAGGCGAAGACGACGTGATCGCCGCCGGCCAGGGCGTGGTCCGCCAGCTTGCCCTTGAGGATCAGGTCGAGCAGGGTGGGGATCGTGGCCACCGAGCTGTTGCCCAGCCAGGAGATGATCATGGGCATGAGCTCGGGGCGGTACACGGCGCCGCCGATCTTGCACAGGCGCTTGACGATCGCCTCGTCCATCTTCTCGTTGGCCTGGTGGATCAGTACCTTCTTGATGCCGCCGACCTCCACGCCCGCCTTGTCCAGGCTTTCCTTCACCACCAGCGGCACGGTCTTCAGCGCGTACTCGTACAGCTTGTGGCCGTCCATCTTGACGAGCAGCTCGTTGCCCTCGCGCCGCGGGTCGTTGGACTCGCCCATCCACAACATGTAGGCGTGCTCGAGCGAATCGGTGCGGGCCGCGTGGGCCAGGATGCCCAGCGGCTCGCCGCTGGCGCGCGCCTCGAGGATGGTGGCGCCGGCTCCGTCGGCGAAGATCATGCAGTCCCGGTCGGCGGGGTCGGAGATGCGCGAGAGCACTTCGGCGCCGATGACCATCACCCGCTTGCTGTCGCCGGAGCGGATGTAGTAGTCCGCCTGGATCATCCCCTGCAGCCAGCCCGGGCAGCCGAAGACGATGTCGTAGCAGACCGTCTTGGGATTGGCGATCCGCAGCTTGTGCTTGACCCGCGTGGCCAGCGAGGGGATCATCTCGGAGCGGACGTTCCCGGGATGCACGTCGCCGACGTCGTGGGCGACGATGATGTAGTCCAGCGTCTCGCGGTCGATCCCCGACGATTGCAGGGCATCCTCGGCGGCCAGGAACCCGAGGTCCGAGGACAGCTGGTCGGGGGCGGCGTAGCGCCGCTCGCGGATGCCGGTGATCTCGGCCAGCTTGTCGATCGTCTCCTGGTTGCTCTTTTTCAGCATCTCCCCGTTGGCGTCGAAAAAAGTCTTGGACAAAAAATCGCTGTTCAAAACACGTTTGACCGGGACGTAAGAGCCCGTCCCAACGATGACCGAATACAATTTCTTTTCCATTTTCACCATTCGGGTTTGATTTGCGGAAAATTGAGCCTTTCCAAGATGATATTCTGAATGATTTTGGCCCTCATGTCAATCCTGGGTCACGGGGAGGGATCATCCCCGCCAAAACGGACCTGGACGTCCGGAATGCCCTCGTGATTAAAGCGGTATATCGTATCGCCGCCATCGGTCATGTAAATGAATCGCTCCAGGGGGTGCCCGCCCAATCCAGTGGCCATGCCGCGAACAACAGTCAACCCGGCTTCGCGGAGATGGGCGGCGAATGGGGGATCCTCATGAAAAGCGCCGGGATTCGCGTCGTTCCCGAAGGGGGTGATGAAACGGCGGACTCCCCCGCCGGCGATCGCCACATAGAGCGACCCGCACGCGAACAGGGCGGCGGAGATCTCCCGCACCTCTTTGAACTGCCCGATACAAATTGGCTGGGCATTGTCCTGCAACTGGCTCTCGATCCGGTAGATGCGCCATTGATCGCCTGCCCGGGTGATCAGCCCAAACTCCAGATCAGAAGGCATACGAATGAAGCGCAGGCGCCAGGGAATCCCGCCCGCTCCCGGCTCGGCCCGAAGCAGCGATTCGACCTTCCAGCTCCGTCCCAGGACCATTTTTTGTGGATACCAATCCTTGAATAGATACCCACACAGCATCGTACCTTCGCTTTCGACCGTCATGATATTGTAATATTTTCCCAGACATAGATCGATCACCGCGCTAAAGGAAGGCTTCCGCGCTAGATAGTCGTGGTTGCGGGGAACAGCTCGGTTCTCAAAACCCTCGGATTGGATCGGGAAATGGATCTGCCCATCACGGAAATACACGACATCCTCGGAGAATTTTAGCGGTGCCAACACATCGCAGGAAGGCAGTTTCACAGATCCCTCAATAAGCTCATCGCCGAACATGCTCAATTTTCTCCAGCCGCCGCACGATCCGTCAAAGACAAGAAGATCCCCGCCCGAATCCGGGAAACAGATCATGTTCATGAACCGGCTCCCCGCGCTGCGGAAGAACTGCCCGCTGGGTGCCGCGGTCCGCAAAAAGATCTTCCTGGATTCCTCGATATAGCGAGTATGGTTCTTGGCCAAAGAAGAAATTTCCAAGGAAAGCAATGAGGGGAAGTGGTTTGCTGCCCACTCCGGGAACTCGGACCTGAATTTCTTTCTGCGCATGAAAGTAATGCGCGCCGCATTTTCTGCGGAATCGATCGGGAAATATCCGGCTTTCAGAAACGTGTAATTCCTGGTCACCCAGGTCAGGAGGGGAAAATGAATACGGAATCTTGACGGCAGGGAAAAAACACCCTGCGAATCAGAAAGCGCCTCGTCAATACGAAAACAAACTGAATGCCCTCCTGCCGGACTGGGTGAATCCAGCCGCAATTCTCGGAAAACCAGTACGCCGCTCAGGGGAGCCCCGCTGTGCAGGTCCCGAACCACCCCCAGGTACCCTTTTTCCAGATGAACGGACAGCAGCAAAAAAAGTAAAAAAACAAAAAAGCAACCGATCTTTTTCCAGCCGCCCTTACTCCCCGCGGCTGGAGCGAATTCCGTCATCGCTTTTCCTATCGCTTAGGATTCTGTTCCGCGACTGTCTTTTTCGATCCACTGGGAGCGGTCGGGCTCGGCGGGCATGTCTACCCGGCGGGGCGGGTTCTGCTGCAGCTGCTCCAGCAGCACCGCCACCGCCTTCTCGATGCTGGGATCGCCCCCGGCGGCCACCTGTTCGGGCCGGTCGATGACCTCGATGTCGGGGGCCACGCCGCGGCCCTCCACCGCCCAGGCGCCCTCGTCGTCGACGAAGCCGAAGGTGGGCACGTTGAGCGAGCCGCCGTCCGCGAAGTCGGGGTTGCCCGACAGGCCGATCAGCCCGCCCCAGGTGCGCGTGCCGATCAGCACGCCCAGCTTCTTCTTGCGGAAGTAGTAGGGGAAGGCGTCGCCGCCCGACGAGGAGTAGCCGTTGATCAGCATGGCCTTGGGGCCGTCGTGGGCCACGCCCGGGTCGGGGTTCAGCCCCAGGCCGCGGCGCGCCCAGTAGTTGAGGGTCTTGCGCGCCAGCAGCTCGGCCATGACCACCGGGATGAAGCCGCCGCCGTTGTAGCGGTCGTCGATGATCAGCGCCTCCTTGCGGCCGTAGGCGTACATGCCCTTGAACAGCTCGGCGTTGCCGGCGCGGGAGGTGTCGGGGACGTGGATGTAGCCGATGCGGCCGCCCGACAGGCGGTCGACCATCTCGCGGCGCGAGCGCACCCAGTCGAGGTACATCAGGCCGAGCTCGCTCTTGACCGGTGTGATCCAGTACTCGCGCGCGCCGGCGCCGTCGGACCGCCCGCCGACGCGGATGGCGACGCGGCGGCCGGCGGTGTTCTCCAGGAAGCGGTAGGGGTTGTCGGCCAGGGTCACCTCGCAGCCGTTCAGGGCGAGGAGCAGGTCGCCGGGGCGGACGTCCACCCCCGGCTCGGTCAGGGGCGAGCGCGTATCCTCGTTCCAGTTCTCGCCGGCATAGATGCGGGCGACGCGGTAGCGCCCGGCCTTCTCGTCGGCGCGCAGCTCGGCGCCCAGCAGGCCGCCCTCGACGCGGGCCGGCCGCGGGAAGTCGCCCCAGTTGACGTAGGTGTGCCCGGCGTTGACCTCGCCGACCATCTCGCCGAAGAGGAAGTCGAGGTCGGCGCGATGGCTGAGCGAGGGCAGCAGGCGGGCGTATTTCTCGTACGTCTTCTCCCAGTCGACGCCGTGCAGGTTCTTCTGGTAGAACCAGTCGCGGAAGATGCGCCAGCCGTCGCGGAAGATCTGCGCCCACTCGCGCCGCGGCTCGATGCGCAGGGTCAGCTGCGACAGGTCCAGGGCGCCGTCGCCGGCCTTCTGGTCGGCGCCGAGGCCGACGACGCCGAACTGGTTCCGGGCCTGGTAGAGGACCTTGGCGCCGCCGGCGGCCAGCACCGCCGAGTCGATGCCGGCGATGACCAGGCCGTCCTTTTTGTCCTCCAGCTTGAACTGGCGCAGCTCGCGCTCCCTGAAATAGAGGATGCCGCCGTCGACCGCGCGCAGGGCGGCGTAGGCGCCGCTGGGCAGCGGGAAGGCGGTGACGCGCGAGCCGCAGCCGTCCACGTCGATGCGCACCGCCGCTGCGGCGGCCGGCGCGGCCGGCTTCTTCGCCTCCGGGGAGCCGGCGGCCGGCGCTTTGCCCTCCTCCACGTCGTTGCGCTCGGGGAACAGCGGCGCCGTGCCGCGGGTGAGGGCCAGGGCGTAGATGCGCGTCGCCCGGTTGTAGAGGTAGTCGAACTCGAAGTCGGAGAACTCGAGGTTGAAGTCGCGGTTGGAGAGGAAGTAGATGTAGCGGCCGTCGCGCGAAAACACGGGCGAGAAGTCGTTGTAGGCGGCGTCGGTCAGCTGAAAGGCCTGCTGGCGATCCAGGGAGTAGACCCAGACCGCATCCTGGCCGCTGTCGCCGTCCTTGCTGTAGACCAGCCAGCGCGAGTCGGGCGACCAGTCGTAGTCGGTCAGGTCGTGGCGGCGGGCGCGGTCGACCACGGTGACGGCGCCGCTGGCCACGTCGAGCAGCCGCAGCGCCTGGTCGCGGTCGGCGAAGAGGAGCATGCGGCCGTCCGGTGACCACTTGGGCGGGAAGCGCCAGCCGCGGCTGCCGCGGGTGAGCTGCCGCGGGGCGCCGGCGCCGTTGGCATCCATGACATAGACCTCGTATTCGCCGCTGGCGTCGGAATAATAGGCGATGCGCGAGCCGTCGGGCGACCAGGCGGGGAAGATCTCGCGCACGCCCTGGCTGCGCGTCAGGTTGACCGTCCGCCCCTCCTTCTCCGGCACGGTGAACAGGTCGCCGCGGGCGTCGAAGACCGCCCGCTTGCCGCTGGGCGAGAGGTCGTAGCTGCCGATGAACTCGGCGACGTTCCGGAAGTACGGCAGCACGTTGGCGTTGTCGAAATTCAGGTTCACCGCCAGGCGCCGCTCCTGGCCGCTGGCCAGGTCTAGGACGTGCAGGCGGCCGCCGCACTCGTAGGCCAGGCGGCCGTCGCGCCCGGAGGGCCACAGGACGTCGTAGTCCTGGTGGCGGGTCAGCTGCGTGACGGTGCCTCCCTGCAGGTCGCAGGAATAGACGTTCAGCGTCCGGTCGCGGTCGGAGACGAAATAGATCCGGTCTCGCCACCAGGAAGGGTGCTGGTCGGTGCCGGGAAAGTCGGTCAGGCGCCGCGAGGAGTTGGCCGCCAGGTCATAGATCCAAATGTCCTGGGCGCGGCCGCCAAGGGTGCGCTTCCAGGTGCGGAACTCGCGCTCGATCGGAGTGTAGACGATGCGGGCGGCGTCGGGGGAGAACGACCCGCCCCCGGCTTCGGGAATGGCCAGCGGCGCCTCCAGGCCGCCGTCGAGGGGCACCAAGAAGTACTTGCCCATGCGCTCGCCCCAGGGAGTGCGGTTGCAGCGCACCAGGATGCGCCGGCTGTCGGGGGTCCAGTCCAGGACCACGTAGTCATAGCCGCCGCGCGGGGGCATGACGCCCACGTCGTTGTACCAAGTCAGCTGCCGCGGCTCGCCGCCCGCGGCCGGCATGACCCACACCTGCCGCGAGCCGGAGTACTCGGCCGAGAAGGCGATCCATTTCCCGTCGGGGGAGATCTTGGGGAACAGCTCCAGGCCGGGGTGCGAGGTCAGCCGCCGGGCGTCGCCGCCCGCGGCCGGCACCGACCAGATGTCGCCGGCGTAGACGAAGACGACCCGGTCGCCGTTGATGTTGGGGAAGCGCAGCAGGCCGGCGTCGGCCGCGGCGAAGGCGCCGACGGCGAGGGACAGCATGGCCAGTGCCGCGATGATCGGTCGTTTCATGGTGCCTCCTGGGGTGAAAGGCGATTATAGCCGCAATCCCCGCCCCGGACAAGCACGAAAAAGGAACGGTACATGCCAGCAAAAACACAACGAACTCTCTGTGTTCGTGTTAGTGTTAGGAACAGCCCTTGGCCGATTTCTAAAAGATTTGAAAATCATAAAAGTACATTATCGTTTTTAACTTCTGGCGCATTCCTTCCCACGTTTCCATGATCGAAACCAGGCCATCGAAAGGCAGAAGAAAAAGGGTTAAATCTCCATGCCCTTGCCTGGCTCAAAAAAGGAGGTCGGTCGAGGGCTTTCACAAACACTATCACTAATACTAACACTTTCTTCCGCGCGCTTGCAAATCCCCCCGCCCTTGGCTATCATGGGGGGCGAAGGAGATGCCACCATGTTCGACAAGAAAACCTACGTTCAGCGCCGGGCGAAGCTTGCCCGCCAGGTGAAGTCGGGGCTGCTGCTGTTCCTGGGCAACGGCGAGAGCCCGATGAACTACCCGGCCAATCCCTATCATTACCGCCAGGACAGCACGTTCCTGTACTTTTTCGGCCTCAGCCACCCGGGCCTGGCCGCGGTCATCGACCTCGACGAGGGCCGGCAGACGGTGTTCGGCGACGACGTGGACATGGAGGACATCATTTGGATGGGGCCGCAGCCGGCGCTGAAGGGGCGCTGCGCCCGCGTCGGCGTCAGCGACCAGCGGCCGCTGGTCGACCTGGCCGCCGTGCTGCGCGACGGCGTGCGCCAGGGGCGCCGGGTCCACTTCCTGCCCCCCTACCGCGCCGAGAACGCGGCCTGGCTGGAGCGGCTGCTGGGCATCCGCGCCGAGACAGCCCGCGACCACGCCTCGGCCGAGTTCGCCCGGGCGGTCATCGCCCAGCGCTCGCTCAAGAGCGCCGGGGAAGTGGCCGAGATCGAGGCCGCCCTGGCCGTCAGCGCCGCCATGTACCGCGAGGCCATGGCCATGGCCCAGCCGGGCATCAGCGAGCGCGAGATCGCCGGCTTCATCGAGGGCATCGCCCTGGCCGGCGGCGGCCGCATGGCGTTCCCGGCCATCGTCAGCAAGCACGGCGAGACGCTGCACAACCACTTCCACGGCAACCGCCTGGCCGAGGGCGACCTGCTGCTGATCGACTCGGGCGCCGAGGCGGAGAGCGGCTACGCCTCCGACATCACCCGCACCATCCCCGTGGGCGGCCGCTTCAACCCCCTGCAGAAGGACATCTACGAGACGGTGCTGGACATGCAGCTCACCGCCATCGCCATGATCCGCCCGGGCGTCAGCTACCGCAGCGTGCACCTGCGGGCCAGCGAGGTGCTGGCCGAGCACCTGGCGCACATCGGGCTGATGCGCGGCCGCGCCGCCGACGCCGTCGCCTGCGGCGCCCACGCCCTCTTCTTCCCCCACGGCCTGGGCCACATGATGGGGCTGGACGTCCACGACATGGAGGACCTGGGCGAGACCTGGGTGGGGTACGACGACAAGGTCAAGCGCAGCCCGCAATTCGGCCTGGCCTACCTGCGCCTGGCCAGGAAGCTCGAGGCCGGCCACGTGCTGACGGTCGAACCCGGCATCTACTTCATCCCCGCCCTCATCGACCAGTGGCGCCGGGAGAGGCGCCACGCCGAGTTCATCCGCTACGAGCGGGTGGAGAAGCTGCGCGCCTTCGGCGGCATCCGCATCGAGGACGACGTGCTGGTGCTGAAGCGGGGCGTGCGCGTGCTCGGCCCGGCCATCCCCAAGTCGGTCGCCGAGGTCGAAGCGGCGGTTCGCGGCCGCTAGCCCGTCGCCCCGGCCCAGCCGCAGGGCACCGCGTTGCCGTGGCCGCAGGCCCTTGGTTGTGCATCGCCGCCGCGCGCCCTATAATACAGGCAGGCCATTGACGCGGCCCGACGGGGCCGGAGGGGGAATGCCCATGGAAGGCAGAGAACTGAATTGGGTCGAGATGCGCCGCTACGCCCGCAGCAAGGGAGTGAACCCGGGCAAGATGAGGAAGACCGAGCTCGTGCGCGCCATCCAGGCCGCCGAGGGCAATCCGCAGTGCTTCGCCAGCGAGAGGAAGGACCATTGCCCCGAGACGGACTGCCTGTGGGAGCGCGACTGCAAGAAGCCGCCGGCGGCCGCGCCGCGGGAAACGCCGCCCGCCTAGCCGCTCCCGGCGCTTGACATTCCCCGGTGGGTCGGATAAAATTAATTTTAACGTAAACTATATTACGAGGCGCCATGAAAAAGAAGATCAGCCTGAGGGTGATCCGCCGGATCCTGTTTTATTATGAGGCCTTGCTGAAGCTGAACCTGCCGGAAAACGCCTATATTTCCTCCAAGAAACTCGAGGAGGTCACCGGCGTCTCCTGCAACCAGGTGCGCCAGGATTTCTTCTACCTGGGCATTTCCATCGGCAAGCAGAAGAAAGGCTACCTGGTCAAGAAGCTGTTCCGCGAGCTGAAGAAGATCCTCTCCATCGAGCACGGCGCCCGGGTGATCATCATCGGCGCCGGCCGCATCGGCCAGGCGCTCTCCCATTACAAGCTTTTCAAGGACCACAACATCAGCGTCACCGCTCTGTTCGACATCAAGCCCGAGCTGGTCGGCACCGAGGTGGGCAAGCCCGGCCAGAAAAAGCCGGTCCTGCACGTCAACCAGCTGGAGGAGTACCTGAACGCCAACCCCGACATCCGCATCGCCCTGCTGACCCTTCCCGAGGAGGCGGCCCAGGAGACCCTGGACAAGCTGATCGCCCACGGCGTCAAGGGCGTGGTCAATTTCGCCCCCAAGATCCTCCGGGTGCCAAAGGAGTCCCGCGACGTGCAGCTGATCAACGACTGCATCGGCACATCGCTGTACAAGATCGTCTACCAGCTGTACAGCCGCCGCTGAGCCCCATGACCGGGAACGAACGCGGCGCAGGCTGAGCCCCATGGACGGCGGCTTCCTCTTCCCCCTGCTCCTTTTCCTGCTGCTGGTGCTGGCCAGCGCCTTCTTCTCCTCCGCCGAAACCTCGGTGCTGACCATCAGCCGCGCCCAGCTGGGACACCGCGCCAAACGCAGGGACCGGCCGGCCATGCTGCTGGCACGGCTGCTGGAGCGGCCCGAGGAGTTCCTCTCCACCATCCTGGTGGGCAACAACCTGGTGAACGTCGCCGCCGCCTCGGTGGCCACCTACATGCTGACCCGCTACTTCCACGGCAGCCAGGGAACGCTGCTGGTCATCTCCAGCCTGCTGACCACCCTGATCCTGCTGGTCTTCGGCGAGATCACCCCCAAGTCCTACGCCTACCGCCACGCCGAGAAGCTGGCCTTCCTCTACGCCCGGCCGGTGCACGTCTTCGCGCTGCTCTTCTCGCCGCTGGTCAAGGCGCTCTCGCTGCTGCCCGCGCTGTTTTTCCGCCGCCGGGGCGCCCAGGCCTGGGGCCGCAAGGAACTGAGCCTGGAGGAGATCAAGCACTTTCTCTCCATGGAGAGCCAGCTGTTCCGCGACCACCCCGAGACCCTGCGCATGCTCACCGGCATCCTCGACGTCTCGCAGAAGGACATCAAGGCTGTCATGACGCCGCGCGTGGCCATCACCGCCGTCCGCGAGGGCAGCAGCCCCGCCGAGCTGCGCCGCATCCTCCTGGAGAAGGGTTTCTCGCGCATCCCCCTCTACCGCGGCAAGCTGGACAACATCACCGGCATCATCGACTCGCGCGTGCTGCTGCGGGCCATGCTGAGTCAGGACCTCGAGCACATCGACCTGCGCCAGGTCGCCGCGCGGCCGATCTTCGTCTCCGAGTATTCCTCGCTGAACACGCTGCTCAACGAATTCAAGAAGCACCAGCTGAACCTGGCCGTGGTGCTGGACGAGTACGGCTCGACCATCGGCATCGTCACCCTCGGCGACGTGCTGCGCGGCGTGCTGGGCGACCTGGAGGTGCGCGGCCGTGGCATCCAGAAGCTGGGCGGCGGCGCCTTCCTGGCCAAGGGCAGCCTGCCGGTGGAGGAGGTCAACACCGAGCTGGAGCTGGACCTGCCCGAGCGCAAGGACTACACCACCCTATCCGGGCTGTTCATCTACGAGTACGGCCGCCTGCCCCAGGAGAACGCCCGCGTGCGGGTGAAGAACTGCCTGCTGGTGGCCAGGAAGATGGGGCGGCGCAAGATCGAAGAGGTCGTCGTCATCCGCCATGAAGACCATCGCCCAGAATAAGAAGGCCTTCCACGACTACGAGATCCTCGACCGCTTCGAGGCCGGCGTCTCCCTGGTCGGCAGCGAGGTCAAGTCGATCCGCGCCGGCCGCGTCAGCCTCAAGGACTCCTACGTGGAGGTGCAGGGAGGCGAGGCCTGGCTGCTGCGCTGCCACGTCAGCCCCTACGAGCAGGCCGGACCCTTCGGGCACGAGCCCGAGCGGCGGCGCAAGCTGCTGCTGCACGAGCGCGAGATCCGCCGCCTCGACCAGAAGGTCCGCGAGCGCGGCTTCAGCATCGTGCCGCTGCAGCTCTACTTCAACGATAAGGGCCGCATCAAGGCCGAGATCGCCCTGGCACGCGGCAAGCGCGAATACGAGAAGAAGCAGAAGATCAAGGAGCGCGACATCCGCCGCGAGGTCGATCGCGACGTGCAGCGCTTTCGCGACAAGGGCAAGCGATAGACGGCGGATGGCAGCCCGGCCCCACCGGTCTACCGGGAAAGCAGAGGGAAGAGAAAGGGAAGAGCGAGGGAAGAGAGAGTGGCAGATCGGTCCGAAATAACTCTCACAAAGACCCGTGAAACGGGTAAAACCAAAGCTCCAAGTTCCCAGCACCAATGCCCAAATGACCAAAATGAAGCTCAGTGGAAGTGACCGTGCCCGTGACAGCAAGAATTCAGCATCAGTCCTGCTTGGTTTGGCTGACAGGGACACTCACGCTGACACGTGCCTCAGCATATTTGGAACTCGGAATATGTTTGGTATTGGGTGCTTGGTGCCAGGAATTTTAGTCTGCCGAGCATCTGACCTAGCACTTGAATTATCGGAAGGTTTCATCTACAATTTCAGTATGACCCACGTGCTGGCCGTTCCCTGGAGGGCACCATGCCGATCGTCAATCTGAGCCAGATCCTTACCTTCGCCGCCGAGAAAGGGGCATCCGACATCCATTTCCAGGTCGGCGCGCCGCCGCTGCTGCGCCACCACGGCGAGCTGTTCCCGCTGAAGCATGCGCCGCTGAGCGAGGAGGACATGGTGGCCATCGGCCAGACGCTGGCCAAGTACGCTGACGCCGAGAAGTTCAAGCAGGAGCTGCGCGACTACGACGGCTCGTTCGCCCTGGCCAACGTGGCCCGCTTCCGCGTCAACGTCTTCCGCCAGAACGGCCGCTACGCCGCCGTGCTGCGCCTGATCCCCTTCAAGCCGCGCACGTTCCAGGAGCTCAACCTCCCCAAGGTGCTGGAGAAGATCGCCTCGCTCAAGCGCGGGCTGATCCTGGTCACCGGCGCCACCGGCAACGGCAAGTCGACCACCCTGGCGGCCATCATCAACCACATCAACCAGAAGCGGCGGGCGCACATCATCACCATCGAGGACCCGATCGAGTACCTGTTCGAAAAGAACCTGTCGGTCGTCTCGCAGCGCGAGATCGGCCCCGACACCGAGTCGTTCGCCTCGGCGCTGCGCGCGGCCATGCGCCAGGACCCCGACGTGCTGATGGTGGGCGAGCTGCGCGACCACCAGACGATCGACACCTGCCTGAAGGCCGCCGAGACCGGCCACCTGGTCATGGCCTCCATCCACACCGCCGACGTGCTGCGCACCGTGAACCGCCTGCTGAGCTACTTCCCGGCCGAGGAGCAGCCGGCGGTACGCCAGCGCCTGGCCGAGAACCTGGTGGCCATCGTCTCGCAGCAGCTGCTGCCCAGCGTGGACAAGTCGGGGCTGGTCCCCGCCTGCGAGATCCTGCTGGCCAACAAGACCATCGAGATGTGCCTCAAGAACCCCGAGAAGACCAACGAAATCCTGGCGCACGTCGCCAAGAACCGCGACCTGGGCATGCAGACCTTCGACCAGCACCTGATCGAGCTGGTGAAGGCGCGCAAGATCTCGATGGACGACGCCATGCTGGCCGCCGAGCAGGCCGAGCAGCTCGAGCGCGACATGACGCTGGAAGAATAGAAAAAATTACTAAGGTAAAAGGCAAAAGGAAAAAGTAGAAAGCCCTTTGTCGGCATTTCTATAATCAGTGAAGAATTAAAAAGGGCTTCGAAAGGCAATCGCCACGATCGTGATTGAGAACGCGCCTTGCACTTTTACCTTTTGCCTTTTTCCTTTTACCTTCGGAAGTAATGTTGCGCGTCAGGCGCCGATGCGGCGCAGGACCAGCAGCGTCTGGTCGTCGTCGGGGCTGGACTCGCCGATGAAGCGCTGGACGGCGTCAAGGAGGGCCTGGCCCAAGGCGGCCGCTCCTTGGCGCGCATGGCCCGCGGCCAGCGCCGCCACGCGCTGGTTGCCGAAGCACTCGCCCTCGGCGTTGCGCGCCTCGTTGATGCCGTCGGAATAGACCAGCAGCACGTCGCCCGGCGCCAGCGTCTCCTCGGCCACGGCGTAGGCGGCATCGGCCAGCAGGCCCAGTGCCGCCCCGCCCTTGGCCAGCGAGCGCGGGACGCCGCCGCTCACCAGGATGGGCGGCGTGTGGCCGGCGTTGAGCAGGCGCACGGCGCCGTCGGCGTTGCGCACCTCGAGCACGGCCAGGGTGGCGAAGCGGTTGCTGATGCCGTCACGGCGGAAGATGCGGTTGATCCGCCCCCCCAGTTCGGCCAGCGGCGTGGTCTCGCTGCACAGGGCGCGGATGGTCGCCTGCAGCTTGGCCATGAGCAGGGCTGCGGACAGCCCTTTGCCCGAGACGTCCCCGAGCGCCAGCAGGTGCTGGCCGGCGTCGAAATGGATGCAGTCGATCAGGTCGCCGCCCACGTCGTTGGCCGGGCGCGAGAAGAGCCACACGTCCCAGCCGGGAATGAGCGGGCGGGCGTCGGGCAGCAGCCGTCGCTGGATCGCCCTGCCCTCGGCCAGTTCGCTGCGCGCCAGCAGCTTGTCCTTCAGCTCGAGCATCAGGATGAAGACGAGGATGGCGCCGCCCAGCTGGGCGATCTGCAGGTGGATGCCGGTGCCGCCCACGTTGAAGCTGATCCGCACCAGGAAGATGAGATAGAAGGCGACGACCAGCAGGACGCGGCGCAGCGGCGTCAGCTTGAGGAACAGGCTGCGGCCCAGCCAGAAGGCCTGGTAGAGCGCGCGGCGGAAGCCGTCCATCTTTTCCAGGCGGGTCTTCTGCTCTTCGTCGAGGTAGAAGCCGCGGATGTCGGCCCAATCGTGGCGGACGGTCCGCCGCCAGTCGCGGAGCGGGACCTCGCGCCCCGCCGGGTCTTTGCCGCTTGCTTCCATGGGCGTCCCTCCTCCTCGTGTCATACGGGATTCGCCGCGAATAGTTGCGCGCTGGCTGGTGGTGAAAAGTGAAAAGCCTGGCCAGATCCTCCGTTTTCCCTTTGATAAGGCAAAAGGCAAAAGTAAATACCCCGACCAAGATTGCACACGCCCTCTTTCAAAATAATGGGAAAAGCAAAAAAGAAATCAGGAAACCGATTGTTTGCGGTCGAGCGCCTTACACTTTTGCCTTTTGCCTTTTGCCTTTTCAGGATTGGGCACGTCCCGCTCCTGGTTGAACAGCAGGATGACGATGCCGGGCAGGAGGATCAGCAGGTCACGGCCGATGAGCACCCAGGCGTTCTCCTTGTCGGCGGCCGAGGTGGAGAAGCAGCCGCAGCTCAGGTCGACGCCGCGCAGGGCGTTGAAGGCCAGGGCGAGGATGAAGGCCAGCAGCAGCAGCGACAGCGTGGCGGCGGCGCTGCGCGTCCAGATCCCGGCGACCAGCAGCACCCCGGCCAGGAGCTCGAGCCAGGGCAGGGCCAGGGCCGGCAGCGTGACCAGCCAGTCGGGCAGGATGGCGTAGTTGGCGACGATCCCGGCAAAGGCGCGCGGATGGGCGATCTTGTCCAGGCTGGCGTAGATGAAGATGCCGCCCAGCGCCAGGCGGCACAGGACCTGCACGGGCATGGAAGCGAGCAGCGCGCCGGCCCTATCTCTCCACGTCATGCCCTTTCTCCGTCCATTCCTCCATGCCGCCCTTGAACAGCAGGAGGTTCTTCAGCCCTTGCGCCCACAGCCGGCGGGCCAGCTCCGGCGAATCGCCGCAGGTGCGGTCGCTGCAGTAGGCCACCAGCAGGCCGGCCCGGCGCAGACGCGGTTCGAGCGCCGGGAATGACCGGGAAAACTCCGCCAGCGGCAGGCTGAGGGCGCCGGGGATATGGCCGGCGCGGAAGGCCTCTCCGGCGCGGGCGTCGAGCAGCAGCGTGCCGGGGGCAGCGAGCACCGTGGCGACGAAATCGGCGTCGACCTCGCCGATGGCGGCCGGCAGCGCGGCCTTCGCCTCCGGGGCCAGCGGCCGCAGCAGCGGCAGCTTCTCGCGCGCCAGGAAGTTGGCGCCCAGGCCCAGGGCCAGCGCGGCGGCGGCCAGGGCCAGCATGCGCAGCGCGTCCCTCCTGCCCGGCATCATCCTCGTCCCTCCCAGAAGCGGCCGTTGTCCAGGGCACGGTACTGCAGCGCCTCCTGGACGTGCGCCGGGGCGATGCGCTCCGCCTCCTGCAGGTCGGCGATGGTGCGCGCCACCTTCAGCACGCGGAAATAGCCGCGGGCGCTCAAGTCGAAGCGCTCCGCGGCCCGCCGCAGCAGCCGCTCGCCCTCGTCGTCGAGCGGGCAGAAGCGGCGGATCTCGGGATTGCGCATCTGGGCGTTGGCGAACAGCCGGCGCTTCAGCCCGCGGAAGCGCTGTTCCTGGAGCGCGCGCGCCCGCGCCACCCGGGCGCGGACAACGGCCGAGCCCTCAGCCAGCGCCGGCGAGGTGATCTCCTCCAGCTTGACCTTCTTCACCTCAAGCTGCAGGTCGATGCGGTCCAGCAGCGGCTTGGAGAGCTTGGCCGCCGGTCCGCGGCCGGCGTCCGGGACGGGGTTCATGGCCGCCACCAGCATGAAGCGGGCCGGGAAGGTGGCCGAGGTGAGCGAGCGCGAGACCGTGATCTGGCCGTCCTCCATGGGTTGGCGCAGCACCTCCAGCGCCGATCTCTTGAAATAAGGGAGCTCGTCGAGGAAGAGGACGCCGTTATGCGCCAGGGAGATCTCGCCGGGCACGGGGACCTTGCCGCCGCCGCTGATGCCCACGTCGGAGATGGTGTGGTGCGGCGAGCGGAAGGGCCGGCGGCGCACCACCCCGCCGCGCTCTCCCAGCAGGCCGGCGGCGCTGTAGACGAGCGAGGTCTCCAGCACTTCGTCGTCGCTCATCTCGGGCAGGATCGAGGGCAGCGCCCGGGCGATCATCGACTTGCCCGCGCCGGCCGGGCCGATCATCAGAGCGTTGTGGGCGCCGGCGGCGGCGATCTCCATGGCGCGCTTGGCCAGGTACTGACCCTTGATCTCGGCGAAGTCGCCGTCGCCCGGGGCCGGCTCGGCGGACCGGGCAGCGCAGGCGCGCAGCGGCGCGTAACGCTCGGGGTGGGCGGCCAGGTCGACGACCTCGGCCAGGCTGCGCAGGGCGTAGATCTCGATGCCGGAGACGAACTGCGCCTCATGGCGGTTGCCCCAGGGGATGACGATGCCGCGCCAGCCGTTGCGGCGGGCGAAGAGCGCGATGTTCAGCACCCCCTTGACCGGGCTCAGCTCGCCGGTGAGGTTCAGCTCGCCGTAGAACAGCAGCTCGGAGAATGCCGCCCCTTCCAGGCGCAGGTGGTTGCGCACGATGCCCACGGCCATCGGCAGGTCGAGCCCCGCCCCCTCCTTGCGCACGTCGGCCGGCGAGAGGTTGACGACGATCTTCAGCGCCGGCGGGTACTCGAAGTTGGCGTTCTGGATGGCCAGGCGCAGCCGCTCGCGGCTCTCCTTGACGGCGTTGTCGGGCAGGCCGACGATGGCCATGCCCGGGATGCCGCGCGCGAAGCCGACTTCGACCTCGGTGGCCACGACGTCGAGCCCGTTGAGCACCGCCGAATGGATGCGGCTGACCACCTACCCTCTCCCCGGGATGACGAGAGTCATGCCTGGCCGGATGAGGGTCGAGCGCAGGCGGTTTGCCTCCTGGATGCGGCGCACCGACGTGCCGTAGCGGCGGGCGATGGTGGAGAGCGTGTCGCCGGGGCGCACGCGGTGGGAGTTGAACTTGGGGATCTTCGCCGGCGGGATCCGCTCCAGCCCGGCCAGCGCCGCATCGTCGACCGTCGCCGGCACGCGCAGCGCATACTCGCTGACGAAGCTGGGGGTGAAGTCGCGCAACAGCTCGGGATTGAGGCGCTTCAGCTCGGCGACCGGCAGCTGCAGGCGCCCGGCGACGGCCGCCAGGTAGACCGGCGAGGGCACGACGACCGTCCGGCTGCCGGCCAGCAGCGGCTCGCCGCCGCCGACGGCGAAGCCGTACTCCTGCGGCGAGCGGGCGATGATCAGCGAGGCCAGGAATGCCGGCACGTAGTTCTTCGTCTCGCGGCGGATGTGGCGGCTCTGGTTGATGGTGAAGAAATCGGCGGTCTGCAGGGCGCGCATGGCCTTCTCCACCCGGCGCGGGCCGCCGTTGTAACAGGCCAGGGCGATGTACCAGTCGCCGTACTCCTCGTACAGGTGCTTGAGGAAGCGGGCCGCGGCATCGGCGGCCTTGAAGGGATCGAGCCGCTCGTCGACCTGCCAGTCGACGCGCAGGCCGAACAGGCGCGCCGTCGAGGACATGAACTGCCAGGCGCCGCGGGCGCGGGCGCGCGAGGTGGCGTCGACGCGGAAGCCGCTCTCGATGATCGGCAGGTAGGCCAGGTCCTCGGGGATGCCGTGGCGGCGGAAGATCTCCTGGAAGGGGCCGATGAACTCGCCCATGCGGTCGAGGGCGCGCTGGATGCCGTCGTGGCGGATGGTCTGGAAGGCCTTCAGGAAGGAAACCACCTGGGGGTTGACGATGACCGGCAGGCTGTAGGCGACGGCGGCGCCTTCGCCCACCTTCTGCTGCAGGTCCTGGACGTCCTTCTCCGAGGGCAGGAAGAGCGGCGTGGCGATCACCTGGTCGAGGAAGGCCTCGTGCTCGCCGTTCTCGGGGCTGTTGCGGTCCTTCAGGGTGTTCAGCTCGATAGCCGATATCTTCCTGACCAGGTCGCCCACCTCGGCGCGACCGGGGCCGTCGGCGCCGGCGTCGAGCAGGACGTCCAGCGACTGGTCGAAGCAGGCCTTGGCGCCGGCCATGTCGCCCTTTTCCAGGCGCGCCTTGCCGGTCTGGAAGATGGCCTCGGCCCGCGCCGCCGGGCCGGCAGCGGTTGCCGGGCCGGGGGCGGTGCGCGGCGCCGGACGCGACGGTGCGCAGGCAACGGCGGCGGCGGCCAGCAGCAGCAGCGGGATTCTAGCCTTTGACATCCAGGATGATGGTGACCTTTTTGGTCTCGGGACGCAGGGTGATGTCGAGGGAGCGCAGCGAGCGGCCTTGGCCGTCCTTGACCTCCACCGCCAGGCGGCCGTTGGCCGCGGCGATCTTTTCGATGCGCGTGATGCGCGTCGGGTCCTCCAGGCCGCCGAACATGTCGTTCACCGAGCGGCCCGCGGCGGGGCGCGACGCGGCGGCGGGGGGCTGGGCGGCGGCCTTCTCGTCGCCGGTCGGCGGGGCGGCGGGAGCCGGCGGCAGCACCTCCTGCCCGGCCTGGCGGGCCTGAAGCTGCTCGACGCTCACCTTCTTCATCGGCAGGTCCTCCATCTTGACCATGCGCTGCCCTTCCTTGACGTCGAACTGGACGGCCACGCTGCGCCCCGCGCGCGTCGAATGGTCCAGCGCCTCCTTGACCCGCCCCAGGGTCAGGGAGGAGATCTCGCGCAGGGTCTCGATGACGCCGCGGCCGCTGCGGGCGACGGCCTCGAAATGGGGGCGGCCCGACTGGTTGAGGCTGGCGTTCATCCGTTCCACCGGCGAGATGTTCCTCAGGTCGCGCTTGTTGTACTGGAAGACCATGGGCATGTCGTCGATGCGGTACGAATAGAATCCCAGGTTCTCCCGCAGGTTGTCGAGGCTCTCGCGGTTGGCCTGCTCCATCAGCTCCTGGGAATCGGCGACGAAGACGACGCCGTCGGCGCCCTTGAGGACCAGCTTGCGCGTCGAGTCGTAGAAGACCTGGCCGGGAACGGTGTACAGCTGGAAGCGCGTCTCGTAGCCCTTGACCAGGCCGACGTTGATGGGCAGCAGGTCGAAGAAGAGGGTGCGCTCGATCTCGGTCTCCATGCACACCAGCTCGCCGCGGGTGCGCGGGTTGGTCACCGAATAGATGTACTGCAGGTTGGTGGTCTTTCCGCCCAGGCCGGTGCCGTAATAGACGATCTTGGCGGTCACCTGCTTGGACGTATGGTTGATCAGCATCGCGTTCTTTATCCCGACCGATTTTCCCATGTTTCAGGGCACAAGTCAAACCCAGAGCCTGCCCGGCGAACCCTCGTGACGCGTAACGCGTGACGCGTGACGAGTAAGAAAGGAGTTTGGCATATGGCGTAAGGCAACGGCAAAAACGTACTTGCGTTATTCGTAATTCGTGATTCGTAGCAGCAATCGGTTGTTCTATGCTGCTGCTACCACTACCACGATCACTACCATTCTATGTTCGCTCGATCTCCTAAAAGTCAAAGCCGATCCAGAAATTGACCCCGTTGTACGTCTTCTGCTTCAGGTCGGTGCGCCAGACC
Source organism: Acidobacteriota bacterium (assembly GCA_022711715.1). Classification (GTDB taxonomy): domain Bacteria; phylum Acidobacteriota; class Aminicenantia; order UBA2199; family UBA2199; genus UBA2199. Next base: position 47,049 of record JAKLEC010000005.1, read on the forward strand.
CACTCGACGTGGAAGGGATAGCCGAAGAGGAAGAACTCGACGCCGTAGCCGTAGGAGGAGAGGGCGTCGCGCAGCCGGAACTCCCCCTTCTCGAAGACGCGGAACTCCTGGCCGTGGAACCACAGGGCGCCGAGGTCGAAGAAAAACACGCCGCGCACGGGGCCGATGACGCCGATGGGGGTCAGGGCGGCGTGGACCAGCGGGAAGCGGAACTCGGCGTTGAAGAAGAATCCCTTGTTGCCCACCAGCGAGCGGAACTCGGCGCCACGCATGCTGTTGTTGCCGCCACTCCAGAAGAGCAGGGCGTTTTTGCCCCCCGAGTAGTAGCCGCTCAGGCGGAAGGCCAGCAGCGAGTGATTGTCCAGGCGCAGATACTTGCGGAAGTCACCCTCCAAGGTGTAGGCGTCCATCGACTTGGAGAACAGCTTGACGAACTTGGCGGCGCTGAGCCGGAAGGTGGTGCCGCTGTTGGGGCCGTACTCGGCGAAGCGCGTGGTCTCGGCCGTCAGCGACGCCTCCAGCGGCAGGGCGAAGCCGTTGAAGAACTGGCCGTAGGGCAGCTCGTGGCCGTAGTAGAACAGGTCGGAATCCTCGTCCTGGTGGTAGGCCGACAGCGTGAGCTCGGCGCGCAGCGAGCGGCTGAAGGGGTAAATGAGGGAGAAGTCGCCGCCGATGCGGCTGCGCAGCGTCAGGAACAGGTTGTTGGTATAGGGAATGTAGTAGGCGTCGCTCTCGGAAAAAAGGTGGCTGTAGAACTGCAGGCGGCGGCGCTGGTTGAGGTAGGCCAGGTGATAGGAGCGGTAGCCGTAGTAGGAGGCGAGGTAGAAGACGAAGTTGTGGTCGCCCAGCATGTCGGTCACATTGAGGTAGGAGGAGCCGTAGAAGCCGCCGTTGGTGTCGATGCCCACGTTGATGGGCGGCAGCGAGGTGACGATCAGCTTCTCGAAGGGCTTGTACGCCTTCACCTCCAGCGCCGGCGGCACGGCGGCCGCGGCCTCGCCGGTCAGCTGCGGGGCGGGGGCGGCCGGCTGGGGCGGCAGGAACTCCGCCGCCTGCTCGGCCAGGGCGGGCTGCAGGTCCTTCTGGAACAGCAGGAAACTGCCCTTGTGGTAGGAGGAGATGACCAGCCGGCCCTGGCCGCCGGGGATTTCCACCGGGAAGAAGTTGCCAGTGCGCACGTCGCTGTGGCGGCGGAAGACGCGGTTCTCCAGGTCCAGCGAGCAGATGTTGTAGGCGCCGAGCTCGTCGGAGCTGTAGTAGACCGTCTTGCCGTCCAGGGAGAAGGCGGGGGCGATATCGTTGAAGTCGCCGCGCGTCAGCTGCAGGGCCTGGTCGGGGCCGTCGCTGGGGGCCAGGAACAGCCGGTCGAAGCCGTTGGCCGTGGCCGAGTAGACGACGCGCCCGCCGTCGGCGGAGATGTCGACGGCCTTGACGTAGGTGCGGCCGTCAGTCCGCTTGCGCACCGCGCCGCTCTCCAGGTCGAGCTCGTAGAGGAACGAGCGGATGCCCTCCACGCCGGTGAAGAGCAGGGAGTTGCGCCGCGGGTGGAAGACCGGCGAGCTGGCCTTCTGGATCTCGGGAACGCGGACCTGGCGCACGACGCGGTTGTCGAGGGCGTTGAGCACGACCAGGTAGGTGTCGAGCTCCTTGCGCGCGAAGAAGGCGACGTTCTCGCCCTGGCGGTCCCAGCAGAAGGAGCGGCCGTCGGCGGGCAGGAACTTGAAGTCGATGCCGTCGTAGGTGGACTGGAAGCCCGGGGTGACGTTCTTGATCACCTTGCCGTCCTTGAGCGAGAGCAGGACGATGTCGATCTTGTAGGTGCGGTAGTTCACGGTGACGACGGCCAGCAGCTCGCCGCCGGGCGAGACCTGGTGCGAGAACGAGTAGGCGAAGGGGAAGTCGGGGCCGATGACGAAGCTGTAGTCCTCGGGGTTCTCGCGGCCGGCGAAGGCGCGGAAGCGCTCGCGGGCGTACTTCTTGAACTCGAAGTTGAAGGTCTTGGGCGAGGAATAGTTGAATTGCTCCAGGAAGGAGCGGCGCTTGCCGATCAGCGCCGGCCGCCGCTGGCTCTGCAGCAGGTCGCGGACCCCCTTCTTGCCGAACTTCTCGTAGAAGAACTCGTACATCAGGTGGCCGAAGTCGTAGGCCACGCGGTTGCTGGAGGAGGCGGAAGCGATGTCGCCGTCCTCCTGCACCTCGGGCATGCGGTCGCTGAGCACGGCGTCGATGACGGTCATCAGGTTGAAGCTCTCCCAATGGCCGGTCACGAAGTCGGCGAAGCCCTCCAGCACCCAGTCAGGCGGGCGGTTGTAGTCGAACATGCCCGCCGAGCGGTTCTTGTAGAGGATGGCGTACTCGAAGATGTGCGCGAGCTCGTGGCTGATCAGCCGCCCCAGGTCCTCGCTGGTGCGGTTGCCGTAGATGACCACGCGGTTGCCGACCGGCTCGGCGAAGCCCTCGAAGCTGCCGGGGGCGATGAGGCCCGGATAGAGGTTGGTCTGCTCCAGATCGGTCTGCTTGTTGTAGAAGATGATCGGCGTGCGTTCCTCGATGTTCACGTTCAGCAGCGAGGAGAGCTTCTCGTAGGCCTTCTCGGCCTCGACGGCGATGCGCTGCAGCAGGTCCCTGTCCTCCATGTAATGGAAGATGCGGAAATGCTTGGTGTCGGCGTGCTTCCAGGGGAAGGCGCGCTGCACCACCTTGTTCTTGCCGTAATAATAAGAATACTGGGCGCCCAGGGAGGCGGCCCACAGGAACGCGGCCAGGGCGACGATCGTTCTTTTCATGGAGCCCTCCTACCGGCCCAGGATGTGTCGTTCCTGCTCCGTTTTGCGCGGCTGCAGGGCGGCGGTCAGCCTGGCGGCGAGCTTGGCGAACATGCTGCTGAAGGTGAAGCGCGCTGTGGCGCCGGCGACGGGCTCGCCCTTCTCGGCGTAGGTCTCCTGCCAGAGGAGGCGCCGGGCATCGCCGTCGATCAGCCCGACCTGCATTTCCATCTCCCACATCTCGACCGTGTCGTACACGTTCTTGCTTTTCCCCGCCTCGTCGCGGCCTTCGCGGATGACCCCCATCTTCTTGACGTTCAGCTTCAGGCGGCCGGCGAAGAACAGCCCCTGCGGGTGGGCGCGGAAGACGCGCTGGAAGAAGAGGCTGTCGGCGTACTGGATGTCCACGGCCAGGCGGTAGCGCCGCAGGGTGGCCAGGATGTCGGCCCAGTGCTCGGGCTCGAGG